>JARLIH010000492.1 GCA_031291845.1 Isosphaeraceae bacterium | reverse complement strand
TTCGGCGTGCCCGATGGCCGCGAATGCCAAACGAACGAATCGGCTGCCTCACCGCCGCCGCGCTTGCCGCCCGGGCGTTCGCCCGGCCAGGTCAGCTCTTCGCGCTCGGCGACGGCTGGCTGCCGCGAGGACGGGCCGGGCGACAGCGGATCAGCCCCGACGGGGTTTTCGAGCTGGGAGAAGTCGATCTCCCAATCCTGGTCCACGAGCTCGTACCCGAAGGCGATGCCGAGCATCTCGAGCCGTGCGCGGGCCTCATAGTAAGGGCGGATGCCGTCGGGTCGGATCACGAAGAAGATGTATGGGACGTTCGCCGCGCCATCGGGGCCCGATTCTCCGCTGATCCGGACGAGCTCGCGTGCCACGGCCCGGACGAAGGGGCTGGAGCGCAGCCCTCCCAGACCCGAGAGTTCGAGCATGCCGAACGCCGTGCCTACCGGTTGGAGAATGGCGGCGCCGTTACGGCACTCGACCACGATGGGGCGACGCCACGTGCCGTTCGGACCCTTGTGGGGGAGGATGGCGTAGCTCGAGGCCGACCGAGCCTTCGCGAGCACGGCTTTGGCCGCGTCGCGTTCGCGGGCCAAGGCGTCGCGCTCGATCTCGATCGACTCGAGCTCCATACGCGTGCGGTCCGCTTGCTCCGCCAGCTCGGCAACTTGGGCGAGGACGACGCTTTCCCGACGCCGCCACCGTTCGGATTTGGCGAACGCATCGCGTCTCGCGAGTTCCAGCGAGTCCGCTCGGCGGTCGGCGTTGCGGGCCTCCTCGCGTTCGGCCTGCGCCGCCGAGGAGAGTTGGGCCAGGGCTTTCTTCGTCGGGTCCTCGACCGGCGGCGGAGGAATGGGTGGGGGGGCGGGATCGCCCTTTTCTTCGACGACGGGCGGCGGAGCCGGGGCCGGGGCTGCCGCGACTTTCGGCCCTTCCGGTTGACGTCGGTTCACCACTCCGCGGCGGTGCGTGGCGATGACGAGCGCGAGAGTCCCGCCCAGGCAGAGCAATATCAGGAAGAGCGGGAGCAGCTCGGACCCGATCCTCGGGCGAGGGCGAGTCATGGCATCAGGCCTCCCGTTCCTGTTTGGCCCGAGCGCAACTCGCGCTCAGGTCACTCCTTGGCCTACGGCGACGCCGCCTCGTGGGGAACTCATCTCGCGCAGGCATAGTGATTTCATCGGTTTTCCGGGATGGATGTCTTGAACGGCGCTTGCGAGCCGTGGCGCGAGAGGGGGGGCGGCAACGCCGGCTCAGGGGGATGTGCGGTCACGGTCCGTTCCGACGCGCGGTGGACGAGGCTGGTGGTCGAGTGCCCTTCGACCAACGGGATCAGGACCAGTCGTCCGCCGGCCGCTTCGACCTCAGCGCGGCCAACGACCTGGTCGGGCCGGTAATCTCCCCCTTTGACGAGGACTTCGGGCAAGATCAGGTCGATCAGCTCGAGCGGCGTGTCTTCGCCGAAGATGGTCACGGCGTCGACACACTCGAGGGCGGCAAGCAGCTCGGCCCGTGCCTCTTCACCGTTGAGCGGACGTGAAGGACCCTTCAGTCGGCGCACGCTGTCGTCGGAGTTCAAGCCGACCACCAGAAAATCGCCCAGGGTCGCGGCCTGGCGGAGCAAGCGTGCGTGCCCGACGTGCAGGATGTCGAAACAGCCGTTCGTGAAAACGACTTTCTGGCCCGCCTGCCGCCGCCGGTGGACCTCGGCGACGAGCGCGTCGCGATCGAGCCGTTTGACCGCCTCGGGCTGGTGGTGGTCCAGCAGGTCGCGCAGGATTTCCTGCCGGGACAGCAGCGCGACGCCGATTCGCTCGACCTCGAGCCCTCCCGCCACGTTGCCCAGCGCAGCCGCCTCGGCATAGTCGGCCCCGGCGGCCAGGCACAGGCCGACCACGGCGAGGACCATGTCCCCCGCACCGGTGATGTCGTAGACCTGGCGGGGGCGCGTCGGTACGAGCTCCGACCGGCCGTCGGCCCGCACCAGCGCCATGCCGTCGCGGTCGAGCGTGACGAGGACGCAGTCCATGCCCAGGCTTTCCACGAGCTTGCGGCCGACGGCAAGCGCGTCGTCCGGCTGCGCGATTGTCATGCCGGTCGCGAGGGAAGCTTCCAGGCGGTTCGGCGTCATGCAGTGGACGCCTGCGTATTTCGAGTAATCCGTCCCACGAATCGGGTCGGCGAGCACGCGCACTCCCAGCCCGCGGCACGTTGCGATGAGCGCGCGCAGCAGGTCCGGCGTGCAGACCCCTTTGTCGTAGTCGGAGATGAGCACGACGTCCGCCCACCCGACGGCTTCCGTGAACTGCTCCTGCAGTGAGAGCGCGACCGGCGCGGGGATCGGGTCCCGGACCTCGTAATCGACGCGCATCATCTGTTGCGCGTGCCGGTCCTGGGCACGCCCGATGTAACGCTCCTTCAGCGTCGTCGGGCGGTCGCTCAGCGCGACGACCAGGTGGTCGTCGATCGCGTGCTCGGCCAACAGCCCGCGCACCAGGTCCGCCTCGGCGTCCCGGCCCACGGCTCCCGCGAGCCGCACCTCGGCCCCCAGCGCACGGAGCATCGTGGCGACGCTCGCCGCACCCCCGAGACGGTGCTCGCGCTGGTCGGCTCGGAGCAGCGGCACGGGCGCTTCCTGGCTGATTCGCTCGGCATATCCCCAAACGTAGCGGTCGAGGATCAGGTCACCGACGACCAAAATTCGGGGGTGACCGAGCCGCTCCACGCGGCGGATCAAGTCATGGGCCATGCCGGGGTCCTCCCTGACCGCGGTCGACTCGCAATCGCATGCCGCCGGCAGCAGGAACTCGCCACCGGCGCGCAAGAGCCTTGTGCACGGAGAAGAGTAGCCGCCCGGGCGGTTACGTCAAGGGAGCTTCGCGGGACGCGTTGGCGTGCGTGCAAGCCTCCGCCGTGCCTTGCGCCATAAAGGGCGTGCGCATCTAAACCTAGGAAACCAGGCCCGCCGATCAAGCCGCCTGTGAGTCATCGAGGAGAAGCCGAGTCGCTTCCTGCCGGGGGGCCTCGAAGATCTGGTCGGGAGAGCCGCTCTCGATGACGCGTCCGTCGCCGAAAACGTGGACCGTGTGCGCGACCTGACGGGCGAAGCGCATGGCGTGGGTGACGACGATCATCGTGAGGCCGTCGCGGGCCAGGTCGGTGATCACGGCAAGGACTTCCCCCGTCATTCGCGGGTCGAGGGCGCTCGTCGGCTCGTCGAACAGCATCGCGTCCGGTTCCATCGCGAGCGCCCGCGCGATCGCCACCCTCTGCTGCTGGCCCCCGGAAAGCTGCCGGGGCATCGCGTGGCGGCGGTCGGCGAGTCCGACCCGGTCCAGCAACCGCAACGCACGTGCCTCGGCCTCTTCAGCGGGCAGCCCCAGGACGTAGATGGGCCCCTCAGTGACGTTCTGAAGCACGGTCCGGTGCGGGAACAGGTTGAAGCTTTGAAAGACCATGCCCACGCGCCGGCAAACTTGCCGGACGACCCGGGACCGCACCGGGGCCGGCGTGTCGGCGCTGAAGCTCAGGTCCCCGACGGCAACCCGGCCGTCCTGAAACGTCTCCAGGCCATTCAAACAGCGCAGGAATGTGCTCTTGCCCGACCCCGACGCCCCGATAATCGCCGCAACCTCGCCGCGATTGACGGCCAGGTCCACCCCTCGCAGCACCTCCAGCGTGCCGTGACGCTTCACCAGGCCAGTCACGTCGATCATGCGACCAGTCCCCCTTTCACGCCCGAAGCCGCGAGACGCCGTTCCGACCAGCGAGAGAACCAAGACAGGGGAATGCTCATCGCCAGGTACAGGACGCACGCGGCCAGAGCGAACTCCAGCACTCCGCCCGTACTGTTCGCGAGGATCGAATATTGCTTGGTCAACTCGACCAGAGTGATCACCGAACAGACCGACGTGTCCTTGAAAAGGGCGATGAAGTCGTTCGTGACGGGTGGGATCACGATCCGCACCGCCTGCGGTATGATCACCCGGCGCAGGGCCAGCCAGCGCGACATGCCCAGCGCTAGCGCGGCTTCCATTTGCCCGGTCGGGATCGCCTGAAGTCCCGCCCGGTAAATCTCCGCCTCGTACGCCGAGTAATTGATCGCGAGCCCCCCGATCCCCGCGATCCACGGTGGCAGCCGCAGCACATAAAAGAGCACGTAGAGCTGGAGCATCAGTGGCGTGCCGCGGAGGAACTCGACGTATGCGCCCAGCGCAACCTGGATAGACCTTGGGCCGTACAACCTCCCCAGCGCGACTGCGAGGCCAATCAGCATCGCGAGCGGCATGGACGACATCGACAGGACGATCGTCACCAGCGATGCGTCGAACAGCACGGTCCGATACCGCCACACCAGGCTCAAACCGGTCGGTGGCGCGGTCCCTTGGAGCGCGAACGCCGACCCGGTCCAGTGGCTGAGCTCGTCCTGGGCGTCGTTCCAGAGACCGTAGCGTTCGTAGAGTTTCCGGAGCGACCCGGAATCGATCAGTCCCTGGAGGCTCCGGTCGATGGCATCCCGGAGCGCGACGTCATCCCGGCGCACAAAAATGACGTAATAGCCGTGGCCAATCGGTTCGCCGGCAAAGCCGAGCGCGGGGAATCGGTCCCTGTAGAAGAGCGCGGCCGGAAGGTCCTGGAGCGTCGCGTCACACTGACCGTTCTGGACGGCGATCATCGCGTCGGTCGCGCCGTCGAAGTGCACGACCCGTACGTGCTCACTCCCCTGCTCGTTCGCGAACGTGTCGGCGGCCGAACTGACGAGCACGCCGACGGTCCAGGGTCTGCCGCGCGGGTTGGGCTTCGTCAGGTCTTTCCACGAGCCGATCGGCCCGCCTTTTCGGGCCAGAAGCTGGAGTTGATATACGTAGTAGGGCCGGGTCGCCAGGTAGTCTCGGGCCCGCGTCTCGGTCCATTCGTACCCATTGACGACGGCGTCGACATGGTACGAGGTCAATTCCTGGAGCAAGCGGTCCCACTGCCCTTGCGCAAAAACGGGTTTTGCGCCGAGGTCGCGGCCGACGGCTTCCATGAGCTCCACCTCGAAGCCGGTGACTTCTCGGGGAGATTCCGGGTTGGGGAACGCGTAAGGCCCCCCACCCTCTTTGTCGCTGCCATAGCGGAGGACGCCCTGCCGCTTGACGCGCGCCAGGGTATCGACGGACTGGGTGGAACCACACGACAGCGTCGTGTAAACGCCCCCGCTCACGCGGGCGGCGAGGACGATGCGTTGGAAGGGACGCCAGGACGGCGCGGAGCCATGAGGGGGGACGGTCGGGCTGAGGTCGGTGGGTTTGCGGTTGGCTCGGGCCGGAGCGCCGGCGTCTTCTTCCATCAAGAGGACCTCTTTCTTCTCGGAGGCATGCCTGGACCAACGGACAGATGTTTGGCTCGCCTATTCGGCCCCGGCCCCGCCCCGGTTTTGTTCCCGAAGCTTGCGGACGCGCCGGACGCGTCGCCGGACGGTGCGCGGGACGCGCGCGTAACGGAGACGCGTGTAGCGGCCGACGAGGAACCGGTGTCCGCGCCACTGCACGCGGTCGTTCACGAGCGCATCGAACCAGATCGGCATGAGGAACAGATCCTTCGCGGGGCTCAGCAGCAGGTGGCGCAGCTTGGGAAGTGTGCCGCGCAGCCAGTAAGTCTGGAGCGCATCGCGAGCCACGCCGAGGCCCAAGAGAATGACCAGTCCCCCCCATGCAATCCCTGAATCGCCCGACAAGGCCCAGACAATCCCCACGGTCGCGAGGTTCGAGAACGGCTCCGAAACAAAGACCGGCAGCGCCAGTCGGCGGCGAATCTTGTACCAGCGGGAGTGGCGGTTGAGGAACCACATGAACCCGCGTGACTGGTTCACGTTCTCGATGACGTGGTGGCTGAGCCGGATCGAATAACCCGCCTTCCGCACCCGGAGTCCAATCACCTGGTCTTCGGCAAGCAGGTTGCGGACCGCCGCGAAACCCCCGATCGCTTCCAGCACACGGACGGGCATCAGCATCGACTTGCCGACGACGCACGTGACGCCGAGAGCCCCGGCCGCGGCCACGCCGCCGGCGATGAAGCCGTTGAGATGCAGGTTCTCCAGCACCGCCCCAATTTGGGACTCTTCCACGCCCGCAAAAATGTTGCTGACCAACCCCACGCCGGGATCGGCCAGGTAACAGGCGGTTTCGCGCAGGTAACTGGCTCGAACCCGAACGTTCGAGTCACTGATGAGGATCACGTCGTGCCTGCGGTACCGATACATCGCCGCCAGGCTCTCGACCTTGGGGTTCAGTCCGAAGGCGGGACAACCGACGATGAGCCGCGCGTCCTGGTCGGGGAACTCGGCCAGGAGCTGCTGGACGACCGGAATCGCGGGATCGTCGTCGTCCGCAACGCAAAAGAGGATTTGATAGACTGGGTAATCGAGCCGGAAGAAGCTCCGGAGGTTCTCTTCGAGCCCTTCGTCGACACCCTTCAGCGGCTTGAGCACCGTGACGGGCGGCATATGATCGGGCAGATTACGACGCCTTCGCGTGGCCCAGAACAAGGCCGTCAGCGAGAAGAGCGTGGAAGCGACCGCCACGGCGGCAGCCAGTCCCAGCAGGAGGTTGGCGTTGACGATGAACATCGTCCTGAGCATCCTCGGCGGGTCCCGCCGCCGTCGGTGGAACGGGGATCGAAACCTCAGGCAAGAACCAGCGACGCCTTCGTCGCGCCGATCATCGTGGCTCGGGTTTCATGCGCAGGACCATCTCGCCCTGGCAACAGGGACAGATCTGCGGGTAGCGGACGCTGATCGTACAGATCTCGCAGTAATATTCCGGGGTGCGCATCCGTCCGTCTTCCTCGACGCGGAACGTGACCACCTGCACGTACGGTAGTCCCTGGAAACGCCGCGCGTGGAGCTCGGCCGGCCGGTCGCGCAGACGCTTATCATGGAAGAGCGCCCGGCTGGCGTCGTCGGAAATCAGTGGGACGACCTCGCCCCCGGCGGTTTGAAGAACGACTTGCTTCGTCACGGGCTCGGCGTCGTACACGAGGCCGTCGGCCTTCAAGGCGGCTGCAAGTTCAACGACCTTGCCGCGCAGCACCACGGTTTCCGCACGATCCGATGCGTGCGTACCACCGCAGACGGCGGTACTGATGGCGAGCATGCAGAGCGCCATCATTGGCTTCATTAACAAGGGCTCCTGCCGAGACGAGCCATACGGGTTTGACTTTTGAGGAGTGCCGCGCGCGCTTGACTCATTATAGCGAGAGAATCCCGAAACAGGCAACGGGATTCGTCCCGGCGCTCCCCAACCGGTCGGGCCCGTTCCATTTGGCAAACGTCCGGGTGACATTTTTCCGCATCCTGTAGGGTCGGCCATTGCCGGCCGGCCGGATTCACGATCGGCGCCGGCAGTGGCCGGCCCCCGAACCACGCCAGGAAAACCGCAAACCGACGGCGCTCCCACCGTGGACATTGCACCGCCTTTCTCTGCCCTCGTGAGCGCCGCTTGAACGCGCAGCGCGAGACCAACCTCAGAACCCGCGGCCCTGGTCTTTCCAGCCCGATGTCCCCCCTTCCGCGTCCGCCGCATCGAGGTCGCACCAGGGACCGCGGCTCGTAAATGACGGCGGCGGCAACGTGTCGGCCAACGCACGTGCCTCGGCCGTCGAGACATCCTCCCGGCGTCGACCGATCCCGCGAAAGATGCGGAGATGGCGTCCCTTGGCCAGGATTTCCCGACGCGTCCTCCCCTCCGGCGCATCGGGCCACGCGGCGTCGTGCGCCTCGAAGCTGAAGTAGCACGGCAGCACGCGCGTCATGTAGTCCCAATAGTCAGGATTGTCCGTCTGCGTCACGAACAGCCCGCCGGGCCCCAGCGCACAGTGGACATCCGCCAGGAAACGGGGAGTCAGCAGCCGCAGGTGCGCCTTGCGCGGGTCATGAAATGGCTGGGGATGGTACAAGTGGACCTCGGCCACGCTTCCGGCCGGGACGAAATCCCGCATAAATGCCTGCGCATCCTTCACCCCGAAGCGGACGTTGTGCAGGCCGCGCTGGTTCGCTCTGCGGGTCGCGTACCGGATCACCACCGGCAGCACGTCGAGCCCAAAGTGGTTCCACTCCGGTCGCGCCAGTGCGCTCGAAAGGGTGTAGCGACCGTTTCCGCACCCGAGATCCAGCACGACCGGCGCGGACCGGCCAAACACAGCGTCCCAGTCGAGGGGCGGCAGTGGCCACCGTTTCAATGCCGTCCGCGCCCAGTCGGCCTCGGGCAAGATCGCGCCGGGGATCGGTACGCCGAACTCCTCCTCAACCTCACCGGGACGCGCCATCAATGAATCTCACGGCAGACGGATTTGACCACAACGCACACGACAGAAGAGAGACTCTCGCCGCAGAGTCCGCAGAGAAGATTCAGAGAGAGAATCGGATTAAGAATTGTTAAAATTATCGCGAAAAACATATGATAAACAGCCTAACGGAAAGATAATACGTATTCATTCTTTCCTCTACCTTCTCCTCTGCGTTCTCGGCGAACTCTGCGGCGAAACCGTTCTCCCTCTCTTTCTCCGTCTTCCTCTCTGTGATCTCTGTGGTTAAGTTCTTATCTTCTTTTCGGTGCATAGTTCATTGTGTAGTGCGCAGTGTCCGGGCTGGCGTGGGGCAGCGTCGTGCGCAGTTCATAGATCCGGTCCCCGAGCCAGGGCTCCCTCAGCGTCAGGAGCACCGTGCATCCATCCTCCAGGACTGTAGCGGAGGCGACGTGGAGTGGTTCCTCATCCGTCGGCGGCGAATGGTAGGCGCCCTGGAAAACGTGATGGTAGCGGCGGACCAGATACCGGCGCGGGTCGGTTGCCTTTTCGGGCGAGACGGGGGTGAAGAAGCGCAGGGCGAAGCCGTCCGGACGTGCCTTGACGTCCCGGATCCCGAAGGTAGGAGTCCCCGAGTACGTCACGCGAAAGATCGCCCCCTGCTCCGGCTCGGCCCCCCAGGCTGGCTCGCGAAGGCTGCCGACGTACAGTGCGCCGTCGCGGCCGAACGCCGCGCAGAGCGGGCCGAGCAGACGTTCCAGAAACGGGTAACAGGCCCCTTGCGTGTGGCCGTCGACCTCGTCGAGACTCGCACGCAGGACGAACCGGTTGTTGTACTCGCAGAGGATCAACTGATCTTCGAGGGGGCCGAACGCGCCCCCCGTGTGCGCGAATTCGAGGCCGTTGACGGAACGGGCCCACGGATACGGGATGCGCACGACCGGCGGGACGACCGGGCGACCGGCCTCGGCCGTGTCGGCCTGGCTGCGGTAGCCGTACCAGCCCCCCGGGACGAGTTGATTGATCTCGCAGGTCGTTTTCTGTTGCCCCTGGTTGTCGGTAAAGAAGACCGCGCCGTCGACCGGGCGAGCGGCCCAGCCGGTCGGGTAGCGAAGCCCTTCGGCGAGGACGGTCGTCTCGCCCGTCTCGGTGACCCGCACGGCTTTTCCTCGCAGGTAGTGGCGCCCCAGGATGGTGCGTTCCCGGACATCGTCCGTCACCGGGCAGACGACCCAGCCGCCGCCGGGCCAGGGAGCAATCCCCGTGGTCCAGTCGTGGTGGTCGCGCGACACGTCCCAGGCGTCGCTCAACGTTCGCCAGCGCTCAGCCCAGCCGTCGCCGTCGGGGTCGGAGAGCCGCAGCAATGCGCTCCGAGTCGCGATCAGGAGGTCGCTTCCTTCGGCCCGCAGGCCGAGCGGCCAATGGGGCAGCGTGCCGGCCCAGCGCCGGTAGCGGTCGAGCGTGCCGTCCCCGTCGGAGTCGACCACCGACAGCACGTCGCCATCCATCGAGCCGATCATCAGCGTGCCGTCGGGCCTGACCGCCATGCAGCTCGGCAGTACGTCGGCCGGCAGCGGTAGCTTGCGCACGACGTACCCCGATGCCACGACGAGCGGCTTGGGCTCAGCGCCTCGGGCCAAGGCCGGGATCAGGGCCATTAACAGGGCCACACAAATGGATGTAAAAGCTTTCATTCGGCTGGGCTCACCGGGGTGGTCTTTGCGACCGGAGACGTCCTCGATTATCTTGCGGGAGGTCCAAGTAAAGAGCAAGCCGCTACCCGAGGGACTTCAACCGATGCCCGAGCCGTCGATCGTACAGGCGTTGATGGACCTGATCTCCGAGCGCAAGGCGCGTCCGCCGGCCGAACGCTCGTACGTCGTCACGCTGCTCGACGGCGGAGTCCCCAAGATCGGCTCCAAGATTCTCGAGGAGGCCAACGAGGTCGTCGAAGCCGCCGGCGAACCAGGAGAGGCGGGAAAAGATCACCTCGTCAAAGAGGTTTCGGACCTGTTCTTCCATACGCTCGTGCTCCTCGGCTATCGCGACCTGCCATGGACTGCCATCGAGGGCGAACTGGCGCGCCGTTTCGGGATCAGCGGAATTACCGAGAAAGAGTCACGAGGCAAAGGCGCCCAGAGTGACCAGGCTTGATGATCGCATCCATCGACTTGTAACAGTTTTGGAGTGCATCTTCACGATCCGGGTGTGTTGCAATAGACGCGTGTAGCCGATAAGATTCGGGCGCCGTGGGACTCCGCGGATTTGGACGCGGCGGGAAAGAACGTCGTCGCCTTCGTTGTTGGAAGGCTGCACTTTCCCGGCCGCGCGGCTCCCTTGAAGATTACCGAAAGGAAAGCACCGTGAAGACGCTTCTGACCCGCCTTGTGTTCGGCGCTTGGATTGTCGGCGCCCCGTTCGCCCTGCTCGGCTGCGCCGAAGAGGCCAGCAAGCCCGCCACGCCCGCTCCCGCTTCGGCCCCCGCTCCCGCCGACGCGGGCAAGGCTGCTCCCGACGCGGCCAAAAAGTGAGCCGCCGATAATCATGTTCCCGTCCGCCCTCAAGCGAGGGCGGACATCGCATATTCTCCCCGCGCGAATGATTCGGTTTGTCCCTCGCACGTCCCCCCCGCTTGCCGCCGGTTAGCACCCGTCTCCAACAGGTCCGTTGGGAAGACTCCACCTCATCAAACCACTCGATCTCACCGCGCTCGAACGCTTGCTGCGACGGCCGGAGGTCTCTCGATACGGAGGTTGTCGGTCGTGGTCCGCGGCGCGTTTCGAGGACCACACCTACTGGCGGACGCGCGAGGATTGGGATAGAACGGAAGTCGACCTTGGCTCGACGTCTCCTCACTTGGAAGGACTCCTCCTCGTGACGCGTACTCGAACGACACTCGTTCTCGCCTTGTTCGCCGGATTGATCGCACGGGACGCGCGGGCTGGAGCGGACGATGAGGTCGATGCGCGCCAACGGCTCGAGGCGATCGCGAAGGCCTACCAGAACGCCCCTGCGTATTGTGACAACGGCGAGCTGCGGATCGCCGTGGCGGTTGACCGCGAAACCGTCGCGCAGAGAGCTCCATTCCGACTGACACTGGTCCGGCCGAACCTCTTCAAGCTCGAGACCGAACCCGTCACCGCCGTTTCGGACGGCAAGTCCATGTCGACCTCGGTCACGGCGACGAAGCGATTTTCGACCGCCCCCGCCCCCTCCACCTTGAGCCTCGACACGTTCCGTTCGGGGCCTCTCGGGTCGGCTCTCTTCGGCGGTCCGACCGATCGCCTTGCTTTCATACCCTTGAACTTTCTCGTAGGGGAAAGTCCCGTCAAGACCTTGCTCGCGGAACTTGACGCGAAACCTCGAATCGAAGGTGAGCGCGAGGTCGAAGGGACCCGGTTCGTCCTGCTTCTGCTCGACGCGGAGAAAGGGCCCGACTACCGCCTGCTCGTCGATCCCGCGACGAACTTGCTCGCGGCCATTGAGGTCGTGTTCGACCCGAAAGACTCGTCGAGTGCTTTCCCGGGCGAGACCGTCGCGGTCGAGCGGATCGAGTGGCGGGCGGGCCGGGTCGAGACGATGGTCGCCAAAGACGCCGTGGCCGGCTACCGGCCCCCGGAGGGTTACACTAAGGTCGAACCGTTCGACAAGGTGGCCGGAGCGCAGGCCGAAGCGCCCAAACATCGCGTTGAGGACCTGCTGGGGCGGCAGGCGCCGAATTTTTCGCTGACGGTCATCGATCCCGCCGGCAAGTTCGAGACGGTTACCCGCGACGACCTCACCGGCAAAGTCGTCATGCTCGACTTCTGGGCCACGTGGTGCGGTCCTTGCCTCGCGGAACTGCCCGAAGTTCAGAAGATGATCGAGGCTTACGCGAAGGAGAAGAAGGAGGTCGTCATCATCGCGCTCAGCGAGGACCAGAGGCCGTCCGAGTTGGCCGAAGTGCGTAAGCTCGTCGAGAAGACCCTGGGGGAGAAAAAGATCGCGCTGGCAGGCAACGCGGTCGGCAAGATCGCGCTCGACCCGAGCGGCACAATCGGCGAGGCCTTTCAGATCGAGGGCCTGCCAACGGTCGTGATCCTCGACGGCAAGGGGATCGTTCAGGCGGCTCACGTCGGCTTTCGCCCGGACGTCCGCGAGACCTTGACCCGTGATATCGACGCGCTCCTGGAAGGCAAGTCACTGGTGAAAGCCAAGCCCAAGGCGAAGGACTGAGACCGTTTTGGCCAGCGGCACCCCCGATCGCTCGAACGGCCCAGCCGTCGCCTGGAGTGCGGTCAGCAAGTCGTATCCCAACGGCCACGAAGCCCTGCGCCAAGTGACGCTGGAGGTCGCGCGCGGGGAGTTGCTCGCGCTGCTGGGCACCAGTGGATCGGGGAAGACGACCCTGCTGAAGACGGTCAACCGCCTGATCGAGCCGACCTCCGGCATCGTCAGCGTCCTTGGCCGGCGGGCCTCCGAATGGGATCCCATCGCGCTGAGACGGGCCATCGGCTACGTCATCCAGGACGTCGGTCTGCTGCCGCACTTCAACGTCCTGGACAATGTCGGGCTCGTGCCGCGGCTCCTCGGCCGGCCTCGGGAGGACTGCCGGGCGAGGGCGAGAGCCAAGCTGGCGCTGGTCGGCCTCGATCCCGAGCGCTTCTCGGCCGTGTTGCCTCATCAGCTCAGCGGCGGTCAGCGTCAACGCGTGGGCGTGGCACGGGCCTTGGCGGCCGATCCTGAACTCGTGCTCATGGACGAACCCTTCGGAGCACTCGACCCGATC
>JARLIH010000491.1 GCA_031291845.1 Isosphaeraceae bacterium | reverse complement strand
CAGCAGCCGCGAGACCTCCTCATACGTCCGCGCGGGCCGATACAGGAACGGCCGCTCGTCGTTCGTCTGCGCCAGGAACCCCTTCTCGGTCAAGATCCGCACCAACGTGGCGACCGTCGTGTACGCCAGGTCGAGCCCGGAACGCGCGAGCTGATCGCGCACCTCGCCCACCGTCGTCGCCTCCTCTCCCCGGCCCCAAAACGCGTGCATCACCTGGAGCTCGCGCTCGGTCAACTCCTTCGCGGCCGGTCGCGCCATGGCCCCTCCTCTCCAACAACCCCTTCGTCCTGAGATTTGGTTTATGAGATTTGATTTTATCGTAATCGCGGTCGGATGATTATCAAGGGGGGAGATTTGGTTTTCTCGAATTGAGGACTCACCACGAAGGCACCAAGAGCACAAACGGCGATCAAAGAAGAGGAAGAGGTCTTACCGCAGAGATCCCCGAGGACGCAGAGAGGAAGACCGAGAGCCAGAAAAGAGCGATTACTCTTATGAGTTCTTTACTCTTATTATTCTCTTGTCTCGGTCTTTCTCTCCGCGTCCTCCGCGATCTCTTGCGGTGAAGCCTTCTGTCCTGCTTTCTTTACGTTGTGCGCCCTTTGTGCTCTTCGTGCCTTTGTGGTGAATCTTGCCGTTTTCAGCCGATCTTGTCCGGCACCACGAACGGCTTGCGGTACTCGCGGGTGAGCAGCTTGTTCGCGTCGGCGCTGTCGGTGGTCTCGGTCGACGCGTCGACCGTCAGTTTGCGGCCGAGCTGGTAGGAGAGGCCGTCGAGCTTCAGGCCGTTGCCGCGCGCGAGGTGCTCTTCCATGCGGGCGAGGGTCTCGTAGGCGTCCTTGTCGTCGCCGAACGCCTTCGTCTGCTTGTTGAAGGGGACGGGCTCGCCCAGGCGGTAGGAGAGGTTCGCCAGGTGGCAGAGCGCGCTCGAGTAGTGTCCTTCGAGGATGTCGGCGTTCAAGTCAGCGGGCTTACGGCTGCGGACGGCCGCGACGAAGTTGCCGAAGTGAGGGTCCTTGCCCCCCGGGGCGGAAGGCCCGCGCGCGGCGGCGCCGGCGGCTTTCGGCAGTGGCTCGCCCTCTTTCGCGCCCTTGGGATAGAACATGTTGCCGGCGATCGTCCCCTCTTCCAGGTGGAGGATATTGCCCACGCCCTGGCCGAGGTACTTCTCCGTCTTGAGGCCGCGGACCTCGAAGATGATCTGCGTGTCGCCGTAGTCAAGCACGGCGAGTTGCGTGTTGGGCGTCTGCCCCTGGTCTTCGTAGCCGAAGCGGCCGCCGAGGCTCAGGACGCTCTTCGGGAACGTGGCGCCGGGGACCATCCAGCGCGCGACGTCCATCTGGTGGACCCCCTGGTTGCCGATGTCGCCGTTGCCGAAGTCCCAGAACCAGTGCCAGTTGTAGGGGACGAGGTTGGCGTGGTACGGCTGCTCGGGGGCGGGGCCAAGCCAGAGGTTGAAGTCGACCTGCTCCGGGGCCGCCGCGGTGGGCTTGACCCCGATCGACCCGCGGGGCTTGTAGCACAAGGCGCGTGAGACCAGGAGCTTGCCGTACCGGCCCGACTTGACCAGGTCTGCGATGTTGGCCCATTCGGGCATCGACCGGCTCTGGGTGCCGTGCTGGACGATCCGGTCATATTTCCGGGCCGCCTCGACCGCCACGCGCCCCTCGTGGACGTTGTGGCTGCACGGCTTCTCGACGTACACGTCCTTCCCCGCCTGGCAGGCCCAGACCGTGATCAGGGAGTGCCAGTGGTTCGGCGTCGCCACCGAGACCGCGTCGAGGTTCTTGTCGTCGAGCGCCTTGCGCACGTCGAGCACGGTCTGGGGCGTGCTCCCGCCCGCGGTCTCGATCGTCTTCAAGTGCCTGCCGTACGTCCGTGTATCGGGGTCGATCAAGTACGTGATTTCCACGCCTTTGATCTGGGTCCACTCGCCGACGTGCGACGCGCCGCGGCCGTTCAGCCCCGCTACGCCGATCCGGATGCTGTCGTTGGCCCCGAGCACTCGGCCCGACGACTTCGTCCCGCCGATCGCAAAGCCGGCCGCGATCCCCGCGGCCGCCGACCCGGTCAGGAACTGGCGACGATTCAGTCGCGACATTCAACCCCCCTCTCAATAAGGTGTTTGCCGTCTTCCACCCAAGACCTCCAAGGGGTCGCCCCGCGGCCCCGCGGCTGACTCCACACCCGCGCAGGCCACCAAGGCGGTCCATCCAACATTCCGATTATGACCGCCCGTCGAGCCCATTCCTAGTAGCCGATGCCCGGCGGCTCCCGTAAAACCACAGCAGGCAATCCGAGGGTACCACAGCGGTCTTTATTGGAAATCGTCGCCGTAGGTTGGGTCAGCCCGCCAAGGGCTGACCCAACCTCCGAAGAGAAGCAGAGTAACACGGAATCGTGAACCGCGAAGTGCCCGAAACGATTCCACGGCCGGACGATCGGACGTTATGATGCAACGAGAGGCAAGTGACCGCCTCCCCCCGCCGGAAGCCAGGAATACGTTCATGCCAATCCACGACTGGACGCGCGTTGATGCGGGGGTCTGTCACCATTTCCACCAGCGCTGGATCGGCGCGATCACGGACGTCCTCAACCAGCGTCTTCTGCCGAACGACTACTACGCCCTCGCCGAGCAGCAGGGGGCGGGATACGAACCCGACGTCCTGACGCTCAAGGCAGCCGAAACTCCGGCCCCGGACGATGAGTTGGAGCCCGTTGCGTCGAGCGACGGCGGCAACGACCAGGCCAAGGATGGCGGGGTGCTCACGATCGAACCGCGCGTTCGCATCACGGCTGAGACCGATCTCGACTTCTATCGCCGCAAGCAAGACGTGGTGGCAGTCCGCCACGTCTCGGGCGACCGCGTCGTGGCGATCGTCGAGATCGTGTCCAAAGGCAACAAGTCCGGACGCAAGGCCTTCGAGGACTTTGTCCGCAAAGCCGCCGAGTTATTGGACCACCAGATCCACCTGCTGGTCGTCGATCTGCAGCCGCCGACCTTGCGCGATCCCCAAGGGATCCATGGCGCAATCTGGGACGAGGTGGCCGGGCAGCCGTACGTCCGACCCCCCGACAAACCCTTAACGACGGCCGCCTACGAGTCGGGGGCTGGCATCAGGGCCTTCATCGAGCCGGCTGCCATGGGGGACGCGCTGACGGACATGCCACTGTATCTCGCCCCGCGCCGGCACGTTTTGATACCGCTCGAGGAGACCTACCAAACGGCCTTCGATTCCGTGCCCAGGCGGTGGCAGGCAGTGCTGGAGGCGCGCTGACCGGTCCGATCGCGCTCATGATAGCTGCCGAGCGGTATCCTGCCCCCTGGGAACACCGGTTTTTTCGACACTCCTCGCTGATCTCCACCGGTTAT
>JARLIH010000490.1 GCA_031291845.1 Isosphaeraceae bacterium | reverse complement strand
TCATTCACCGTCGCGAGGGGCGGGCACCGCTCCTGGCCGACCAGCCCGAGGCCCGGCCGGGCGAGCGCCCGCGGGTCGTGCGTTGACGGGACCGCACCGTTTCAATCACCCGGCGCCAGGCGAACGGTTACGACCCCGGCGGCGTTGATGACGTCGAGGGCCCGCCGGACGTCGGCGAACGACTCGTCCTCCGGGACCTGGAGCACGACCCACGTCCCCGATTCGGCGGCAACGGCCCGCTTGAGGGCGTCGGACAGCTCCTGGTCCGTCTGCGGCTTCCCGTCCAGCGTGTACTGGCCCTTATGCACCGAGACCGTCTTGCGGTTCGGCCTGCTCGACGCTTTCTCGAGCGGACCGAGGTCCTCTCCCTCGGGCGCGTAACGCGCTCCTTCCCGCACGGCGAAGAAGCCGTAAGCCCGGTCGAGCATCGTCAGCGTGCCGGCCATCGCGCCTTTGCCCTCGGTCCAAAGCAGTCCTTCGTAGTCCTGGTGCGCGCGGGGGAACTTGATGCGGAAGGCGATCTTCTGCGCGGACTCCGTCCCCACTTGCCCCTCGATCGGGTAGGACGCGCCGTTCAGGTCCGAGCGGAACCGTCCGGTCACGGTTTTGTCCTCGGCCACGCTCAGGTCGAGCGTTCCCGACCACTGCCCGTTGGCGAAGAGGCGATAGCGCCCGTTGAAGTCGGTTGGCACGACGAGCCGGCCGGGCGAGGGGCGCGGAGCGCCTTGCGCGGCACCGGCGGGCGGCTTCGCGAGCGTGTAGACCACCGCGTTGCCGACCGGCACCAGTCGCGGTCCCCCCTCACCCTTGACCAGAAACTGGAGGTCGCCCCCCTGGCCCTCGGGCACGACCTGGCCGCTGTCGAGGTCGAAATGGAAGCCGTCGAAGAGGATCAGGTCCTTCCCATGCACCAGGCGCGAGGACCGGTTGCTCGCGTCGAACGTGTCGAACCGCTCCAGGACCAGGACCGGAAACGGTGCCGCAACCATCGCCGGCGTGTCTTTCCCCTTGGCGTCCTTTTTCATCGCCCCTTTGCTCATCGCGCCCATGGCCTCCCCGCTCCCCTGGGGCTTTCGCAACGCCGGGGAGACGAGCAGGCGCGCGACGTTGCCCTGGTCGGTCTTGACCAGCAGCAGCGGCGAGCGGGAGTCGCGCAGAATGGTCGGCAGGGCGTCGAGGTCCCCCAGCGTTAGCGCCTTCCGGGCCTTCGCGTCCGCGTTGCGCGCGACCCCGAAGAGCGCATCGCCCTCAATGCGCTCGAACTCGTCTCCCCGGGCGGTCGCCAGCGCCGTGAGTCCCAAGCCCAAGAGCGCTAGCCCGGCCAGCCGATCGCGGAGCATGCACGGCCTCCCTCGAAAACCTGCGAGTGTGACATCAGGCGCGAATGCTCACATTGTAGGGTTCGAGGGTCCAACGATACATACCAGGGGTGCGTGAAACGCACCGGTGCATTTCACGCGCCTTACTTGACGGCCTTGAGCAGCTCCAGCGCCTTGTCCGTGATTTTGGCCGCCGCGTCGACCTCCAGGTAGCTCGACCGGGCCCGCCAGGTCTCGTAGCCGCCGAGCGCGTGCTGCTCCTTGGTCGGTAGGTAGCCGTTGTAGCCGTTCGCCAGCTCGATCGTGAACGTCGGCTTCAGGGGGCTCTTGGCCTTCAGCTCCAGGCCGATCTCCACGAACACTTCGCACGGGATCGCCACGATTCCCAGGTCGCCGATCCGCAGGGCCTGAATCGTGACGTCGACCTGCTTCGGATACTTGGCAAGCAGCAGCGTGTCCCGCGCGTACGTTTCCTCCAACGTTTTCATCTCCGGCCCCTTGGCCTTGGCGACGATCGCCTCCGCGCGCGAGAGGTCCTCAGTGCTCGGCTGGCGCACGCCCAGCGAGAGGTCGGAGGCCCGGGCGTCGAGCGTGACGCGATCGTGGTACGAAGCCGAACCCGCGACGCGGACGGCCTCACGCGCCAGCTCGTCGGCCACCGCGCGGATCTGGGCGTACGGGGGCTTGGCCGCGGCGGGCGTTCGGAAGTTGATGTTGTTGATATCTCCGCTCGTGCCGTTGGACATCATCGCCACGAACGGTGGGTCGAGGCGGTCGGCCTTCAGTAACTCCTGGACGCGGTCGGCGAACGCGCCGAAGTAGTCGGCCGAGATGTGGCCGGGGCCGGTCCCGCCGACGTAGTGGAGCGAGTAGTTCGCCAAGAGCGCGATCGGGCGTCCGTCCTTCGCCTGGACCGACACCACCGAGACGTCTGGGTCGATCGGGCCCGCGGGCTCGATCAGGTCGGCGCTGCCCGGGGCGGGGTTCATCTTCACGCGGTCGGTCGTCCGGCCGAACGGGTCGGGGGGGATGGTTCCCGGCTTCATTCGCCAGCGCCGGTTGTGGACCTGTTGGTCGTTTCGCCCGACGCCCCAGCCGATCTTCGCCGGCGCGAGGTTGTTGACCGCTTGCTGCACGGCGTCGGCAATCCGGGTCGCGTAGAATCGCTGGTAACCCGGGTTCGGGTCGCTCTGGAACGTCGGGGTCGCGGTCGGGCACGTATGGGAGTGGGTGGCCGAGATCAGGACGTGGTCGGCCGGGATCTTGGACTGCGCGAGGATCCGTCGCTTCGCTTCGGCGACCACCTCGCGGGGTGTCGCGCAACTGTCGCAGACGACGATCGCGATGCGCGCAGTACCGTCGTCGAGCACCACGGCGCGGGCGTGTAGCTCGTCGTGGACGTGTTCCACCGTGCGGTCGGTCATCCCGCCGTTGACCGACAGGCCGATCCAGGGCGAGATGTTGGTCGTCGCCGCGCCGGCGCGAAATGGTTCGGCCGCAGGGGCGGGATTTCCGAGCACGGACCAGAGCGCCAGACAGGCGGCCCAGACGATCAAGGGGCGCGGGGCGACAGTTCGGATGCGCATCAAGCGAACCTTTCGTGTTAACGCTTTGTAGGGCCGGCCATTGCCGGCCGTACAAAACGGTGGGGTGCATGAAATGCACCGGCCCATTTCATGCACCGTACAGAAATTTCAGCGACGGGGCGCGACGGAAAACGGTCAAAACAGCGCGGTCAGCGGCGTGCCGTTATTGATGCGGAGGGGCCGTCCGATGGCGTCGTGGACCTCGGTCGCGGGGTCGACGCC
>JARLIH010000489.1 GCA_031291845.1 Isosphaeraceae bacterium | reverse complement strand
CCGTTCCTGTATCGGCCCGCGCGGACGTATGAGGAGGTCTCGCGGCTGCTGCTGGGGGACGTGCTCGACCGCGTGTTCCGGGGGTCGAAGGAGATGCTCCTCGTGCGCTTGATCGAGCAGGAACGGCTGACCGCGCGGGAGTGGGAACGTCTGCGCGCGATCCTCGATGAGCCGGGGCCCAAGGGCGCTCCGCCCAAGAAAGGAGCGAGCGAGTGATGAACGACCTGGGACTGAGCCTGCTGGGCGGCGCGGTGCGCGTGACGGCGCTGGCGCTTTTCGGGCTGGCGATCGCCTTTGCGCTCAGGCGCCGGGGGCCGTCGGCCGTAGTGCAGGCGACCTTCTGGACCCTCTCGAGCCTGGTGGTCGTCACGTTGCTGTCGCTCTTGCCCTGGCCGCGCTTCTGGGGCGTGGATTGGGGCGCTGGGACCGCGCGAGCCGCGCAGGGTGCGCAATTGCCGGCCGGTAGCGCAGTGCCCCTCGCGGCCGCGTCGGGGGCCGCGGCACCGCCGAGCGGCGTCTCGGACACACGCCTGGCCGACTTCGCGGGAGAGTTCCTGCGTGCCCTGGGCAACCCGATCGAGCCGCCGGCGGCTGCGGGCTCGGGGACCTTCTCGGGCTGGAGATGGCCGGCGTGGGTCTCGGTGGGCTTGTTGACGCTGGTGGGACTCGGGCTTGCGCGGCTGGGGATCGGGATGCGATCGGTCGCGTGTCTGCGGCGACGGTCGGACGCGATCCTGGATGCGACGGTCGTCGAGGAGGTCGATTGCCTGCGTGCGGTGCTCTGCGTGGCCCCTGTCGAGCTGCGTGAATGTGCGGCCCTGACCACGGCGGCGACGGTCGGCTGGCGGCGTCCGTTGGTCTTGCTGCCGGCCGGCTGGCGCGAGTGGACGGACGAGGAGCGCCGGGCAGCGCTCGCCCACGAGCTGGCGCACGTGCGTGCCGGCGACTACGGTTCCGGCCTCTGGGCCCAGTTGTGCCTGTGTATGCACATTTACCATCCCCTGGCCCACTGGCTCGTCGCGCGGCTGCGCTTGGAGCAGGAGCTGGCGGCCGATGCGCAGGCCGCGCGGGTCTCCGGGGGGAGCCGGCCGTACCTGGAATCGCTGGCCCGCCTGGCCCTGCGCCGGGCGGGCCCGGTCGAGTCGACGCCGGCGGCCGCTCTCTGGCCCGCGCAGCCGTTCTTACCCACTCGCGGCACGTTGCTGCAGAGGATCGAGATGCTTCGCAACCCGAACGCGAACCCCGCACGGACGGACCCGCTCCCCCGGCTGGCGCGGGTGGCCACGATCGCTGCGCTGGCGGTTGCCGGGCTTGCCCTGGCCGGCCTGCGCGGCCCGGCCAGCGCCGGGACGCAACGGATCGACGAGCGCCGTCCGATCCGGCAGGCGCGCAGAGGTTCCACCGACGTCTTCGACCTCTCGCGTGCGCCGGCGGAGACGGTGCTCGCCGTTGCGGGCACGCCCGCCGCGCTCCTGACCCGGCCCGAGCTCAGGCCCGTGGCCGACCTGCTGAACCTGCAGGGCGGTCCGATGTTCAGCGCCTTGGGCCTCCGAGCCGACGAGGTCGAATCGGTGGTCGTGCTGATGATGCGCGGCTTCAATGCTGCGCCGACGCCGGGTGAGAAGTCGGCCGCTCCTATCTCGTTCACGGTTCGGATGGCCCGTCCTCTCGACTGGCAGAAAATCGAGACGGCCCTCGCCCCGGAGCCGGAACGGATCAACGTCAATGGGGTGGAAGTCGTTTGGTCGAACGCCACGCAACCTGCGTTCGCGAAGTTCGACGACTGGACGCTGGGGATCGGTCCCTTGGCGGTGTTGCGCCAGGTGGTCGCCGCGCGGCAGGGAGGGCCGATCCCGCACGTGTGGGACGAGCCGTGGTCGAAGGTCAAGAAGGGACAGGCGGCCGTCGCCGTCGATGCGAGCGCGTTCGCCCCGCTGTTCCGCAAGAACGCTCCCCCGGGGCAAGTGACCACCCTGATCGCGGCGGCTGGTCCCTTGATCGAGAAGGCGTCGGCGTACGGTCTCGGGATCGATCTCGAGAAAGGCATCGCGCTCGACCTGGTGGCCGTGGCCTACTCGGACGAGGTAGCGCAGGAAGTTGCCGGCGCGCTCAAGGGGCTAGCCGTCCTGGGAACGAATGCGCTGGGGTCGGCGCGCCGGCAGACACCGCTGAACCAGGAACAAGGTCGTGCCATGCTGGCGATGTTCGACGCGATCGAGCCGCTGCTCGAGAACGCGAAGACCGACGTGAGCGGCTCGGTGGTCGAGCTTCGATCGGCAACGTCCCAGAGCGCCACCGGGCTCATCGCCCTGGTCGCCCCGGCAGTCGCCGCCGACCGTGCCGCGGCACGGAGCGGGCAGAGTATGAACCACATGAGGCAAATCGCGCTGGCGATGTATAAGTACCAAAGCGCGAACAATCATCTTCCGCCCGCCGTCCTCCTCGGCAAGGACGGCAAGACGCCCCATAGCTGGCGCGTTGCGCTCCTGCCCTACCTCGGACAGGACGAGCTCTACAATCGGTACCACTTCGACGAACCGTGGGACAGCGACGCCAACCGCCTGGTGCTCGCGAAGATGCCGGCCGTCTACCGTCACCCGGCCGCCGGTCCCGACGAGGTTGACACGGCGTATGTCGTTCCGGTCAACGCCGACTCGCTCTTTCCGCCCGGGGGAACCGGTACGAAGTTCGACAAGATTCCCGACGGCGCCTCGGCCACGGTCATGCTCGTCGAGGCGAAGTCCGGCATCCCCTGGACGAAGCCCGAGGACCTCACGATCGACGGCGACCTGAAGCGATTTGACACGCCCGCGCCGAGGGTCCCGGCCTATTCCCACGACGGGTTCATCGTGGCGCTGGGCGACGGCTCGACACATTTCCTATCGAGCACAACGCGCCCCGCCGACGTGAAGGCGATCATCACGCGGGCGGGGGGTGAGATCATCGATGCGTCGAAGGTGTTTCAGCCTCGGCCATTTGTGCGGAAGCCGCTCGAGTAGGCTATACCGTCACTTGTAGGATGCATGAAATGCACCGGTGCGTTCCACGCACCCCACAAGAATGCGGCTTCGGCTTACCGGCGGCTCGCTTACCCCCCACCCCGGCCCTCCCCCACAAGGGGGGAGGGAGTAATGTCTTTATCCGCTTCTGAGGATGTAGGGCCGGCCCTACAGTGCCACCGCTCGCCGAAGCGGTTGACGAGGTCGAGCACGTCGTGGGCCTGCTGCCGCAGGGCATCGTTGCCGGCGAGGGGAACGCCGCCCACGGTCTGAGCATTCACGACGTTGAGGATGTGCAGGACGGTGAGCGAGCTGCCGTTGGCGGCCTGGAAGGGAGCGCCGAGGGGCCCGACGTTGCAAAGGCAGGGCGAAACACCGAGCGGTGTGACGCGGAAGCCGAACGGCGCAGCGGCGTCTCCGCCGAGGAGCTCGCGGGTGGCGTGCGCGGCCAGGGCCAGGTCGAGCACCTGGGCCTCCAGGCGAGGCTCCGCTGCGCAGGACAGGCGGCGGGCGACCGCGGCGACGTCGGAGTTCGTCTTACCGTCGAGGTCTTCGCCGCTCGGCCCGTCGAGGTTCGGGAAGGTCTCGGCGAGCCACCTTCCGAGGAAGGTCGCGCTCGGGCCGTCGTCAAAGGCGTGGAGGAGCTCTCGGTCTTCCTCTCTGTGTCCTCCGCGATCTCTGCGGTGAGACCTCTTCCTCTTCTTCGATCGCCGTTTGTGCTCTTGGTGCCTTCGTGGTGAGTCCTCAATTCGAGAAAACCAAATCTCCCCCGTTGACAATCGTCAGGCCGCGATTACGATAAAACCAAATCTAATAAACCAAATCTCAGGACGAACAGCCTTTCAGAGAGGAGGTGCCATGGGACGACCCGCCGCGAAGGAGTTGACCGAGCGCGAGCTCCAGGTGATGCACACGTTTTGGGGCCGGGGAGAGGAGGCGACGACAGTGGGCGAGGTGCGCGATGAGCTCGCGGAGTCCGGGCTCGACCTGGCGTACACGACGGTCGCCACGTTGGTGCGGATCTTGACCGAGAAGGGGTTCCTGGCGCAGACGAACGACGAGCGGCCGTTCCTGTATCGGCCCGCGCGGACGTATGAGGAGGTCTCGCGGCTGCTG
>JARLIH010000488.1 GCA_031291845.1 Isosphaeraceae bacterium | reverse complement strand
CCTCGGCAAGGTGGGTGGCGAGACCGCCGGAGCGGGCATCGTTCACCGTGTAAACGAGGACCGGCACGCCGCGTGCCGCCAGCCGTGCGAGGTCGCCGACCCTCAGGTTCTCAGCCCCCGGCGCGCGCAAGTAGGCCTCCGAGCCCCCGCCCAAGGCCAGGTATGATGGGTGGTAGGCATCGCACCCCAGAGCGTCTCGGACGTATTCTTCCGGGTGGTACAAGGGGGTCGTCGTCAGCACTCCCGTGGCCAGTTCCGGTCGCGATTC
Source organism: Isosphaeraceae bacterium (assembly GCA_031291845.1). Lineage (GTDB taxonomy): Bacteria > Planctomycetota > Planctomycetia > Isosphaerales > Isosphaeraceae > DAIDJG01. Next base: position 6,594 of record JARLIH010000488.1, on the reverse strand, counting down.
CGCCAAGTGCGCGAGGTCGGCATGATCGAACGAGGAGATCAGCACGCGCGAACCCGCGTCGGTCTCATCGACCGCGGCGAGGACCGCGTCAATGAGCCCAGGGTCGGCGCAGGGAAACGACTTGAGCTCGACGTTCACCATCCAGTCCAACCGCTTCGTGAGCCGGAGCGCGTCGACCAAAGTCGGCACACGAACCGACCCCGTCGTGTACCGCGACCAATCATCGGCAGTAAGCAAGTCGAGCGTACCGAAAGCCGCCGCGGTTCGCACCCCACCGTCCGGCTGGAGGAACCAAGATCCCGCGTCGAGTGACTGGATTTCATCGAGATCGAAATCGGCCACACGATAACCGGAGGCGGCCCGGGGGTCTGACGCGAACCGGCGCACGACGTCGGTCGTGCGTACCAGCGATTCGTCGTGGATCACGACCGGAACCCGGTCCCGCGTGAGGTGGACGTCCAGCTCCCAGGCATCGGCCCCGATCGCGAAACCGAGCTTCGCGGCCTCCAACGTGTTCTCCGGGGCATGCGCGGAGGCGCCCCGATGGGCCACGATCAAGGGCCTTGCCCGGCTTGCCTGCAAAGCAACCCGGAAACGATTGGGCGCCGACCGCTCCGGAGTCATCGGCGTGGGCGGCCTCCGTCCTCGTTGCTAGCGCCCCTTGCGCTTTCTGGTCGTTTGCCGGATCGACTGGATCAGCGGATTCATCGCGCTCACAGCCTGGTCGGGTTGCGGCGTATACGCCACACGGTTTGCCATCGGGTTGAAGCCGGCACCCCCGCCATAATACCCCGGGTAGCCGAAACCTGCCCCGTATGGGCTTATCCCACCATATCCCGAATATCCGTACCCGTAGGCACCAGGCTGTCCGAACCCGAAGCCGGCACTCGCACCATAACCGACGGCACCGGGCCCCACAAACACCTGGTACCCGAATTGCGGCTCCCACCCCCCCGGAACCATACCCTGGGCGCGCGACGATAACGGGAGCAGGCCAACGAGCACAAGACCGGCCAATACGCTGATTTGACGCAACATCTCCCCCTCCCCTGCGCAGCTCGGGGTCGTCGATTACCCCAGACCGCCTGTCAGGCCCAAATCCGGCAAGGAAGTCGCAACCCGCCTAAACCATAGAGACGTTGCGGCGTGCCGCTTATTCGGTCCGGCCCTCGGAGGCCTCGGATTTCTCTCTCGCGTGTTCGCTCGGGTGATCGGCCTGGACTCGGGGGCCATCGCGAAGCCCGGGAACGCTCGCATAGCGCGCTGCTTTCGATCCAACTTTCGGCCGCAGTACGACCATTCAAGGTCGCGGAACTCTCCAGACATCCCTCCCGTGCTCCACCATCGCCCGCATCCGCGGCTTCGGGCCCCTTGACAATCCGAGCCCGGTCGTTTGGAATGGCGCTGTCACGTGCCCGTAGCTCAATTGGATAGAGCGTTAGCCTCCGGAGCTAAAGGTTGCAGGTTCAAGTCCTGCCGGGCATATTTTAGGGCTCAGATCCTTTCAAACAAGGGGTCTGAGCCCTTTCTCATGCGCTCGGTTTGTATTCGCTTTTCGGGGTGCCGTACCTCATTACGGTACCTCATTCGTACCTCATTTGGTAGACTAGAAAGCGCTGTAACCTTGGAGAATCGACCATGCCCCGCCCGAACAAGCCCCACTGGCACGCGCCGCGGTCCTGTTTTCGGACCCGGATCGACGGAAAATATTGCTACTTCCCGCGCGCGATCGGCCGGTACGACAAGCCGATGATGGGCGATGTCCCCAAGGCTGCGTGGGATCATCTGAACGAACTGCTCGTCGAGCGCGAGGGTCGCGCGACGGCCGGGACCGACCCCAACGTGTTCTGGTTGGTCGAGCTCTACCTCCAGTGGTGCGAGAAGGCACGCGACGCGGGCGAGCTCTCAGACGGTCAGTACGAAGGGCACGCCACCCACCTGGGGAAGTTCCGGCTGTTCGAAATTGAGGGGCGGCTGATCGGGACCGCGAAGGCTCGCACCTTCAACGTCGAGGACCTGGATGATTTCTTCGACGCGATGAAGGCGGAATACTCCGATCACTATGTGGCCAACCTGGGAAAGTCAATCCGGGCCATGTTCAATTGGGCCACGCGACGTGTCAAGGAACGGACACCCGCGCGAATCCTGCTTGTCAACCCGGTAACCGGATACCAGTTTCCCCGACCACCGGGCGCGGTCCGCGGCTACCTGGATGGGCAGGTCGCACGGCGGTTCATCCGCTGGGCGTGGGCTCGATCGCGATCGCGCCCCGCGAAACAACTCGCTCGCCGGTTCGATCGGCTGTTCCTGTTGATGATCTGGTTTCAGCGCCTAACCGGTTCACGGCCGGGCGAGGCCTGCGACTTGCGCTGGGATGATATCGACTGGGCGGCACAGAAGATCGTCATCCCGGCGAACCGGCACAAGACCGGTAAGAAGACGAGGAAGGATCGGATCATCCACCTGACGGCGCCCGTGACGCGACTGCTACGCGTGGTCGAGCGGCTCCCGGACCGTCACAGTGTATGGGTGTTCACGCACCGCCGGGGAAACAACGCGGTCGATCGTGGTCAGGAGAATGCCGTAGCGGGCGAGCCGTGGCCGGATGGGTCGGCAGCTTCGGCCAAGGTGAGGGAATGGCGAGAAGCGGCAATCGAGGCAAAGGTGAAAGGCGTCCAGGGAATGGGGCCGACGAAATTGGTCGCGTACCTGAACCGGCACGCCTACGTCTCCGATGCAATCTCGCAGGGGCTCACCCACGAGCAAACGGCAAACCTGGTCGGTAATAGCGCCGAGGTCGTTCGCAAGACCTACGCCCATGCGATCGAGGAACAGGACGCGGCCCGCGCTCGCCAGCTCGTGGAGCGCGGGCGGCCACGCAAGGCCTAGCCCTTTCGGCTGGCCTTGCCGCGACCCTTACCGCGACCGGTCCCACGGAGCTTGCCATCCCAAGACGCTGGGGCGCCGGTCGCTGGTGTTGGCACAACACCTTCCGTTGGAGTCTCGCTCTTGATGCGTCGGCGAGACTCTTCCCAGGCCTCGACGTCAGTCAGCCGGAAACGATACATCGGCCGGCGCCCGTTTCCGGTCCCCGCGTCCCAGAACGGCAGTCCGTTCTTGCGAATGTGCTCCTTGATGATCTCTTCGGAGACGCCCCACCGCTCCATTAAATCCTCGATCTTGAGCGGTGGTGACGATGCGGCCTTGATGTTCATTTTGTTTCGCCCTCGGTCTCCTCAACGCTTGGTGGCTGTTTCTGATTGCTCGTCGACGCCCTGGCCAAGGCTCGAAGCGCCTCCGTTTTCGTGATGCCGAGCGCGTGATACAGGTCGAGGATTAAGCGTTCGTCGGAGGCGCGATCCGCATCAACCGGGGGTTCGTCGGCCGCATTATCCGACAAGAAATCGACGGTTACGCCAAAGAAATCGGCAATTCTACGAGCTTGGTATAAGTCTGGAACACTTTTTCCTCGAACCCAAAGGCTTATAAGATTGGCCGAAATGCCGAACGACTTCGCTACCGTCGCTTGGGAGTAACGATTTCGTTCGATAAGGAGCTTCAGCTTGGCCGGGAACTCCATGTCGTAAGTCCTCTGCGTTGGTTAGATGACGTCTACCGCGTAGTTCAACGCGAACCGGATGATCCGAAGCTTTCGCTCCGGTAACGTGAGCGCGAACGGTTTTCCGGGGGGACCGTTGACGACGTCGAGGATGTCGTGGAGCTCCGGGCCAAGCTTCGCTGTTATCTCGGCGCTCATATCCTGAAGGGCCTTCCGGACGAGGTAGGCGTTGTGGCCGGTGCCGAACTCGGGGTCGTAGGAATCTGAGACGGGCCCTGGCATGGGTTCTCCTTACTTGTCGATCGATGGTAGGTAACCGCGTGCTCTGCTGTACGCCTCGACGAAATCGGCAAGGCGGTCAGGTTGCTTGTTGAACGGCTTACGGAGTTCGAATTCGTCGCGTTCGTCGTTGTAGATCCACACAACCGGCGAATGATCCGGGCGCTTGCTAACGATCGCGTTGAACGGTTTGCCGTCGAAGCGGCCTTGGATCTGGAACGATGCGAAGCCGCATTCTTCGTCTCGTTCTCGGGGCGTGTAGCTCGTCGTGCCGGTTTGGAGCCGTAGGCAAGTGTCTAGTTCTGCGACTGTGTTGGAGAGCTGGGCGGCGTGGTCAGCCTGGTCTTGCATCTCGCCGGCCATCCAGAAAATCACTCGAAGCTGGATGGCTACGGTGGCAATGAGCAGCCCGAATGCCAAAGGTGCCAGGTTCATCATGAGTCGGTTGGCCCGATCGGGCGTATCGGTCTCGATCTCGAAGCGTTCATCGTCCACGGCTGTCGTCTCCTGTCTGTTCAAAGAGCGTGGCCTCCTCGGCTTCCCGCTTGGCTTTCGTCAGGGGCAAGTTGCACAAGTCGATGTGCTGGCCCCTGGTCCGTGGATGCTCGACGACGACGGTGCGGACGCCGAGACGCCGTGCGGTTGCTCGTAACCTGATGATGTCCTGGTCGAACAGATGGGCGATGTCGTCGCCGCGGTTGATGGCGGCGCGAAAGCATGCGGGGGCCTTCTTCCAATCGACGATGATCCTGTGCAGGTGCAATGCCTGGCCGCCGGCCTGGGCGTGGGCGATTGCTTCGTGAATCTCATCCTGTTGAAACACCTTCACGGGTGCGGTTCCTACGGGTTCGGGTTTCTGGGCTTCGACTAACGCGAGCTCTGTCTCCGCACACGTGAGCTCGGGCCGTGCGCGCGGGCCCGGTAGCGGCGGCGCGCGACGGAAGCGGACGATGAAGTAACGCGTCTCACGATCGCGGCCGAACTCGGCCGGGCCGGCGTCTCGGATTACGCGGCCAACCTGTTTGTGCCACCAGCTCCGTTCGCCGTTGGGAGACAGGTAGCGAACCACGTCGCCAACTTCGACGTCGCGTTGGAGCTTCACGGCGACACCTCTTCGTCTTCCTCGTCCTCGTCGTCGTTGGGCCATTCGAAAAGGAACCACTCGCAACCGTTCGGACAGGAGCATTCGTCCGAAAGGCTCATCTGGAATTGTTCCGGGGTTCCCTTGAATCCGCACGTCGGACAGATGATCGTCATTGGTCTTCCTCGGGTTCCTCGGGTCGCTGCCGTTGGATGGCCTCGAACACCTCTTGGCGATGGACCGAGACTTCGCCCGGAGCGGCGATTCCCAGGCGGACTTTGTCGCCTCGAATTTCCAGGACAGTAACGGTGATGTCCTCACCGATGATGATGCTTTCGTTCCGCTTCCTCGCCAGCACGAGCATGGGTGCGTCCTTTCTGGGTGTCATGTCAGGGGTAGAGCGCTCACGAGCTGCCCGGAGTCGTTGACGACGTAGGCGAGGCCCCGGGCCTTGACGAGTCCGGCGCGGCGGACGTCCTCGACGATCTCGGCGAGGCTCATCTCGAATAGTTGACGCTGTTCGCGGGTCAAGCCCTTACGCTCTCTGAGCTGGGCGATGGCGGCGACGCGCGTTGATAACTCGAACAGCGGGGACGTTGCTGCTAGTAGCGTTGCGTTTGACGGCGGTTGGTAGAGTCGGGTGAGGTCCATGGCTCGTGTCCTGTTGGTCTGAGGCTTCCCACCACACACGCGAAGCCGAAACCAACGGCGATGGGCCGCGGTCGCGATCCCTTCCGCCGTGAACGGCTCCTTGAGTCGTCCAAGGTACAGGCGGTCGTTTTCGACGCGCCAAGCCCGTGCAGTCAGGACCTGGAAAACGACGGGTGCCGAGTTTCCCCCGGGCTCGAACGTGAGACCCGAGGGGGTTCGGAAGATGACGATCACTCGCCGTCGACGCACCATTCGAGGTATCGCCCCGGTGAGTAGAGGTCGGTGTGCATCCAGCCGAGCGAACCGCGAAGGAAGCGGGTCGGTAGCACGCTGCGGAACGTCCGGACGCGGGGGGGCAAAGCCCCGCGCTGGGTGTGGATCTCGACCCTGTGCCCGTCGAATATCTCGACCGACACGCGGCGGTTCTTGTGTTGCCAGTGGAGCGAGAGACCGAACCGGCCCTTGAGCCGATGGTCGGGGATCGACTGGACGCGCGGCGGCTCGATCGTCTCCGACTCGATCGACCGCATCAGCGAGATCGCGGTGAGGTCGGTCGCTGCCGAGTGCCGGCGGCTCTGGGGGAGCTGGCGGATTGCCCAGCACGTCCGCCGAATCCAGTCGGGCCACGCGCACGGCTTGGCGTCGTCGTCTTCGATCTTGCCGGACGGTTCACGGTCTTCCATGGTGCGGGCTCCTTACGCTTGGACGTGGTGGGCTCTGAGCTTCACGTTTCGATACTTCGGGTAACGCTCGCGCATGTATTCGAGGGCGTCGTCCGCGCTGTGCTGATGCGTGTGGCCGATGAAGTGGCCGAGCAGGAGTTTTTCGACCGGCTCTTCGAGGTACACGTTGAACAGCTTCGGTTTTCCGTCTGCCGCTTTGGCTGCGGTGGTGGCTGCGTCCTCTGCGGCCTGGGCGGCAGCAAGCACAGCCTCGGCCTCGTTGTCGCTTTCACCAATTTCGGCGTCGAGGGCGGCGCCGATTATTCGAGTGAGCACCGCCCTTACGCGCTCCTTGTCCGCCT
>JARLIH010000487.1 GCA_031291845.1 Isosphaeraceae bacterium | reverse complement strand
GCGCTTCCGGCGACGCGGCGGGGAGCACCGTCGCGAAACCGAGGATCAGGGCGATGCCCACGCGTGTGGGAAGCGAGGACGGTCTCATGCCGAGGGTCTCTCAGGGAGTGCACCCGGCACCGCGGTGCGGTGCTCGTTTGACGAAGCCGATCGTAACCCAGGGAGGAGGACCGGGGCCTTGATAAAACGCGCAAATGTTCTAAGGATTTGCGCTGGGCGTTCGGCGTTGCGCGAGTCCTGTTCGTCCTTTCGCTCGGGGACAATGACGATGGCTTCGCCGCGGCGCGTTGCGGTGCTGATCGATTCTTGGAGCGACTACAGCAATCACGTCGTCAAGGGAATCGTGCGTTACGTGCGCGAGCACACGCCGTGGCTGCTGCTCGTGCAGTCGCGCGATGCGCGGGAGCAGTCGACGGTTCCGGGGCACTGGCGGCCGCAGGGGGTCATCGCCCGCGTGACCTACCGGGCGCTGGCCCAAAGGCTACGACGCCTGGGGGTGCCCGTGGTGAACGTCTCGCGGAGTACGGTACCGGAGTATGATTTCCCGCAAGTCGCTCTCGACGAAAGGGCGGTCGGTCACCTCGCCGCGGAGCATCTGTTGCAACAGGGTCTGCGGCAGTTCGCCTATTGCGGCCTGCCGAGTCAGGCCAACTACAACGACACGTGTGGTCCGGCCTTCGCCGACCGGTTGGCGCGAGAGGGGCGGCCCTGCCACGTTTTCCAGCCGCCCCTTTCCGCCAAACCGCCGCATGCCGGAGTCACGATCGCCAACTTGCAACGCTGGCTGCGTCGACTGCCGAAGCCGATCGGCGTTCTCGGCCTCGATCCGGAGCGGGCTTACGAGCTGAGTGAAGCTTGCTGGGCCAGTGAAATCCAGGTGCCGGATGAAGTCGCAATCATCGCGGGTGAAGATGATGAGCTGCTGTGTGCGATCTCACATCCGCCACTCTCATGCATCGACACGGGACCGGAGCGCGTGGGCTATGAAGCGGCGGCCCGGCTCGACCGGCTGATGGAAGGGAGCAGCGATCCTGGGCAACCACAATACGTGCCGCCCCTGGGCGTGATCGCGCGCCATTCGACCGATACGCTCGCGATCGACGATGCGGACGTCGTGCGCGCGGTGCGGTTCATCCGGCAGAACGCGTTCACACCGATCGCGGTCTCGGATGTGTTGCGCGAAGTGCCGCTATCGCGGCGGGCCCTGGAGCAGCGGTTTCGCGCGCTGCTGGGGCGATCGCCGGCCGCTGAGATCCGGCGCCTGCGAATCGAGCGTGCGAAGGAACTCCTGGCCCGCACGGATTGGGCGATCCCTCGGGTGGCGGCGGCCGCGGGGTTCTCGTACACGGAGGTGATGAACCAGGTCTTTCGGCGCGAACTGAATCTCACGCCGACGCTCTACCGCCGAGGTGCGCGGGCGGGCGAGCTCTGAGCCCGACGAGCGCCACCGAGGAGGGAGTTGGTTTTGGCTGCGAGACGTCCCGTCGGGGGTGAATTGGTAGGGTGCATGCAATGCACCGGTGCATTGCATGCGGCCTAGATCGATGCCGCATATCCGTGCGCGTTTTGGCGGTCGATCGCGTTTTGCGGTGCCTGCGGACTTCCTGGAGCCGGTCGGGTTTTCGGGTTGTGTGGAATTGAAAGACTGAAATGGATCTGCGGTCGTCTCGGATCGATAAAAGAGCAGCCGAATTGACACGAGGGATCTTGGCTGTAAACTGTGACAGCGGACCGACTACGGACAGAGGCAAGAAGCGGTCGCGGCGGGCGTCTACAAGGCTGCCTTGTGTCGCGGGCGATCGGTCACTAGACTGCTAGGCTTGGCGCCGGGTGGATCGATCGGCTCGAGCGATTCCTGGACTAGTCCTCATCGATGAGTCCGCCGTCTGGGGGGACTGTCGCCTTCTCGGGGTCATCCATGCGTTTTGTCCTCATCGACCGGATTACTGAGCTGAATTCCGGTCAGTCTCTGATTGCCGCGAAGAACCTCTCACTGGCCGAGGAGTACTTGGCGGACCATTTCCCCGGTTTTCCGGTCATGCCCGGAGTGCTGATGCTGGAGGCGCTCACGCAGGCGGGTGCCTGGCTGATCCGCGAGATGGAGGACTTTGCGCACAGCATCGTGATCTTGAAGCAGGCGAAGACGATCAAGTACGGCAGCTTCGTCGAGCCGGGCCGGCAGCTTCAGTTGCGCGTCGAGCTGACCGCCCATGGTGAGCGGGAGAGCACGTTCAAGGGCGTCGGCGTGATCGACGGCCAGGAAATGGTTAAAGGGCGGTTCGTGCTGACCCGGTACAACCTGCGGGAGCGCGACCCCGCGCTCCACGGGACGGACGCGCAGATTGTCGCGGGTCTGCGCGACCTGTACGCCACGCTTCGCAAAGGTTCGGTGGGGGCACGCGCGATGGTCCGCGTCGAATCGAGCGAGGCCCCCGCGCTCGCGTCGCAGGCGCGGCACACGACCCCTTAGGGCCCAGGTCAGCGATTGCGGCGGGCTTTGCGCGGGGGCGAATTGTGCCGCCGGTAAGTTCTCGCCCGGTCCTCCCGTCTGATGATGTTGCAAGGTTCCCGAAAAAACAGCAAGATAGGTGGCCTCTTCGGGCTGCCTGGGCCAGCACGAGCCGGGTGCCCGAGGCTGAGCCGTTGGAGTCGGCGTGAGAGGACCGAGCGCCGTTGAAGTTGCCACAAGGGTTTCGCCGACGATTTAGGGAGAGTGACCGATTCTCGGCGGCGGTGTCGATGGTTCCCGTGGCGGGATTGGACGTGCGCCCCCTTTTTCCTGAGGATGACATGCCGACTTACGACGAGATCTACGAGAAGGTGCAAGCCACGCTGGTCGATGCCTTGGGCGTTGACGAAGACGACGTGACGCGCGAGTCGACCCTCCAGGGAGACCTTGGGGCGGAATCCATCGACTTTCTGGATATCGTGTTCCGCCTCGAGCGGAATTTCGGGATCAAGATCCCGCGCGGGGAGCTGTTCCCGGAGAACGTCGTGGCCGATCCGGAGATGATCCAGGATGGCAAGCTCACGGACAAGGGCCTCGACGAACTGAAGACGCGGATGCCGTACGCCGACCTCTCGTCGTTCGCGGCGAACCCCGAAGTGGACAAGATGGGCGATCTGTACACGGTCGACATGTTGGTCCAGTACGTTCAGAGCAAGCTCGGGGCCTGAGTGGTCCCGGTCTCCCCACGCGAAAAAAAGGGGGGACGGAGAGGAGGGGGCGCCTCGCCGAGGCACGGTCGCTCACGCTCCCGTGGGGCAAGCAGTCGCCCCCCTCGCGCCGTCACCCCTGAGACCAGGCGTTCCAGGAGCGGAAACGCCGTTACTGCCGGACCGGCGGGTGTTCGCGAATGCGATGGATCTGGATCGATAAGTTCCTGGAATTTCGGAGCGGACAGTTCGCCCGTGCCATCAAGAACTTGACGTTGGCCGAGGAGCACCTGCACGACCATTTTCCGGGTTACCCCGTGATGCCCGCCTCGCTGATTATCGAGGGGCTTGCGCAGACGGGGGGGATCCTGGTTGGTGAGGCGGGTGGGTTCGCGGAAAAGGTGGTGCTCGCCAAGATCCCCCGCGCCGAGTTTTTCGGGGTGGCTTGCGCGGGGGACCAGTTGATTTACGAGGTGACCCTGACTGACCTGCGCAGCGAGGGGGCGGTCGTCGAGGCGAAGGCGTTCCTCGAGGGACAGCTCCTGGCCGATGTCGAGATCGTGTTCGCGCACCTCGATAACTCGCGCGCCAACCAGATTTTCGGGCCGAAGAACTTTGTGTTCACGCAACAATTGCTCGGGGTCCTCGACCTTGCGAAAGCTCAGAGTCGCGCCCAGGAGCTGGCGAAGGCGGTACCGTCGAACGGGCCGTTGAACGAGCCCTGCTGAGCCGGGCCCTCGGTAGGAAACGCGACGCGGCACCAAACTCGCAACGGTGTGCCGTTCCCCTTCGGTTCGCCCTGTTTTCGGCCGACGGACGGGTCGCAACACCACACTGGAGATCGACGGATTTCTCATGCTTCGCTCCGAACGTCGTGTGGTGATTACCGGATTAGGACTCATCACCCCGATAGGGACGGGGCCCGACGCGTTCTGGGCCGCGCTCGCCGCGGGCCGCAGCGGCGTGCGGAAGATCGCCGCGTTCCCGGTCGAGGGGCTGCCGAGCGATCTCGCGGCCGAGGTCCTGGACTTCAACGAGAAAACGGCCAAGGCGCTGGCGCTGCCGAAGTACAAGAAAGTGCTCTCCAAGAGCCTCAAGTACATGGCGCGCGACATCCTTTTGGCCGTCTCCGCGGCCCAGCTTGCCGTGGCGGACGCGGGCCTCGCGGACGGCGGGGTCGACCCGACGAGGATCGGCGTGGACCTGGGGGCGGGCCTGATTTCGACGGAGCTGGACGAGCTGGCCCCGGCCATCGTCCACGCGACGAAGGCGTCCGGTGAGTTCGACTATCACGTGTACGGCAGCGAGGGGATCCCGCGGATCAACCCGCTCTGGCTGCTCAAGTACCTGCCCAACATGCTGGCGTGCCACATCTCGATCCTGATCGACTGCCAGGGGCCGAGCAATACGATCACGGAGGCGGAGGCCGCCTCGAACACCGCGATCGGGGAAGCCGCGCGGATCATCGGCCGAGGCCGGGCGGACGTGATGGTGAGCGGCGGGGCCGATTCGAAGATCCACCCGCTGAGCCTGATCCGCATGAGCCTGCTCGGCCAGACGACGCGATGGGCCGGCGATCCCTCGAAGGGATGCCGGCCGTTCGACGTCGGGCGCGACGGGACGGTCCCGGGTGAGGGGGCCGGCATCATGATCCTCGAGGAGCGCGAGCACGCCCTGGCCCGTGGTGCGCGGATTCACGGCGAGGTTCTTGGGTTCGGCTCGGGGTGCGACGCGTCGGCGGCCGGCGGGCTCGATCCGGACGGCGTGGGCACGGAAATCGCCATCAGGGCCGCCCTTCGGGACGCCGGGCTGGCGCCTGGGGACGTGGGCCACGTGAACGCACACGGCCTGGGCACGCCCGTCTCCGACCTGGCCGAGGCCCGCGCGCTGCACCGGGTGTTCGGGCCGGGGGGCTCGGTGCCGGTGACAGCTCTGAAGGGCTATTTGGGCAACCTCGTCTCGGGCTGCGGCGCGGTCGAGCTGATCGGCAGCCTGCTGGGCGTCGCGCACGGGCTGATTCCGCCCGTGCTCAACTGCGACCATCCGGATCCGGCGTGCGACCTGGACCTGGTTGTCGGTGCTCCTCGCCCGACGGACAATCCGATATTCCTGAAAACCAACCTCACGCGGCACGGCCAGGCGGCTGCGCTCGTGGTCGAAGGCCCGCGCCGCCCGGCCTGATTCGGGCGTTCGTCCCCTCGCGCTGTCAGTTCAAAGGACCACTTTGCATGCGTCGTGTCGTCGTGACGGGAATGGGAATGGTCACTCCGCTCGGACGCGACCTGGAATCGACCTGGAGCGCGCTCCAGGAGGGGCGGAGCGGCGTCGGCAGGATCTCGTTATTCGATGCGGGGAGCTTTCCGACGAAGATCGCGGCCGAGGCGACGGGGTTTCGGCTGGCCGACTACATCGAGAACGCCGAGCGGTGGGAAGAGCATTGCCGGAACACGCAGTTCGCGATCGCCGCGGCGAAGATGGCGATCGACCACTCGGGCCTGGAAACGTGGCCCGGCCTCGACCGCGCGCGGTTCGGCGTTTACCTCGGCTCGGGGGAGGGGCAGCAAGACTTCCCTCGCTTTGTGCACCTGCTGAACCAGTCCGCCGTGCGCGAGGCCAACGAAGGCGACTATCGTGTCAGCACCAACGTGTTTACGCGGTTCGGCGTTCACCAGCTTCACCCGGTGCGCGAGGCCGAACAGGAGCCGGGGACGCCGGCCGGCCACCTGGCCAGCTTGCACGGTGCGCGGGGGCCGAACGCGAATTGCCTGACGGCCTGTGCGGCGAGCTCGCAGGCGATCGGCGAAGCGGTCGAGATCATTCGTCGGGGCGATGCCGATGTGATGCTCTCAGGCGGTACGCATAGCATGATCCACCCGTTCGGTGTGACCGGTTTCAACCTGCTGACCGCACTTTCCCAGCGGAACGACGAGCCGACGCGCGCCAGCCGTCCGTTCGATCGCGATCGCGACGGCTTTATTCTGGGCGAAGGCGCGGGTATGCTGGTGCTCGAAGAGCTTGAGCACGCGCGGCGTCGGGGCGCCAAGATCCACGGCGAGGTCGTCGGCTACGGCTCGACGGCCGATGCCTTTCGCATCACGGACAGCCACGACGAAGGTCGGGGCGCGATCGCCTGCATGCGCGAAGCGCTCGCGGAAGCGCGGATCAGCCCGGAAGACGTCGACTATATCAACGCCCACGGCACCAGCACGGATGTGAACGATCGGATTGAAACGCTCGCGATCAAGCGCACTTTCGGCGAGACGGCGTACAAGGTCCCGATTTCCAGCACCAAGAGCATGATGGGTCACCTGATCGCGGCGGCGGGGAGCGTCGAGGCGATCGTCTGCTTGCTGACGATCCGCGACGGGGTGGTCCCCCCCACGATCAATCTCGACAGCCCGAGCGACGACTGCGACCTCGATTATATTCCGCACGAGGGGCGCAGGAAGGCCGTCGACGTCGCGCTTTCGAACAGCTTCGGCTTCGGTGGCCAGAATATTGCTCTCATCCTACGTCGTTTCGCCGGTTGATCGGCCCATGCGCGAGCGAGAGTCGCCCCGAGGTCGTTCGGCAGCGAGTCCATTCCGTGTCAACCGGTTTCAGTTGCGTCCCGCCCCGACCTGCCTTGCACCCGTACGGCGCACCCGCGACGTCAACGGAGAAAACTCGTGTCCGACTCGCCGTTTCTCGTCACCTTTGTCTCGATGGTGGCCCTGGCCGCCGCTGTCCTCGCGACGTTTCTCTTGTATGTCGTGGTGCGCTATTCGCCGATCATCGGCCGGATCTTCGAAGAGAAGCCGCTGTTCCTGCCGTTGCGTCTCCAACCACCAGCCGTTCGCGAGGACGTTCGCTTCCAAACGGCCGACGGACTGGAACTGGCTGGCTCATACCTGCACGCACGGACGAGCCACCGGATCGGAGTGATTGTATTCTGTCACGAGTACCTGGGCGATCGCTGGAGCTACCAGGCTTACACCGAGCCGTTGCGTGACGCGGGGTTCGATGTCTTCGCGTTCGACTTTCGCAACCATGGCGCGAGCGCCAGCGAGCCGTCTTACCGGCCGCTCCAGTGGGTGACCGATCACGAAGTGCGCGACCTGGAAGGGGCGCTGAGTTATCTCCGGTCGCGGGTGGACCACGACCCTGCCGGGTTCGGCCTCTTCGGCGTCAGTCGCGGCGGTAGTGCGGCGCTCGCCGCGACGGCGCACACGCAGGATGTCTGGGGGGTGATCACCGACGGCGCGTTCCCGACGCACGGGACGATGTTCGCCTACATCCTGCGCTGGGCGGAGATCTACGTGGGGAACGAGGTGCTCTGGAAGCACATGCCGCACTGGGTATTTCACTTCCTGGCGACGTCGGGGCGGCTCCGTTCCGAGAAGCGTCTGCGATGCCGTTTTCCGAACATCGAGGCGGCCGTTCCCGCGATTGCGCCTCGCCCGTGGTTGATGATCCACGGGGGGAAAGACGCGTATATCGGTCCGGCCATTGCGGAGCGGCTCTTCGCGCTCGCTCGCCAGCCGAAGGAAAAGTGGATTGTGCCGGGCGCGAAGCACAACCGTTGCCGAGAGGTCCAACCGGCGGCTTACGCCGAACGGATCGCGGCCTTTCTCGGAAAGTACGCCCCGCGAAGGCCGCTCGGAGCCGAGGCGACCGAGAAAACCGCGGAGGGCGCGCGCTGGTCGCTTCCCACCAGCGGCGGAAATGCCGAAATGGGCCTCGGGCTAAAAGCCGAAATGCCTGTCGCGGGAAAGCTGGCGGAGCCGGTCCGGGGATGATGCGTCACACGTCGTCCCGCAGCGTCGAACGGCGCTGTTCGGCGTGCACACCCAGGCGCCTGGCGGACGTCGGTCCGCGATAGAGCCAGTGAGCGGGCCGCATCAATGGGCGCGCCCGGCGCAACGGCGGCCGCGCGCGGGCCTCTGCGTTGATCTCGTACCAGAGGCCTTCGAGGTCGGCCAGGGTGTCGGCCAGCATGACGAGCCAAAGGTCCTTGAAACGGCGCCCTGGCCGCAGTTTGCGGCTCTGGTTACCACTTTGGCGTAAGGATCGGGACCGAGACGTGGGCAGCATGAAGTCCCTTCTCCGTGGGGCTGGGCGATCCGGGTCGAGGGTAGAGAAGCCGGGTGGGATTGACGGTCGTTGACAATAGCGGCGTCTCCCTAGTTTATCGGGACGAAGCGGGTCTTTTGTTCCGGGCGCGAACGCGGGTCGAACGCTCTCGGTGTGTTTCGTAAGGGTCGTCCCGGTTGGAATGCTCGTGGGATCGCACCTCCCCATGCGGGCGAAGTTCGTCATCGGCGATCGTCCCATGATTGAAGCAGGCCGGGTTGACACCCTCGCGTGCTTCGGCTAGCGTCCGGGGACGTCACCTTTCCCCGGACCGTCGTTCCCGCAGGCAAGACTGATCGACTGATGCTGGACTTGGCCCTTTTTGCCATTGGGTATCCGCTCATCTCCAATTCGCGGGCGCTTGCCCGGCGTTTCCTCAAACAGACCGAGCGCGCCGCGGAGGTCCAGCGCGAACTGCTGCTGCGGCGGGTGGCGCGGCACGCCGATAGCCAGTTCGGCCGCGACCACCATTTCGCCGAAATCCGCACCACGGCGGACTTCCGGCGCCAGGTTCCGGTCCGCAACTACGAGCAGCACGAGCCTTATATCGACCGGGTGCGGCAGGGAGATCTCGGGGCCCTGTTCGGAGCGGGCACCGAGGTCCTGATGTTCGCGATGACCTCGGGGACGACCAACCGGCCGAAGACCATCCCCGTGACGCGCGAGTCGCTCAACGATTACCGCGAGGGGTGGACGATCTGGGGCATCCTCTCCTTCGATGCCCACTACGAGATCCTGAGGCGCGGGCTGAGGCCGATCCTGCAAGTGGCGAGCGACTGGCGGGAGACGACCACGGCCGGCGGAATCCCGTGCGGGGCGATTACAGGCCTGACGGCCCACATGCAGAACCCGCTCGTCCGGTTCACCTACTGTATGCCCGCCGCAGGGTCTCGCATCAAAGACATCGAAGCCAAGTACTACATCGCCTTGCGCCATTCGGTCCACCGGAATCTGGGGGCCACCATCGCGGCCAACCCGGCGACCCTGCTGGCGATCGCGCGGCTGGGCGACCGCGAGAAGGAAACGCTGATCCGCGACCTGGCCAACGGCACGATCGACCCGAAGTGGAACATTCCCAAAGAGATCCGGAACGACCTCCCGTTCTGGTCGAAGTGGAAGCGGCAAGCGGCGTCGCGGCGGCTCGACGCCATCGTCGAGCGAACGGGCCGGCTCTTGCCGAAGGACTACTGGCCGAACCTCTGTTTTATGGCGAACTGGACGGGCGGCACGATGGGGGCCTACCTGCGAGGCTACCCCGAGTACTTCGGCGAACGGCCGGTACGCGACGTGGGCCTGATCGCCTCGGAAGGGCGGATGACGATTCCGGTCGACGACGGCACGCCGGCCGGGATCCTCGACATCCGGCACCACTACTTCGAGTTCATCCCCGAAGACCAGGCCGACCGCGAGCAGCCGGAGACGGTGGAGGCGACCGAGTTGATCGAGGGGCGCCAGTACTTCATCCTGCCGACGACGGCCGGCGGTCTTTACCGCTACCAGATCCACGACCTGGTGCGTTGCGTCGGCTTCCACGGGAAAGCCCCGTTGATCGAGTTCCTGAACAAAGGAGCGCACTTCTCCAGCTTGACGGGAGAGAAGCTTTCGGAGTTCCAGGTGGTCGCCGCCGTGGCGGAAGCCCAGCGCACCCTGAACCTGCACCTCCGTTCGTTCCTGCTGCTTCCCACCTGGGGAGAGCCGCCGTTTTACAGCTTGCTCGTCGAAGAGACCGACCTCCCCGACCCGGGCGCGGGGGAGCGCCTGGCCGAGGCCGTGGAGGCGGAGCTGGCGCGCCGAAACGTCGAATACGACAATAAGCGCGCAACCCTCCGACTCGGCCCAGTCCGCACGTGCAGAATCGCCGCCGGATCGTGGTCCGAATTCCAGAAGCGACGTCTGGCGCGGAGCGGAGGAACCGTCGAACAATACAAACAGCCGCACCTCATGCCGGACCTCAAAGTGATCGAATCGTTCCGGTCGACCGACCCGGCCGCGGAGGCGACGCGCGTACCGTGACCGTTGCCCCACTCGACACTCCGTGTTGCCGGCGGACGACTGACGGCGTGAGCCGGGGAAGCAAGGGGTATCCTTCCTCGCGGAGAAGGAAGCCGTGTGGGTGGCCGGCATGGAAGGCCCGGCCAGTGTTCGCGACAGCCAAGAAGGCCTCGGTCTTGCGTCCCAAGGAAGGGGAGCGGACCGCCAAGCCCCAGTGAGGGGGAGCGCAGTCCAATGCATCTGGCGACGGATTCCGCCATTTGGTTCTCGCGGGTTGCATTCACGACGGTCCTCGGGCTTGCGGCCGCTCTCAACGGCGTGGGATGCGCCCGGCTCGATCAATTTCGGCAAAAGGACCGGCCCGTACTCGGCGCCCTGGCCCCTGGCCGCGGCAAGGCGGACGACAAGACCGCGAAGTCGACCGACAAGGCCGCGCAGCCCGTCGACGCGTACGCCCAGTCGCTCAAGAACAAACGGGCCCAGGCCGACCAGTCGCTTGTGGCGGAGCGCGACGCGTCGTCCCAGCCGAAGACGTCGGCTCCCGCCGAGTCGCTGGCCGGGCTGGAGCAGGAGCAAGAGCTCAACCTGGGGTCCGGCTCCCCCGGCGGAGGAGCGCGGGGGGGAACGGCCTTGCCGGTGTCGCTCCAGCCGCCGGTTTCGCTCGACGACAAGCCGGCGCTCGCCGCGAACACCGCGCCATCGTCGGGACGCTGGGAAAGGCGGGACGCGCTCGATGAGAGTGACGCCATGTCCGCGGTCGCGGCTGTTCCTCGCCGTAGCAAGCCCAGCCAGGACGCGGGCTCGGCCGAGGCCATCGTGAAGGGGGCCCGGGAACGCCTGGAGAAGATGAACAGCTACCAGGTCCATATCAACCGCCAGGAGCGCGTCGGCGCGAGCCTGCTGCCGGTCGAGGATGTCCTGCTCAGCGTCCGCCGCAGCCCGAAAGCGGTGCGCCTCGAATGGCCGGACGGTCCTCACAAGGGACGAGAGGTCATCTATTCGGCATCCGACAACAACGGTCTAATGCAGGTGAACATGGCCGACTCGCTCGTTCCCGTCCCTCGATTGTCGCTGCCGCCGGACAGCCCCCTTGTGATGAGCAACAGCCGCCATCCGATCACCGAGGCCGGTTTCGACACGATCGTGCGGAACATGGAACGGGCGATCGAGCTCGAGAAAGCAGGAACGCCGACCAGCGGCAAGCTGAAGTACGAGGGGCTCGACCAACCGGACGGGCTCGACCGTCCCAGTCACAAGCTCGTGCGGGTCACCCCGTCGGGCGAGACGTGGCTCGTCTATATCGACCCGAACACGAAGCTCCCCGCCCTCGTCCAGGCCAACGCGGCCGACGGGACCCTGCTGGAGCGGTACCTCTTCCTCGATCCCAAGGGAGATTTGGCCGAACTGAGCCAGCCGGATGCGTTCGACGTCGCCGTGCGCTGGGGTCCGCCGAAGGGGCTTCTTTCGCGGCTCACCCGTCCGGGCAGTCTGTCGCCCAAGCCGGCCGGAACGGAAACGATCGTTCGTTGACTGCCATTCTGACGCGCGTCGGGGCTGAATTGTCAGTCGTCAGCGCCGAAATCCCTAACATAACGGAAAAACCTAAGTTGCGGCTTGACCGAATGTTGTAGAATAAGGGGCAGTTGCCGGGAGGCCCGGTCGGAGACTTGGCCCGCGAGATGCAGGATAGGCGTCCCAGGCTCGCCCCGTACCGTCCCTCGGCTTCCTGCGAGACCGGTCGTTATGACCCTGGATCGCGACTATTCCATCCTGATTACCGACGACGACCCCGTGCAGCGTGAGACGCTGCGCGAGATCTTCGAACCGGTGGGCTACCGGACTCTGCTTGCGGAGAGTGGCGAAGAGGCGATCGATATCGTCAAGGACCAAGACGTTCACCTCGCCTTGATGGACATGAACCTGCCCAAGTTGTCGGGCCTGGAAGCCATCAACATTTTCCATCAGATCAAGGGTCCGATCCCAACCATTCTCATCACGGCCGAGCATGACGACAACCTCGTGCGCAGGGCGCTCTCGGCGCACGCCTTCTGTGTCCTGGCCAAGCCCGTCAGCCGGAATGTCGTGATTTACGTGGTGACTCGTGCGCTGGAAAAGTTCTATTGATGCGCCCCGACCGCCCCGTTCGGGGCCCGGAATGGTCACGCACGACACCTCCAAAATCCATGTAGGCTGGACCGAACGCCGATTCTCGTTCCTACGCTCTGCATGGGAACGCATTCTCGGACGTTCTGCGTCCCGTTGTTCCGAGGGAATCGGGACGCAGAGCGGCGAGACAGACGTTCCCACGCGGAGCGCGGGAACGCGGGTATTCCTCGCGATCGGGACGAAAACGTCACTGGGTAGATTCCCACGGGCCGCGACCAGACTCGCGGCGATCGGCCTGCTGGCGCTGTCGCTCTTGCCGATCGCCGGCCGGGCCCACGACATCCCGAACGCCCAGGTGGACCGCTCGATCCAGGTGACCGTACGTCCCGGCAGGCTGGCGATCGACTACGAGGTGAGTCTGGCCGAGCTTACGCTGGTTCGCGACCTGCGCGGACTGGTCGAGACCTTGCCCGCGGGGAGTCCGAGCGACCTCTTTGACCTGTACGGCCGCGTGACGGGGCCGATGAATGCGATGGGCTTTCACGTCGCCGTGGAAGGGCGCCCGATCGAACCGGTCATGCGGGGGTTTGACCTCAAGGTCGAAGAACACCCGCGCTACACGTTTCATTTCGAGGCCACGTTGCCGCCGCAAGGACGCCTCGTCGTCCAGGACAACAACTTCGCCGGGAGCGAGGGGACGAGCCGCCTCGCCGTGCGAGGGGCCGGAGGAGTCGTTCTCAAGGGGGATGACCTGCCGGGCGATGTCAGGTCGATCGCGATCAGGCCGGTCTGGCAATTGAGCGACGTCGAAGAACGACGGACGAAACGGGTTGAGGTCGACTACGAGACGACCACCCGTCCGTCCGCCCGCGAGGACGCGACGGCCGAACGCGTTCTCCCCCCGCCGACGCGACCGACATCGGAGAAGGGGCGGCTGTCCTGGCTCCTGGATCGGGCCGCGGGCCTTTCGCTGTGGGGGATGGGGGGCCTGGCGTTCGGCATCGGGGCTGTGCACGCGTTCCAACCGGGGCACGGCAAAACGCTGGTCGCCGCGACGGCCGTCGAGGGGAGCCGGCGGACCGCCCGCGCGGCAGTCCTGGCGCTGGTGATCACGCTGACCCACACGGGGAGCGTGCTTCTCGTCGCGGCGGCGCTCTGGTGGGCACAGACGACCCGCTATGGCGATATCCACGTTGCGTTGACGCGTGCCGCGGGCTTCGTGATCGCCGCGATCGGGCTGTGGCGGCTCGGACGCCACTTGGGGGGCTACGGCGAGCACGATGGGGTCGAGGGCCGCCCGGCTCTCCGGGGCGGTCTGATCGGCCTGGGCGTGGCAGGGGGGATCGTCCCGTGCTGGGACGCGGTGGGACTGGTTGTGCTGGCCGAGGCCGTCGGGCGCCTTGCGCTCGGCGTGATGCTGCTCCTGGCGTTCGGATTGGGAATGGCGGTCGTCCTCGTCGGGGTCGGTATGGTCGCGGCCCGGCTCACCGCGTGGGGGCTCTCTCCGGACCGGGAGGGGCGCTGGGAGCGACGGCTGGGGGTCGCGAGTGGACTGGTGCTAACGGGGATCGGCCTGTATTTTCTGGCGCAGTGAGCGCGTCCACCGCGCGGCCTTTTTGGAAAGAACGGCGTAGGTTCGATGTCCATCCGACAAGTCACCCTGTTCCACGTCGCCGTGCCGCTCAAGAAGCCGATCCGCCACGCGTCGCACGAACGCACGGGGAGCGAGAGCCTGATCGTTCGCGTGCGGCTCGCTGATGGTGGTGAGGGGTACGGCGAGAGCGTGCCGCGTTCGTACGTGACCGGGGAGACGATCGAAACCACCTTTGCGTCTCTCTTCGCCGTGGACGTGGCCGGCCAGATCGGTGCGCCGGGTGGTTACGAGGACGTGGTGCGGCGGCTGGACTCGCTGGTGCTGCGCGAGACGACGGCCGACCCGCGCGGGATGTTCGGCAACGCGGCCCGCTGCGCGCTCGAGCTGGCGATCCTCGATGCGTATGGCCGGCGGTTCGGGGAGTCAGCCGGCCAGGCGATCCGCCTGATGAACGCACCGGGGCTCGAGCGCCGGGCGGTTCCCGGGCGCGTCCGTTACTCCGGCGCGATCACGGCGGAGACCGGGCCCAAGGAGCGGACGTCGGCCTGGAAGATGTGGCTCTACAACTTTGCGCAGACCAAGATCAAAGTGGGTGTCGCGGGCCAGGACGACCCGTCGCGGCTCGCGCGCCTGCGCAAGATCATGGGGCGGCGCATGGACGTGAGGCTCGACGCGAACGAGGCGTGGGCGGCCTCGGAGGTCGAAGAGCGGGTTCGCCCGCTCCTCCCCTACCGCCCCTCCGCGCTCGAGCAGCCGGTGCCCCACGCGGAGGTGGGCGCACTCGCCGAGCTGCGGCCCCGGCTGAACGTTCCGGTGATGCTCGATGAGTCGCTCTGCGGTTATCCCGACGGCGAGCGGGCGGTCGCGCTCGGCACGGCGGACCTGTTCAACGTTCGCCTCTCCAAGTGCGGTGGGATCGGGCCGACATTGCGGCTGATCGCGCTCGCCCATCGGTCGGGGTTGGGAGTGCAGCTCGGATGCCACCCCGGCGAGACCGGCTTGCTGTCGGCGGCCGGGCGGCATGTCGCCAGCCACGTCGCGGGGCTCCGCTACGTCGAAGGGTCGTACGACAAGCACGTGCTCAGCCGGAACGTCATCCGCGAGAACATCACGTTCGGCTACGGCGGCTGGGCGCCGCCGCTGTCGGGGCCGGGGCTCGGAGTGACCGTCGATCCCGAGGCGCTC
>JARLIH010000486.1 GCA_031291845.1 Isosphaeraceae bacterium | reverse complement strand
GTCGAGCGCCAGGCAGGCCCGTGCCTCAGCCAGGTGCGTGCGTCCCCGCGCCAGCCGCGTCCGGTTCACCGCACGCCACAGCGGTAAGGCCCTGGACCACTCGCCCGCGCGCTCGGCTGCCTCGGCCCGCGCGCGTAGACCTTCGGGACCGTCGGGAACCAGCGCCCAGAGCCCCCCCGCGAGCACCAGGGCCGCCACCCCGGAGATCAACCAACGCCCCCACGCGCGCCCGCTGGAAGTCGCTTGCCCCCGGCTGGGCCGGCGTGTCGCGGCCGGCTTCGAGGGACGTCGCGGCATGAAGCAACTCAGAAACTACGAACAAGAGTCTCCCTGGCCCGCACGCGAGCCCATCATCATGATCGCCGCGGTTCGACCGGTCCACAAGGCCAACACCCCAGCCAAAAAAACGCTCCCTTCGCCCGACCGTGCCCCTATGATTAAGTCAAGCGGGAGTATACTGAGCAGCCCGCAATTGCGGGAACCGAGGAAGCCAGGAAAGGAGCAACGATGAAACGGTTTTGGAGGAAATGGGCGTCGAAGGCCGTGATGGGTGTTTTGGGTCTCTGGGCCCTCGATGCACGGCCGGCCAACGCGCAGATGAACACTTATGCGGACGTCCCTTTCAATCAGGGGAGCTTGTTCTACCGCCCGAGCGGGGCGCGGCCACCGGCGACCACGAGTGTCCCCTCGACGACGGCGGCTCCGGCCACTCGCTACGCACCACAGCGCGGAGTGACCTATTACTACCCGACGACGGGAACGTACTATTACCCGCAGTATCAGTACCGCCAGCGCCGTGGCTTGTTTGGCAGGCTCCGATAGGTCGTGACGGAGCCTCGCTGATCGTTGCGCCGCGCCCCCGGGCAGAATCCCGGGCGCGGCCTTTTTTTTGGAGAACGCCACAATCACCCTGCCGCGCCGGTGAAACTCGCGTCGCGCACAGTTCTTCGCGGAAGCGTTTGCCTACACCGAGCGATTCAGCGACTTGACCGCGTTCCCCTCCAAGACACATCCGCGTCTTCGGTGTAGTCGGTCATCACGTTCCCGTTGAACCAACTCGGAGTCTGCCGCGTGGCCCGAGACTCGGCGTGGGCGGGATTGGGGAGTTGGGCATTGCGTCGCGCGACAACCGTGCGCCCCGGCGCGGCGGCCGAGACGGCGCTCAACCGCCAGTTCACCACGAGGCTATAAAGCGACGTGCTTGTGGTGATTCAGGAATAACCCGATGAACTGCGGCGTACCTTTCGTGCCGGTGGACGTAGTAGTGGGAGACCGACTTGTGCCTCGTTGACGACCCTGTGTGAGCACGATGAAGGTGCCGCGAGCGAATCTCGTTGACCACACGTTTCGCCGCGGCCAGTCCCCGGAAGACGAATGATAGAGGTGCGCCTGTGAGCGAGTCCGACGATTCCCTGGCGAGTCTCGGCGACCGGTTGCGACAGGTCCGTATCGAGATATTCGGTGATGATGGGATCGATGAGTTAGCGGAGCAGCTTGGGATGGCACCCCAGACTTGGCGAAACTTCGAAGCGATTGGCGAACTGATCTCTGCCGCGCAGTTGCACGAGTTCGTGGAGTTGACGGGGACCCATCCACTCTGGCTCCTGCGCGGGCAAGGGCCGAAATACCGCGCGGGAAGTAGCCGGCATGAAGATCCGCCGGCGAGCGGGTAATCGACCGAGAGCGCAGCAGCGGGTTCTCGGTCGCGCCGTAGCGCGATTCCGCCCGGTTCGTGGGCAGATCGCCCGAGCACTGCACAGAATTGGTCGATGGTGCGCCGTGCGCGGGAGACGGCTCCTGGCCGGCTGGAAAGAAATATGCCCAATAAGGGAAGTAACTTAAGCCAATTCACCTCGGCCTTCCGCAGGACCTGGCACCAGACCTGCACACAGCCATGTGCGGACTGGTATCGATGGGCTTCGCCGTCTTGGCGGAGCTTGCAGCGAAACGGGTGGTGATCGTGAGAAGATTTTAGAATCGCGCGGAGTTCTGCAGCGGGACTGATTCTCTCCTACCTCCCATTCCCGCCCTCTCTTCTTCAAGGTAACAGCCCTAACCCGGATGGACGAACGATCGCGTGGCGTGCTGCGCTGAGAGCAGCCTCGTGAAGAGGCGCTCTCGGGCCGGCGGACCGTCACTTTGCATCGTTCTGTTCAAAACAACCGAACGAAGTGCCGCCCGGTTCGTTGTACGCACTCTTACGACATTTGGAAATGCTCAGGAGCCATCGCAAATGAAGAACAGTCGTCGGGGTTTTACACTGATCGAGTTACTGGTGGTAATCGCCATCATCGCCGTCTTGATCGCGCTGCTGTTGCCTGCGGTGCAGGCCGCGCGTGAAGCCGCTCGGCGGTCGCAGTGCGTGAACAACCTGAAGCAGCTCGGGCTGGCCGTGCACAACTACGTGTCCAGCAACAACATCCTCCCCCCTTACACGATGTATCCCGCCTCCAGCAGCATCAGCGGCGGCTGGAGCTTCGCCTGGCCCTTGACGCTGTTGCCAAACCTGGAGCAGCAGTCGCTGTTCAGCGCGTACAACTTCAGCGTTCAGCCGTACGGCGTTCAGAACACAACCGTCGGCTACACGCAGATCGCCACGATGCTCTGCCCGTCTGACGGGACCACGGTGCGGCCCTCCGCGCCATGGGGCACGCAGAACTACGTGGGCAACTTCGGCGGGCCGGGGATGATCTCGCTCGCCTCCGGGACCATCGTGCCGCTGTCCGCGGCCATCACGGGCGCCGGGCCGGTGGGGCTGGAAGGCGTCCGCGACGGTACGTCCAACACGGCCCTCTTCAGCGAACGCCTGGTGGGCCTTGCCGGCAGCCCGAGCGTGATGCTGGGAACGCCCGACGCCAGGCGAGCCCTGTTCCCTAACACCCTCAGCGTGTCCGCAGGCAATCCCAACCAGGCGCAACCCTTTGTCGCCGCGTGTCAGTCGCTGCCCGGCTCGACCGCGAGCAGCACCTCCGGCAACAACGGCGACCACTGGGTGTACACGTACCCGTGGTACGTCTCGGAGCTGGGCTACATCCACCTCGGTGGGCCCAACTCGACATCGTGCACAAACCCGGCTGACGGTTATTCGTACGTCGGACCGCTCGGCTCAGCGCCCCCGACGAGCAACCACTCCGGCGGGGTGAACATCGCCAACGCGGACGGCTCGGTCCGCTTCGTCAAGGACACGGTCAACCTGACCACCTGGTGGGCGCTTGGCACTCGCAACGGCGGCGAGGTCATCAGCGCCGACAGCCTGTAAACGCGTCGCGGCGCGTCGTCAGGCGGGCCGCGGTCACTTTCTTGCCGGAGCCACGATCATGAAAAAGCTGCTCCTGTTGAACCTGACATTGCTTGGTCTCCTGGACGTCGCTGGCTGCGGCGGGGGCATCGAGCCGGGGTTCGCCGAGAAGGCCCCTACGACGGTTACCGCTCCGCCGGCCGCCGAGAAGCCGGTTAAGTACAAGACCGCCGGGCCTCCCCCAGGCATGCCGGGTTGATCGCATCGCCAACCGCGAACCAGAGCCCCGAGATGGGCGGGCGACGCAGCCCGCCATCGGTGCCCGGCGCAACCCATGCAGGAGGGCGCGGCTCGACACAAGCCGCGCCCTCTTTGCGTTTCGAACTTGCGTGACCGCTCGTTCTGCTCGGCCGGTTTCCGCGGGAGTGCGCTGGCCGCGGAGCGGGGGCGTGGGTCCGAGTGCGACAGGGGAGGCTTTGGACGTTTCCAGCGTCGCTTCGGCCCGCACGCGTGGAGCCTCTGGTTGGCCGGGCGTGGCGAGAGGAGGGCGTCCATCCCCGACCTGTCTCGATGACGGAGTCGCTCGGACACCCGCGTTTCGTTCCTAAACGTCCGCCAGCCCGAAGAGGTGCCGCATGGCGTTCAGGATCGGGTGCGCCTGTTCCTGCGCGGGCTCCGACGCCGCCGAGCGCACCGCGGCGCGGGGATGGTGGAGCAACTGGTTCTGAACGCGCCGGAAGTGGTGCGCGATCGCCTCGCGCTGCTCGGGTGTGAACTCGGGGCAGCGTGTGAACAACGCGTCAAGCTCGCGCATGAGGATCCCCTCCGCGCGGTCGCCGAGCTGCCGGAGCATCGCCCCGGCATAACGCTGGTGGCGTAGCGAGGCATAGCAGGCCGCCGTCTCTTGCTCGATGATCAGGAGCGCCGGGTCCACTCCTTTTTGTCGCTGCTTGCGGTTCGCCTCGGCCTGCCCGCGGAGATCGTCGACGTTGTAGAGCATCACCTGCTCGAGCGTGCCGATCTTGGGATCGAAGTCGCGCGGGACCGCGATATCAAGGATCAGGGCGAGCCGGTTCTTCCGGGCGCGCTGGACGCGCGCGTACTGGTCGTAGACGACGACCGGCTCGTCGGCCGCAGTGGTGCTGACGACCACGTCGGCGTCGATCAGGGCGAGGTTCAGGCGGTCGAACGGAACGGCCTCGCCGTTCCACTTGGCGGCGGCGACCTCAGCGCGTTCGGGACTGCGGTTGGTGATGAGGATCCGCTTTGGGCGCAGGACCTTGAGGTGCTGAAGCGTCAGGTCGCCCATCTTCCCCGCGCCGATCACGAGCACCGTCTTGTCGGTGAAGGTATCGAACACCCCTCGGGCGACGTCCACGGCGACGCTCGCGACGGAGAGCCGCCCCTGGTCCATGCCGGTCTCCGCCCGGACCTTCTTGCCGACCCGGAGCGCTGCCTGGAAGACCTCGTGAAGGATTGGCCCGACGCTCTTGCACCCCTGCGCCACCGTGTAGGCGTCGCGGACCTGGCCGAGGATCTGCCCCTCGCCGAGCACGAGGCTCTCGAGACTCGCCGCGACGCGGAACAAATGGCCGACCGCCCCTTCATCGTGGTAGCTGACCAGGTGCCCGCCGAACTGCTCGACCGGCACGCCATGGAACCGCGCGATGAAGTCGGCAAGCGCCCCGGTCGTCGGCGCGCTTTCGGGGCTACCCGCCGAGTACAGCTCGACGCGGTTGCACGTCGAGAGAATCACGAACTCATTGTCGGGGAATGCCGTGCGCAGGGCGCTGAGCGCTGCGGGGCCCTTGCGCTCGTCGAAGGCGAGGGCCTCGCGAATGACGGCGGGTGAGGAGCGGTGGTCGACCCCCAGGGCGAGCAGCTTCACGGCGATCCCCTCCCGGCGGACGCCGTCCTCGGGGCACCATGGGCCGTGGGCAGGCCCAGCACCTCGACCCCCACCCAGGCGAACACCAGGAACGCGAATGCCAGAAACGTCAGCCAGACCACGCTCCGTCCCCGCAGGGCCGGCCGATACCGCGCGTGCAGCAAAACCGCGAAGACAAGCCACATCGCCAGGCCGCTCAAGACTTTAGGGTCTGTCCAGCCGATCACCACACCCCCCGCCCCCGCGCGGGCCACTCCGAGGGCCACGCCGATCAGCAGGCCGAACGTCAGGAGCGGGAAGGCCACCGTGATGGCCCCCCGGTTGACTCGCTCTGACTGTTCCAGGCTCGGCAGCGCGAAGCCGAAGCGAGGGAGCCGCTTGTGTTTCAGCCGGTCCGATTGCGCCAGATACATCAGCCCCGCGGCGAACGCGACGCACGTGCTTACCGCCCCGAGCAGCAGGAAGATCCCGTGCACCGATCCCCAGAAGACTGTCGCCCCCGCCCAGCCGGCCCGGTGCGACGGGGGCAGGACGGCCGCGAAGATGATGAGACCCAGGACCACCGGCAACACGAACACCCCGACCGCGACTGGCTTCGCCGCCCGGGCCATCAGGTAAAGGGCGATCGCCGCGAAGATCCACGACAGGGCCACCATCGACTCGAACACGGTCGTGATCGGCAGCCGGTGGTCCACCCGGGCGAGGTTGGCCAGGTAGATCGTCTGGACGACCCACCCGAGCGCGGTCAGTCCGACGGTCGCGTACCAGCGCGCCGAGCCTCGGACCATGAAGCGCGCCAGCTCGGCCAAGAGCGCCAGGCCGTACGTGCCTCCGAAGCAAAGGATGGTCAACCGCTCCATGACCTTGCCCGCCAACGCGCTTGCGCTGTCCCCCCGGCCCGCGACGCAACCACTGATCGACCCGGACTCATTGTAGTGGAGTCGAGCGGGGTTTCCCAGAGACGGGCGCGAGACCCCACGGCGCCCGGGTTCAGGCCGACGAAGAACGAGGGCCGGCGGGCCCGCGATGTTGTCCCCGACGAGCAGAGCGCGCGATTGAGTGACCCTCGTCCCCGAGGGATACCCTCGCCGGTTCGGCGGCGATGTCTCAGCCGGCTTGTCACAACGTCGGCCTAGGGGCCGCGCCGATTGTAACTCGATCCGTGCTAGCGGGGCCTTCGACGGGCGCGATCGACAAGATGTGCCGGACGGCGCTAAGCGATTCGACGGCCGCCGGCTTGGGCAAGGGTTCGGTGCCGACGGAGACGACTCACTCCGACTCGGGTGGAGTGTTGCCCCCGGTCTCGCGGATCGGCCGATACTTCGGTCCCTGGCCTCGGAGCAGCCACAACGGGCTCGCGCCGGTCAGCTCGATGAAGGCGAGCAACTGGGCGGCCGAGATCAAGCCGCCAATTTCCTCGATGTTTCTCCAGGTTTGGGCCGAAATGTCAAGGCGCGTGGCGATCACGTCGACCCCGTCGGGGCCGAACACTTCGAGGCGGATCGTACGCAAACGATCTCCTCGGGGGTCGGGAGGCGTGGGTGTACCGGGTGTCGCGCGATCGCTCATGAATCGGTACTGGCGAGACCTCTCGTGGTCAAGTGGGTGGGCCAGCAGTTCGGAGAATCAAAGACCATCAGGAGTGTGAATCCGGCCTGGCAGGATTGTAGCGAGGGCCGGCAACACCGTCCAGAACGAATTACGTTCCACGGCGCCGCGCTTTAGGGAGCGAGGTTCTCGCCGTGCTTCGCGTACTCGTCCAGGCGCCGCCGCGGCGGCGGGGCATGCCGGTCGACGAACTCCCAGGCCGCGAAGGAGAGCTCAGTAAGCTCGCCATCACGGAGCGCGGCCAAGCTCGCGAGCAACACCGATGCCAATGCTGCCGCCTCGTCCGAGTCCATCCGGATGAGCTCTTCGATCCGCGACGCGATGTGCCTGCTCAGCACGTAGTCGGACATGACCGTGGTATCCTCCGAATGCGCCGGAAGGGACGAGGGGTGCACGAGCCGCACGAACGCGCAGCGTCGAACGACCAACCGGGAGGAGGCGAGGGGAAAGAGTGGTTACCCCCCTCATGACGGGACACCTGCGTAGAAACCCCGCGACCGGCAAACAACCCTTCGCACGTTTTGCGAGAATGCCGGCTACTTTATCTATTTAATCGGAAAAGACTGCGCATGGCAATCGTCTTTATGACGACAGCCGTTTGTTATCGGCTCACGGTGGGGGCGGAGGAGCAGGAGGGAGTGGTTTCCCGGGAGGGTTGCTGCGACGCAGCCGCGGCCATGCTGTCACGCAAGCAGGACGTCGACGGCCAAGCGCCAGCCGGGAACGGCCGGCTCAGCGTCGAGGTCCACGTCCCGGACGACGAGGGTTCCTGCCTCGAAGTCGTCGCCCCTTCTTGCGGCGAGGCCATGGTCGTGTTTGCTGCAAGCTTCGACGGCCAGACGGCGCGGTCCTTCGGGAAACAGCATGCCATCATCCGGAAATGGACCGAACGAGCAGGCCGTATCCGGCGAGAACGGTACACATCTTGAAATCAGCTCGTGGACAACGAACCCCCTGTTGTCCGTATAAGCCTTGCCCAGGCCGGTGGCCCGGGATTGGTCATCGCGGCTACGGAAAATGCGACCCGTGGCTCGGTTTGGCTTACGTCCGGCAGCGCCCTCACGGCCCGCTCGGCGGGGCGCCGACGGGCTCGAGGGTGACATCGTCGATCCACATCTCGCCGATGTCAGCGCCGCTGATCCGGAAGTCGAGCGCGAGCGTGGTGGCGTCGGGCTCGGTGCGGAAAATGTGCTCGACCTTCACCCATCGGCCGACCGTGGTCAGGCATTCTTCGTATGCGCCGTCGGTCAGCACCCGCCAGGCGGTCGGGGTGTCCTTGTACTGGGCGATCCGGGCGCGGCATTCCCCCTCGGTGCCGGGGGCGACGAGGTACCAGAAGCGCAGGCGCATCTTGGTCCCGTAGCGAACGGGGCGCTCGGGGAACCGGTAGTACTGGTTCCCCGGCACGTGCGCTTCAAGGTGCAGGCTATCCGGGGCTGAGTAGAAGTAGCGGGTGTCGCGGCGATCCTCGGGCGGGACCGGCCAGGCGAACTTCGGCAGGGCCAGGTAATGCTCTTGGTCCATCGGCAGGACGTCGCGTAGCGTCGCCGAGCCCAGGCGCAGCTCCAGCGCGCGCTGGCCGAGCAAGGGGTCGTAGTCGCCGTAGAGGAAGTGCTGGTGCTCCCAGCGCAGGCGGACGTACAACGTGCCCCCGGGCGCGAGGCTGAGGAGCGGGCCGGCCGGCGGAATTCCGGGCTTGGCCGCGGGAACCTCGGGGGGGCCGTCCTCGCCCGTCCAGACGACGAGCGAAACCCGCTCGCGGCAACGTTGGGCTTCGTCGGACGCGGTGATCACGTCGGCGGTGGCCGAGAGCCCCGAGGGACCCGAGATCGCCAGCGAAGACCAGCGCGGGATCGCGTGGCTGGCCACGCGCGAGTTCGACACCCAGCTCTCCACCTTCGCCCACACCTCGGTCGGCGTCAGCACGATGCCCGAGGGGCCGTCGTAACGGAGCCGGTAGTCGACCCGCCACCCCCCCTGGTCCTGGTTCACCGCCCGCCGCTGGATCGTGAAACGAGGCGCAGGCCCAGCGCCCGGCAGTGAACCGGCGAAGAGGAGACCCAAAACGGTCAGGCCCGCGCGGGCAAGCTTGTGGACCGGTGGAGACGACATGCGGGAAATCAACATGGATCGCTCCTTCCATGGGATCGAGCACGCGGGCCGGCCTGGCGTAATGCGGCTCAAGGTCTTCGCGGACCGTTCGCAGGTGCAAGACAAGCGGGCCTGACATGACCTCAAACCCGCCGCAACAGCGCGGCGTGAGACGGAGCGGGAGAGTGCGTGCATTGCCCCTGCGCCGGTCTCGCTGCAAATGCCTTCAACTTCTCTCTATCGTGAATTCTAGGATGGGAATTCCTCAAATTGGGGCGGCGGCGGCCAAGATGTGCGGCGGGGAGGGGCTGGCCGGTTCGGGTCCAGTCATTCGACCGCGGATCTCGTCAGTCGGTTTCATCGGGGTCGGTGGATTGGGGCGCAAGGGTTGCACAGTGCTCCAGGAAGCGAGGGAGGAACCGCTCGATGAACACCGCGACAGCGATCTGCGTGGTTGCGTTGTCCATCCCCCAGATGCTGGCCCGGGGCTCTTCCAGGTCGGGGTCCATCTGGATGTAGTACTGGTCTTCCACGGCGAGTGAGAGCGGCACCTCCTCGAGCCACTGCTGGGCCAGGGCGTTGACCCCGGGTCCCCCGACCGAAACGGTCGGCTGGCTGTGCAGCTCGTCCTCGTGCAGCCAGCGGAAGTCGGCAACCACGAGGACGCGGAGCGGGCCGCGGTCGCCGCCGGCGTCCCAGGCCTGTTCGATGCGCTGACGGAGGAAATAGCCCAGGGGACGGTCGAGCTCTTCAGCACGCAGGGTGCTTCCCACGACCACCAGGAGCTGTCGGGCCGGGGGGTGGTCGGCCATTTCGGCCCCTTTCACGGCATGCGGGCGATGCGTCGAGAGACGGGAGAGGGAGACGGCTCAAGATCGCCCAAAACAAGGATCTTACTCGATCGGGAGGCGAGCGGGCAAGAGGCTCCAAGCACGGGACAGGAAATCACGTCGGCGAACAAACGCATAAAAGGATGACCGGGGTTGGCCGCTAGCGGTTCTCGGTCGCCTGCCAGAGGGCGACGCGTCGCAGCGCGAGCTGGGCGGCGTGGAACTCGTCGTCCCCCTCGGCTTCGAACTGCTGCCCGACCGCCCGGCGGCCGGCCAAGGGGATGACGCAGTGGAACCGGACGCGGCCGTTCGGCTCGCCTTCGAATCCGTAGCGGGCGACACCCAGGGTCTGCATCCGGCGTCGCAACGCCGCCCAGTCACCGCCGGCTGCCGCGGCCTGGGCGACGGCCGCGTCCGCTTCGACCGGCTTCTGGTAACCCTTGGGCGGCACCGCCGCCGCTGGCCCCGAATCGGGCGCGTCGGCCCACGGGCCGGTTGCCGCGGTGGCCGGTTGGGGTTTGGAGCTCATGGCCGGAGCCGCGTCCTGGCCTCCCGTAGCGGGAGATTCCGCCCCCTGCCCCGGCTCCTTGGGAGTGGCCCGCGGCGCCTCCGCGTCGACGGGTGCCTCCAGCGGGGGCAACGCCACCACGGGCGCCGGCGCGGGCGCATCGGCCAAAGCGACAAGCGGCGGCTGCGGCGCGGAATCGGGTTTCTCTCGCTCGGCCGGCCGGACTGGGCCGGTCGGTTTCGCCGTCTCCTGGGGGACTTTCTTCTGCTGGGTCTTGGACTCGTCCCGAGGCGGCACCTCGCTGACCAGCGACGCCACGGGCGCTGAGGGAATACCCGCCTCGTTGGCTTGGGAACTGCTCTCGGGGACCGCGGAGTCGCCGTCCTCGTCGGACTTGGTGAAGACGTGTTCGCGCACCCAGTCGAGGCCCGGTCCGTTGACGACCGCCCCACCGGCGAACGCAGCTCCCATTAGCATGATGGCCAACATGACCTTGCGCACAGGTGGGGCCTCCTTGCCTTCGCGCTGCCGACGGCCTCAAGGGATCGCCTTCCCGGGCGAATACCCTCTGTGGCGAGGCGTGGCGATTGAAACCGAACCGGCCGAATTCGACAAGAGCAGTTACCAACCGTGCCAGCGCGAGACCGAACCGCCGCTCCGCGTTCCCCTCGAGACCGAGGAGTGCTAGGCTGAAGGGACCATGATGGGGGCCGTGCTCGAAACGCTCTGGACCGTGATCACGCTGCCGTTCCGCCTGATCTTCTGGGTGGCCGCGCTGCTCGGCCGCGCTGCGGGGCTTGCGCTCGGGTTCGCGATGATGGTGATCGGCTTCGCCCTCTCGGCCGGGCCATACGCCGTCATCGGCATCCCCGTGTTCTTGCTGGGGCTGCTGCTGACGCTGCGCAGCGTGGGGTGAGGTGCGGACCCGGTATCCGGGTCTCGTCGAGCGCCTCCCTCGCCGCTTCCGAAAATTCCCCCCCGCGGGCGGTCGTCCGTCTTCACCTGCTGAAGCGTGGAAGTGAACGGCTTCCGGTCGGCGTCAGTGATTACGTAGGGCCGGCAATGGCCGGCCCTACTCGTTGGAGAGCCGGCTCAAGCCGGGACTCCAACCAGTGAAGTTGCGGCCGGCCTGTGTCCTCACCCGCCCGCGCTAAACAGCGGCTCGATGGGGGAGCCGCTACAGAGGCGGATGGGGCGGGCGAGGCGGTCGCGCATCTCGGTCTCGGAATCGATGCCGAGGCTGCGGTAGATGGTGGCGGCGAAGTCGGCCGGGGTGTAAGGGCGGCTGGCGGTGTAGGCGCCGGTCTTGTCGGTCAGGCCGATCGTCTGGCCGCCGCGGACCCCGGCTCCCGCGAAGGCGACGGAAAACGCCTGGGACCAGTGGTCGCGGCCGTCGCGCGTGTTGACGTTCCCGGTGCTGGAGCCGATGCGCGGGGTGCGGCCGAACTCGCTTGCGATGACGACCAGGGTCTCATCGAGCAGGCCGAGCGCGGTCAGGTCGTCCAGCAGGGCCGCGACGCCGCGGTCGGTTGGCGGCAGCAGGCGATTCTTGAGCGACGTGAAGTTGCCGGAGTGCGTGTCCCAGTTCTGCACGTGCCCGAGGTTGACCTGCACGATCGGGACCCCGGCCTGCACGAGCCGGCGGCCCAGGAGGAGGGACTGGCCGAACATGTGCCGGCCGTAGCGGTCACGCACGCGCGGGTCTTCCCGCTCCAGCTCGAAGGCACGGGCCACGCGGCCCGAGAGCAGGAGCGAATACGCGAGCTCACGCTGGCCGGCCAGCGGGTCCTTGGCGGCCGACGCCTTCGTGCCCCACGCGTCGCGCTGGGTGCTGACCTCGTCGAGCCACTGCTTGCGCGTCTCGAGCCGCTCGACGCTGAAGCCGGCCGGCAAGGAAAGGTCGTCGACCCGGAAGTTAGGCTGGCTGGGGTCCTGCTTGATCTGCCAAGGGTCGTGCTTGGGCCCGAGGAATCCCGCGTGCTGGCCCGGCCAGACGAGCGGACCTTCCATCAGGAAGGTGGGCAAGAGCACGCCGCTGGGAATGCCGTCAGCGCGGGGGCGGATCGCGTCGAGCGCGGACGCGTAGCACGGGTAGTCGTCGCGCGAGGCGATCTTGTCGAAAAACGCCCCGGGCTGCGAATGCCCCGTCAGAAGTTGGTGCGTCGCGTTGAGGTGGTTCGTCTGCGGGTGCGACATCGACCGCACCACTGCCAGCTTGTCCGCCCGCGCGGCGAGCTCCGGCAGGTGCTCGCAGTAGCGCACCCCGGGGGCCTTGGTGTCGATCGGCTTGAACTCGCCGCGGATTCCCTCGGGCGCGTCGGGTTTCAGGTCGAACGAGTCGAGGTGGCTCAGGCCTCCCGACATGAAGACCATAAGCATCGATTTCGCGCGCGGGGCCGACTTAGCGGCCTGCGCCCGCTGCGCCAGGAGTTGCGGCAGGCCGAGCCCCAAAAATCCCGAGAACCCGACCTGGAGGAACTCCCGCCGCACGATGCCGTGAGGGTGTCGATGGTCCATGCGCAACACCGAACCTCTCGTGTTCTGATTGTTTAACAGTGCTTTTACAGTACACGCCAAACCGATTTTTGGCAAGTCTTACGCCACGACCGAGACCGTCACGCGCCGGGAGTGGGGCGCGGTGCGGTGCTCCCAGAGATAAACCCCTTGCCACGTCCCAAGCGCGCAGCGTCCGTCCTCGATGGGGATGGAAATCGACGACTGCGTCACGATCGAGCGTACGTGGGCCGACATGTCGTCGGGGCCTTCGTCGACGTGCTCGAAGAGCGTATCGCCATCGGGCGCGAACCTTGCGAAGAACCGCTCCAGGTCCTTCCGCACGCCGGGGTCGGCGTTCTCACAGATGATGAGCGACGCACTGGTGTGATGGACGAACACCGTGCACAAGCCGCGCGCGGCGCCCGAGTCGTGCACGATGCGCTGGACCGCGTCGGTGATCTCATACGTCCCGCGCCCCTTGGTACGGAGCGACAAAGTTTCGGCATGATACATGGACGACTCCAAGAAAAGAGCTGTACCACAGAGAACACAGAGAGGAAGACTGATAGTTTAGTAAAGATAATGCAAATACTAATATTATATTATTACTCAGATCAGAACCCTAATCCTCTCTCTTGCTCGGTCTTGCTCTCTGTGGGCTCTGTGGTGAAACTCTTCAACTCATTCAGGATGGCCGTTCGGACGGCTTCAGGTCCTTCGGCCGTGAAGAGGTCGAGCCAGCGGCGGTCGGCCCAGCCGCTCAGGATGTAGCGGCGCGTATCGGGGTCGTCGGGCAGGCGGGCGAGGATGGTCTCGCGCAGCTCGGCCAAGAGCGCGGCGAGCCCGGCGGCGGGGGCGATGGCGGCGGCGGCCTGGTCGCGCAACGCGGCGGCCAGCGCGGGGCTGGCTCCGGTGGTGGAAACCGTCAAAATCAGCGGACCGTCGCGCCAGACTGCCGGCAGGGTGAAGTCTCCCTCGCTCGGGTTGCTCGCCGAACTGACCCACACC
>JARLIH010000485.1 GCA_031291845.1 Isosphaeraceae bacterium | reverse complement strand
TGGCGGCCAAGCGTCACGACCTGGCCCTCAAGGCCTTCCAGCACGGCCTGGTGTACGCGCCCGACCATCCCCAGCTTCGCGTGAAGCTGGCGCAGACGTTGCTCGACCTGAACCGGCCCCAGCAGGCGCTTGAGGTGATCGAGGCCCACATCAAGAGGCAGCCCCAGGGCCGAGAGGGGTACGAGCTGCTCGCCAAGGCCCTCATAGCGCTGAAGCGCGAGAACGAGATCACTCCTCGACTGGAGGAGGCCGCCCGGCTCGACGCCCAGAACCTGCCGCTCCAGTACTCGCTGGCGGACCGCTACCGTGAAACGGGTCAGGTGGAGAAGGCCGAAGCGCTTTACAAGAAGCTGCTGGAAGCCACCCCGACGCCCCAGGGCTACGCCGCCCTGGCGGATTCGCTGTTTCAGCGGCGGCAGACGGAGGACCTGCTCCGCGTGATCGCGCAGGCCCTGGGGAAGTTCCGGAACAACGACGCCGCGACCGCCGTGGACGCTGTGCTGAAAAAGATCACGGACTCGCCTGAGTATGCCGGGCAGGCGATCGACGTCGGGCGGAAACTACTCACGTCGGAACCCCCGTCGATCGACCGTCAGATCGGCGTCGACCTGCTCGTTCACATCGCGACGAATTCCAAGGACCCGAAGAATCTGGAAAAGTTCCTACCGGTCCAGCGGCTCGCGGTCCAATGGAACCCGTCGCCACCGACTTACCGGCAGCTCGCCGAACTATTGAAGCTGGTCCACAAGCCGGGCGAGGCGGCCGCGGTGATCGAGCAGCTTATGGAAAAGTTCCCGGACGAGCGCAGCGCCCAACTGCTCCTCCTGCTCTCGGGCCTCCTTCAGAACGCCGACGAAAAAGAGAAGGCCCTGCAGGCGACGCGCGACGCGGCCAAGCTGGATCCCCGTGAGCCGTTCATCCAGCTTCGTCTCATCCTGCTCCTGGGACAGACCAACAAGCCCGACGAGGCGGTAACGCTCGGTCACGAGGTGCTCAAGAACGACCCGGCGAACCCCGACTTCAACCAGGTCCTCGGCTACATCCTGACGCAATTCGGTAAGAACGAAGAGGCCATCGCTCATTACAAAAGCTTGCTCGATCGGTTCCCCAACAAGGAGGACGTCGTCAAGGTCGCGCACTCCGGCCTCTCAGTCGTCTATATCAACCTCGGAGAGTTCACGAAGGCCGAGAAAGAGCTCGAAGTGCTTCTGGAGCGCGACCCGGACGACGCCGGCGTGAACAATGACCTCGGCTACCTCTACGCCGACCAGGGGAAAAACCTCGAGAAGGCCGAGGCGATGATCCGGAAGGCGCTCGCCGAGACGCCGGACTCCGCCGCCTACCTGGACAGTCTCGGCTGGGCCTTGTTCAAGCGCGGCAAGCTCAGGGAAGCGGCCGAGCAGCTCGAGACGGCGGTGAAGCAGAACGAGGCCAAGGAGTCGAGCACGGACGCGACGATCTACGAGCACCTCGGGGACGTTTACTTCCAGATGCAGGAGACCGGCAAGGCCAGGACCGCTTGGGAGCAGGCGGAGAAGGCGGGCGAGAAGGCTGTGCCTCCCGATAAACGGCTCCCCGAGATCCGGAAAAAGCTCAAGTCGCTCAAAGAAGTCGGCTACATCCTGAGGCCCTCGACCGACAACACGCCTTGATGATAATGGTGCGTGCGGCCGAGGAGGGGGCTGATCCCTGGGCCAGCCTCCCAGGCGGCGTGCCGTCGCCGGTCCGCTGGCGACCCTGCCCGGCCTAGCGCTGAGGTGTCAAAGCGGGTCCGGGTTGTTTTGACCCTTTTTGGCTTCCGCACGGAGAGCTACGAGAACATGGCAGGGCATTCCCATTCCGCGAACATCGCGCACCGTAAAGGGACCGTCGACGCGAAGCGGGGCAAGCTGTTCAGCAAGCTCTGCCGCGCCATCTTCGTGGCCGCGCGCAACGGCGGCGGCGACCCTGACTCGAACTTGAGGCTCCGCTACGCGATCGATAAAGCACGCTCCTACAGTTGCCCCAAAGAAAACATCGAGCGGTCGATCAAGAAGGGGACCGGTGAGCTCGGGGCAGAGAACTACGAAGAAGTGACCTACGAGGGCTATGGGCCCGGCGGCGTGGCCGTGCTTTGCGAGGTGCTGACCGATAACCGCAATCGGACCGCCGGCGACCTCCGCAAAGCCTTTGAAGTCGCCGGAGGTAACCTTGGCGCTTCGGGCTGCGTCAGCTATCTGTTCAATTATAAGGGTCTGTTCATCATCGATGCCAAGACCGTGGCCGAGGACCGCTTGATGGAGGTTGCCCTCGAGGCAGGGGCCGACGACGTGCAGCTCATCGACGGCTATTACGAGGTCACCTGCGACCCGAAAACGTTCGAAGACGTTCGTAAAGAGCTCGAGGCCCACCGCATTGCCACCGAGTCGGCGGAGACCAGCTACATCCCCACGAACTACGTCGACCTGGACCTCGACAACGGGAAGAGGATGCTCAAGCTGCGCGATATCCTCGACGAGAATGATGACGTGCAGAACGTGTACGCCAACGACAATATCCCCGCCGAGCTCGTCGAGGGTTGACCCGACTGAGGTACATGCGGCCCGCTGTTTCATTAGCACACATCCTGGCGTTGCTGTTGACAGCGGGCCGCAGCGCGGCGGCCCAGCGCATCATCGACGGTGCCCGGCACCACCTCGGAACTCCGGGTGATCCGGAGTGGGCCGAATTGGACGCCGGACCGGCCGAAGGTCGAGAGCTCGTACTGACCTTTGAGGCCGTTGCCAGCGCGCGCCTGGCGACGCTGGTCGTGCGGCAGAGCGATGTCAGGCTCGAATGGGACGTGCGCCTGAATGACCGGCGGATCGGGCGACTGCTTCCTTCGGACGCCGACCTGTGGAACGCCCTCGACGTACCGCCGGGCGTGTTACGCGATGGGAAGAACATCCTCACGATTGGCCCCCCTTCGGGGCGCGGCGACGTGATGGTTGGCGAGGTCGCCCTCGACCTGAGGCCCAGGGCCGACGCGCTCGGCGGGGCGGTCCTCGACGTTCGGGTCAAAGATCGTGCCTCGACGCGCGGAATCCCCTGTCGGATCACCGTCGTCGACGACAGAGGTGTGCTCGCCCCGCTGTCGGTGCGGCCGGACCCGCGGCTTGCGGTCCGCCCCGGGGTCGCATATACGGCCGATGGTCACGCACGGCTCGGCGTTCGACCCGGAAAATACGTGGTATTCGCGACACGGGGCTTCGAGTACGGGCTCGCCAGGCGGCCGATCGAGGTCGCCGAGGGACAGGCTCCGGTTGTGGCGCTCGAGTTGAGCCGAGAGGTCGACACGAGCGGTTTCGTCGCGTGCGATACCCACGTTCACACGCTGACCCTGAGCGGACACGGCGATGCCTCGATCGATGAGCGCCTGGTTACCCTGGCCGGCGAAGGAGTGGAGCTCCCGGTCGCCACGGAGCACAACCGGCTGGGCGATTATGCCGAGTCTGCGCACCGGCTCGGACTGGCGGCCGCGCTCACTCCGGTCATTGGGGACGAGGTCACGACGCAAAGGGGGCACTTCAACGCCTTCCCCTTCCGCCGGGACGAAACTCCCCCCGATGCGAGCGTCGAAGACTGGCCGAAGCTGTTCCGCGGAATTCGCGCGGGGGACGACCCGCGGGTCATCATTCTCAATCACCCACGCGACCAGCACGCCGGCTTCCGTCCGTTCGACCCCAAGAATTTCAACGGGGCGTCGGGGGAGCTACGGCCGGGTGTCGGGTTCGACGCGGTGGAGATCATTAATTCGGGGGCGATGCAGTCGGATCCCTTTCGGAGCGTCCGTGACTGGTTCGCCCTCTGGAACCAGGGCCAACGTGTCAGCGCCGTGGGAGCGAGCGACAGCCACGACGTCGCCCGTCATATCGTCGGCCAGGGTCGTACGTATCTCGCCTGCGACGATGCGGACCCGGGACACATCGACGTCCGAGCTGCGCAGCAAGGTCTACGGGACGGCAGGGGGGTCGTCAGCCTCGGCTTACTGGCCCGGCTAAGCGTCGACGACAAGTTCCGCCCGGGTGACCTGGCCACAGGGCTCGGCGAAACCGTCCGCGTGACGGTCTCCGTTCACGGCCCGTCCTGGACGAGGGCCGACCGTCTCGAACTTTTTGCCAACGGCGTCAAGGTCCGCGAGCAGACCATCCCCGACGGTTCCGCGGCCGGCGAAAAGGGGAGGGCCGTGTGGTTGCTCCCTCGGCCGCGGCACGACGTGGCGCTCGTTGCGATCGCGTCCGGACCGGGC
Source organism: Isosphaeraceae bacterium (assembly GCA_031291845.1). Taxonomy (GTDB): domain Bacteria; phylum Planctomycetota; class Planctomycetia; order Isosphaerales; family Isosphaeraceae; genus DAIDJG01. The sequence continues at coordinate 452 of JARLIH010000485.1, read as the reverse complement.
GTGACCGCACCGTACTGGCCGATTCCCCGGCCCTATCAGCCGAGCTTGAAAGACTGGACTCCGCGGGTGCTCTCGGTCACCAACCCGGTCCGGGTCGACGCCGACGGCGACGGCGGCTGGTCGAGCCCCCGGTACTACGCTCAGCTCGCGATCGAGCTTGCGGGGACGGAGCCCTCAGCGCTCTTTCGTTTCCTTGAGCGGTTCGACGAAGCGGTCGCGACCCAGGCCGCTGCGCTCTGTCACCCGACCGGCGGGCTCGAACGCGACCCTGGGTTCGCCCGTGCCCTGGAGTCCGCCCCCGAAGCCGTGCGCCGGGGGTTCGCGGCCTTCGAGCAGACGCTCTCGCAGCCGTGAACGGGTGTTTGTAGCGTCCACGGCTTCCTGGGAGAGTGGGTCAGCCCGTCACAGCCCACTACGGAAGTAGACGACGTCGCCATCCTTGACGACGTAAT
>JARLIH010000484.1 GCA_031291845.1 Isosphaeraceae bacterium | reverse complement strand
ACCGTGCCGCTCGACGAGTTCGTCGAGCGCCGGCTCTCCACCTGGCCCGATCATCGGCAGGCCCGGGTGCGCCAGAACCTCGCGACGGCGCTCGCCGTGCTGACCGCCCGGCTGCACGACGCGGGCTTCGTCCACCAGGACTTCCACCCCGGCAATATCCTGGTCCGGATGGAAGACGACGATCGGCCCGAACTGGCGATCATCGACCTCGATGCGCTGCGCGTCTGCCACACGCTGCGCTGGCCCGACGCACAACTGAACCTCGCGCTCCTGAACCACTACTTCTGGCTGCGCTGTGGACGGGCCGACCGCTACCGGTTCCTGAACACCTACCTGGAAGCCCGGCGCGCGAGTCCCCCGGACCCGCGCGCGTTCGCCCGGGGCATCGAGGAGGCGACCCGCGCCTGGGCCGAACGCCTGTGGCGGCGCTGGGGCCGGCGCTGCTGCGGGACGAACAAGTACTTCGTCAAGCGGCGCGAATCCCGTGCCTATACCTGGGGCATTGCCGTTCGCGACCTGGACCGCGAGGTGATCCGCTCGCTCCTGGCCGACCCCGACGCCGTCTTCGGCCGCAAGGGGACGATCCTGTACAAGGACGCGCGTACGACCAGCATTGCCGAAACGACCCTCTCGGTCGGCGGCCGGCCGACGCGCGTAATCTACAAGCGGTTCAACCAGCGGGGGTGGCTCGACCCGTTCCTGACGTACTTCCGCCCGTCGCGCGCCTGGCAGTCGTGGCAGGCGGGGCAGCACATGGCGAGCCGGGCGATTCCCACTCCGCGGAACCTGGCCTTCATTGCCCGGACGCGCCCCTTCGCCCAAGACCTGTTCTGGTATCTGCCCCACGAGACGTACCTGATTACGGTGAAAGAAGAGCCGAGCGTCACCCTGAGCGATTATCTCCGGACGGTTTATCCGGCCCTGGCCCCGGCCGACCAGCGCGTTCAGGTCAGGCGCCTTGGGTCGGCGCTCGCGCGCCTCATGCGGACGCTGCACGAGCGGTCGCTCTCGGACCGCGACGTGAAGGCGTCGAACATCCTGGTCCTGGGCGACCCGGCCGAGGGGGACGTTCAGCTCAGCCTGATCGACCTGGTGGGGGTCCGGCTCTGGCACCCGTTGCCGCTGCACCGTCGCACGCAGAACCTGTCCCGGCTCTACCTGAGCCTGGCCGAGGTTCCCGGGCGGACCCGGACCGACCTCCTGCGGTTCCTGCGCGCGTACCTGCCGTGGGGACTATCGCCCCATAACGACTGGAAAGGCTTCTGGCGCGCCGTGGAGGCGCGCGGCCACGTGAAGCGCCGGCGGAACGCTCGCCGCAACCGGGTACTGTCGTGACAGCGGCCGTAAATTCGATCGTAGGTTGAGACGGACACCACCTACAACGGACGAGGATCGGGAGAGATGCCGGAGCGCCCCCACGACGTGTTACGACGCCGATCCCTGCTGCTGGCCTTCGTGGCCTGCGCCTGGGCGGGCTGCGCGACGGTCGGCGAACAGGGGCAGGCGCTGGTCCCCACGCGCTACCAGGCGCGGACCGGCCCGTTCATCGTCTTTTCCAACGCCCCGCTCGCGGCCGATGCCCCCGCGCTCCACGGCCTGCACTCGCTGGAGGCCGACGTCGAATCGGCTCTCGGCCTACGCGTGGCGTCCGAGCAGCCGGCGGTCGAGGTGTACATCCTCAACGACCGGGAGAGCTTCACCCATTTCCTGCGGTTTTATTATCCCGAGCTTCCCACCCGCCGGGCCTTCTTCCTCGCGCAGGGGTCGCGGCGGGTCGTCTACACGTTCCAGGGTGAGCGGCTCGAAGAAGACCTCCGGCACGAAGCGACGCACGCGCTGTTGCACGTGGCGGTCGGCGACCTGCCCCTCTGGCTCGACGAGGGCCTGGCGGAGTACTTCGAGAGCCCCGACAATCGCCGCGGCCTGAACGCCGAGCACATGAGCCGGCTCCCGCAGGACGTCGCGCTGGGCTGGAAGCCCGACCTCGCGAAGCTCGAATCGCTGACAAACGTGCGCGAGATGACCACGCGCGACTACCGCGAGTCGTGGGCCTGGGTTCACTTCCTGCTGAACAGCGCGCCGACGAACAAGGCGCTGTTGCTCTCGACCTTGGCCGACCTGCGCACCTCACCCTCGAAAGCCGTACCGCTGTCCAAGCGCCTTCCCGCCGGCGACCAGATCGCGAACGCGTCTTTGCTGGCCCACGTTGAAAAGGTGCGAACCCAGCCCGCCGCGTCCGCGCCCCCGGCCGAGGTGACGACGGTCCGGCTCCAGGACACTATGCCCGACCCCGCCAAGCGGAGTTTCTTCGGGCGGCTGCGGGGAATGTTCGGATTTTGATTGATGTATATCGCATGAAATGAATCGGTGTATTTCATGCATCCTGCAAATTAACGAAGCGTTGATTACCGCTTGAGCGCGATGGGCAGCGCGTTGATCTTCGCGGCCAGGATGAAGTCATTCTCGGACAGGCCACCGATGGCGTGGGTCCAGAGCTCGACCGAGACGTTGCGGTAGCCTTCGAGGTGCAAGTCGGGGTGATGCCCCTCCTCCTCGGCGAGCGCGGCGACCTTATCAAAGAAGTCGATGCCCGCCTGGAAGTTCCGGGCGACCCAGGAGCGGCGGATGCGCTGGCCGTCGTGGGTCAGGCTCCAGCCTTCCACGCTCGGCAGGAGCGCCCGGGCTTGTTCGACCGACAGGGGCGGGATTCCCCCTTCGCATGCCACACAGGACTTGCGGCGGAGCTCATCGGCGGTAGGCGTGCTCATGGTCTGACCGCGCGGCGCCCTCAGTGAAAACTTTCGCCCTCGCTCGGGAACCGCCCGGCGGCGACGTCCGACACGTAGGCCGCGGCCGCCTGGCGGATGGTGTCGCCGAGCGCGGCGTAACGGCGGACGAACCTCGGTTGGAAGTCCTCGAACAGGCCGAGCAAATCATTGACGACCAGGACCTGCCCGTCGCACTTCGCGCCGGCGCCGATGCCGATTGTGGGGATTGCCAGCTCGGCCGTGACGCGCGCGGCGACGTCGGAGGGGATGCACTCGAGCACGAGGGCGAAGGCCCCTGCGTCGGCCACCGCGTGGGCATCGGCGAGGATGGCGTCGCCATCGCGCTGGACTTTGTGCCCGCCGAGGCGGCGGACCGACTGCGGTGTGAGGCCGACGTGCCCCATGACGGGAATGCCGGCCTCGACGAGAGTGTGGATCGTCGCCGCCGAGCGCACTCCCCCTTCCAGCTTCACGGCCTGGCACTGCGTCTCCTTGAGGAAACGGGTGGCCGTGATGAGCGCTTGCGCGGGGGACGCCTGGTAGCTGCCGAACGGGAGGTCCGCGACCACGAGGGCACGCTTGGCCGCCCGGGCAACCATCTCGGCGTGATACACCATCTGGTCGAGCGTGACGCGCAAGGTCGTGTCGTGCCCCTGGACGACCGTGCCGAGCGAGTCGCCGACGAGCAGGCAGTCGACCCCGGCCGCGTCGAGCAGGCGGGCGGTGGGGAAATCGTACGCGGTGAGGACGCTGATCTTCCGCCCTTGCGGCTTCCAGCGGGCGAAGTCGAGCGGTGTCACGGGAGCGTTAGCGGGGGAAGCCATCGGCGTCCTCGGGAACGTCGGTGCGGTCGGTCAAGGCGGCGAGCAGGACGCCGGGGGAGTCTACCAGGACGTTGTAGCGCGCGCGGATGGCTTCGTGCAAGGCCAAGCGCTCGGGGTCCCCGGCCTCTTCACCTTTCACGTCGGCGACAAAGCGCGCCCCGTGGGCACGGTAGAACTCGATGAGCGCGAGCCGCCCTTCGGGCAAGTCGGGCTCGCCCCACTCGCCGGCGGCCCGGCGCGCGGCAGCGCGGGGGAACTCCAACCGACAGCCTCGCCGATCGGCCGCATACAGCAAGGCTTCCGGCGCGACGATCCAGGCGTCGCTGGGAACATTCGCCTGCACAGCGCGCGCCGCCGCGGACAGACCCAGCCACTCCGCGGGCGTGCGCCAGGTCGAGGCCGATTGCGCGGCCGACAGTGCGACCAGCCCGGCCCCCAGCGCAATCGCCGCGCACTGCGAGCGGTCCGCCAGCGCGTCCAGGCTCCGGCCGACCCCCACTGCGGCCAATGGTGCGAGGGCCAGCCAGTAGTACTCGTGGTGCAACTTCGCGGCCAGCACCGCGAACGCGGCCAGCACGGCAAGGCCCCAGGTGCGCCAGAGCCGATCGGCCGTTCCCGCGCACAGCAGTCCCCCGAGACCCAGCGCGAATCCGAGCGGCGTGAACGCCCTGACCACCGTGAACCGCACGATGTGGCCAAGCGTCGCGGACCGAAATAACGCGGTCGGGACCAGCGTGCGGAGCCAGATCGCGCCATTGTCCGCCGAGGCGTGCGAACCACCGCCCTCTCCGAGCAGGAAGGCCGCGTGGACGTACCAGAGCAACGCCGGCACGAGCGCGCTCAGCGCCAGGGCGACCTTCCCTCTCCGCGGCGGCCGCAGGATGGCGATCACGAGCGGAACGAACAGGTAAGCCGATACCACTTTTAGGGCCAGGCACGTGGCGAGCAGCAGCCAACCGGCGATGAGCCAGCGCGGGCGGCCGCCGGCCTCGCGCTCGTCCCAGCACCGGAGCCCGGCGACCAGCGTGCCGAGCATCAGGGCGTCGGGCTGGAACGCCCGGCCGTAACGGAGAGTCACGGGGAAGACCACCAGTGCCCCCACCGCGATCAAGGCGCTCCGCACCCCCAGCCGGCGCCGGGCTAGCCCGAACAGACCCCAACCCCCGAGGGTCAGCCCGAGCGCAGAGACGAGCCGCCCCGCGGGCTCCAATGGGAGGCCGGTGAGCCGCCGTAACGCGACGGCCGCGGCAGCATAGACCGGCGGTTCCACCAGGAACAGGTTCGGCAGCGGCGCGGTGTCGAGCTGGGGCCGGAGCAACCCCGAGCCGCGCTCGAGGTTACGCGCGACCATTGCAGTCGGCACCTGGCGGCCGACGTAATTCTCGACGATCGGCTGGTCCAGACAGACCGCGCGGAGCGCGAACGCCGCAAGCAGCAACGTCACGAGGATCGCCTGCTCGCACGGGCCCAGCCCTTTCGCGTCACCGGCCTCAACCTCGATCACCGGCGGCCCCTCCCTGGCCTGTTCTGCGGCACGTCCGTTTCGCGGATCGTAGCGGCGGTCCGGGCCGCGGGTCAAGCCGCCCCTGGGGGTTCAGCTCGAAGTATCCATATGAGGAAAGATTCCAAAAAATGCTTTGCCTTGGTCGCGGGGAAATGGCAGGATGATCCTATCCGTCCTTTCATTTCCGATCATTTCCGCCGCATGGTGTCGCGGGTGCGTGTGCCTCATTCGAAGGCCCCCCGCCGGCGCCCGACCGAGGGAGGTTCGACATGCAGGTTCGCGACGTCTTGAAAGCGAAGGGTGGGCGTGTCATCTCGATTGAGCCCGAAGCGAAAGTCTCGGAAGCCGTGGCGCGGCTCGTGCAAAACAACATCGGCTCGCTCCCCGTGGTGGACGGCAACGGCCGATTGCTCGGAATGTTCAGCGAGCGCGACGTGCTGCGGGGGTTGCACAACCGGGGCGAAGGCTTCGGCCAGATTCGCGTCTCCGACGTGATGACGCCCAACCCGGTCACCTGCGGCCCTGACGACGAGGTGGACGACGTCATGGGAAAAATGAGCGAGCGCCGGATCGCCAAGGTCCCCGTCGTGGTCGACGCGAGCCTGGTCGGGATCGTCTCCGTGGGCGACGTGATCAAGGTGATGTACGACAAGGTGCACTCGGAGAACCAGCACCTGTTGACGTATATCCACGGGTCGTACTGACAGTCTTTGTCGCTGTGTAGGTCCGGCCATTGCCGGCCGAATTCGGACGGCCGGCAATGGCCGGCCCTACACAGCGGGTTCGCGACGCCGGGTGCTATTGTGACCACTCCGTCGGCGTGCGGTCCCACCGGTGTGCCTTCAGCCGTTGCAGGAGCGCGGCCGGCAGGGCTCGCCCGTCGCTGACACTGAGGTTCGCCTCGACGTTCTTCAGCTTCCGCATGCCCGGAATGATGGTCGAGACCACGGGGTTGGCCAGGATGAAGCGCAGGGCCAGCTCGGGCATCGTCATCCCCTCGGGCACCAAGGGGCGCAGGGCCTCGGCGCGGTCGACGCTGGCGCTGAGGTTCTCGGGGACGAAGTAGGAGTTGCGCCAGTCTCCTTCGGCCCAGCGCGAGTCCTTGGTGAGCGTGCCGGTGAGCGTCCCCTCATCGAACGGCACGCGCGCGATCACGGCGATGTTCCGCTCGCGGCAAAGGGGGAAGAGTTCGTCCTCGGGCGCCTGGTCGAAGATGTTGTAGATCACCTGGACCGCATCGACCAGGCCCGTGCGCAGGGTTTCGAGCACGTTTTCCGGCTCCCAGCGGTTGACGCTGACGCCGACGGCGCGCACGAGCCCTTGTTGCTTGAGCTCGTCCATCGCGCGCTGCCAGCGCTCGTCGCGGGCCCAGGCGTCTTCCCAGACGTGGAACTGGAGTAGGTCGATGATCGGCAGGCCGAGGTCGTCGAGGCTCTTCTCGGCGTACTCGCGAATGTGGTCGGGCGGGAAGCAATCGTCGAGCGTGAACCCGCGCCGGGATGGCCAGGTGAAGTTCTTGGGGGGGAGTTTCGTCGCCACGATCAACTCACGCTCGGGGTGCGACCGCACGAGCTGGCCGAGCAGGCTCTCGGAGTGCCCTGCCCCGTAGCCCCAGGCGGTGTCGAAGAACGTGCAGCCGAGCTGCACGGAACGCTCCAGCGCGGCCATGGACTCGGCGTCGTCCGACCCCGTCCAACCGGCGACGCCCCACATCCCGTAACCGATCTCGCTCACCGGCCAGCCCGTGCGGCCGAACGTGCGGTACTGCATCAGCGCCTCGAAATTTGGAGGGAAGAGAGCTATTCGCAGATGACGCAGATAAATAACAATAGGAGAGCAAAACTACTCAGCGAGACGAAACGATAGCAACATTGCATTAATTGTTTCTTGATCGGTGTCCATCTGCGTCGTCTGCGGATAACTCTCTTCTTTGGCAAGTCATTAGACCGTCGTTTCGAAACAGAAACCCCGCGCGGGCTCATCCCCGCGCGGGGCGATAGTTTACAACAATCGGCGGACAGAGTCACTTGGCCGGCGCGTCCTTGATTTCCTCTCCCTCGCCGTTTTGGGGGCGGATGAGCTCGAAGTACTTGCGAATCGTCTGGCGGTGGCCCAGCGGGATCGGCTCGCTGTCGAGGACGGCCTCCGACATCTTGCGGTACTTCTGGTACGACTGCCGGTACTGCCGCGCGGCGGCCTGGCGGCCTTCGGGGGAGTGGGTTGTTTCCATTTCGGACGGGCCGTCGCCCGGGTTGCCGGTGATGTCCTTCTGCTCGCGGTTTGCGGCAAGGTTCGTCGGGGCTCCCTCGTTGCCGCTGATCCCCGCGCCCCAGTCGGAGGAGGGGGACTTCGACCGCTCGGTCTTGCGGAACCGTGTGGCGACCTTGTTGTCCCGCATCTTCCCCTTGCTCTCATTGAGGTCGTCGACCTCGGCGTCGAGGATTTCCTTGATCTTGCGCCGGCGTGCGTGGCTCTTGGCCGCGTCGGCGAGCGCCTTGGCCCCCTTCGAGACCTTGGCCTTGTGTCCCCCCTTGATGCCGTCGGCCAGCTCGGTGGCGGCCTCGCTCATCTGGCCCAGGCCGACTTCACCCATGGCGTTGGCGACCTGCTTGAGCTTCTCCTCGACGGTTTTGGCTTCTTTGCGGTCGAGCTCGGGGTTCTCGAGCTTCTCGAGCTCCTTGGCGGCCTGGTCGAACTTCGCTTCCTGGAGGGCGTGGCCCGCCGCTTCGAGCGACTCGGCCGGGACGAGGGCGTCACCGAGCGCCTGGAGTTGTCCGTCGACGAGGCCGACGTTGTACTGCGCCTGCTGCGCGGCGATGGCGGCCTGCATCTCCGAGAGCTTCGCGAGCGCCTCGCGCTCGTCGACCCCGGGTTGCTTCATCTCGTCGGCCTTCTCCTTGAGCTGCTTGACGAGCTCCTGGAGCTTCTCGTCCTTCTCGGACTTTGCGAGCTCGTCAAGCGCTTTCAAGTCCTCGCCGATCTTGGTCGCCTCGGCGACGATCTCGGCGATCGGCGGCAGTGGGCCGGCGGCGGCCTTCTTGCCGCCGAGTGGGATGCCCAGGAGCAGGGCGGCCAGGGCGAGTGCGCCGCAGGCGACGGGCAGCACGCGGGGAAGCCGGAGCGGGGCGACTTCGGAAGCCTTGAGCGTCGCCAGGCGGGCCTGGGTGTCGCTCACCTCCAGCTCGTGCAGCAGCGTCGTGTGCGACCGGCCGAGAAAGTCGAGCGCGGTGAGGGTGCGATCCTTGAGTGCGTAGGTGCTGTCGACCGCGATCGCCGCGTCGCGCCAGCCACGGCGCCAGAGGGCGCCAAGGAGGAGGCCCAGGATGGGGCCAGCCGCCAGCACGCCTGCGGCCAGGGCCGGCGTCACTTCATGGCGCGTGGCCCACTTCCACGCCCCCAGGCCGATGCCCGCCAATGAGCTGGCGAGCAGGCCCAGTACCGCCGCGCGGGCGAGCAACTGCCAGCGCTGACGTCTGCGCACCGGCATGAGTTCGTGATAGATTCGACGCGCCATGGCTTGACCTCCCCTGCGACGAAACAATGAGAAAGAGGATAGAGCCTCCGGACCACTCATTGCTGGGCCTTCCCCCGCGCCAGCCGGTATTCCGCGTCTTTCAGGAAATAGTCGGCCGAGGCGACGTCGAGCGATTGCGCGAACCCGACCCGGCGCACCTTCTTCACGAGTGCGTCGAGCTCGCGCATCCGGTCTCGGTGCGCCCCGAGCGCGGCGACGTACTCTTCCTTGGTCTGACTCAACTCGGCCTGGCTCTCCAGCACGAGCTTGGACCAGGCGAAGACGTCGAACACATCCGTGCGGGCCTGTTTGTAATACACCCAGGCTTCGTCAAAAGCTTTCAAAGCGGCCTGAAGACGCCCCTGGGCGAGCTTCGCGACCTCGGGCGGCAAGGCCGGCGGTTCGGGCGGAGCCGGGGCGAACGAGAGGATGGTGAGGACAAGTCCCAGCGCCGTTGCCATCGGTCTCGTCGAGTTGACCATTGTCAAGGCCGCCTGATCGTGAGCCATCGTAGCGGGTGATGGTGGGTTGGCACCCTGACGGCCTGATCCACCCTACAAGAGTACGATTAACGCCGTCCGGTGGAAAGCGCAAACCGCCTTGGGGCGCCGATTCCGAGCAGGGTCAGGTCGATCCGCCGCAAGGCCACGTCGATCACGAAGAGCAAGGCGGCGGCCATGAGCAGGAAGGGCCAGAGCGGGGTGGCGCGGAGGGCCGTCTGGTCGGTCGGGGCGAAGATCGCCTCGGGCTTCGGGTCGTACTGGCCCCCGGATGCCCGCGCGATGGACTGGAGCAATTCCTGGTTGGTTGGCCGCAGGCGGAGCTCGTCGGAATAGCCGACGGCCAGGCCGCGCGACTGCTGGTAAAGGGGCTTGCCCTGGTACTTCTGCGAGAACTCCAGGTGATACGAGCCCGCCAGGGGCGTCGGGAACTCCGCCTGGTAGCGCCCGGGGGCCGTCTGGGCCATCGCGATCGACGTCTTGCCGAGCTGCGCGTCGATCACCGTCAGCTCGGTCTCCGCGCCGTTGAGGAACCGGCCGGAGGGGTCGATCGCGTCGAGCGAGACGGTCGCCTGACGGTTCTTCTGGTCCACCTGGACGACAATCCCCTTCGCATCGTTCTTCCGCATCGCGTGGCGGACGATCTGCGCCCAGAACTTGCCGAAGGTAGGCCAGGCGGTCCACTCGGCGGCCCATCGGCTCTTCGCGTCGGAGGTGAACGCCACGCTCATCCCCAGCCCGTACCGCCACCAGGTCAGGAGCGGATCGCCCGCCTCGGTCGCCAGGATTGGCTCGCTCGTCGGCTTGTTGCGCGTCACGACGTAGCCCAAAAGCGGCGGCGCCGTCTCGACCTCGAGGCCCGCCAGGGCCTGCGTCGGCCGGATCGTCTGGGGCTGGAACGGCTGCTCGTTGATCGCCGACTTGCTGGCGGCCACGGTTTCCTTGGCGAAGATTTGCGGGATCGCGAACGGGTCTTCGACCTGGTAGCTGCGGCCCCCGCCGATGCGGGCGATCTCCTCCAGCAGGGGCTGGTCGGCATCGCTGCCGACGCCGACCGTGGAAACCGTGATCCGCGCTGAGGCCATCGACTGGCTGATCCCCTCGAAGTCGCCCGGGGCCGAGATGCCGTCGGTCAGGATGATCACGTGCTTCAGCTTCGCGACGGTGTTCTGGAGCGCCTCGAAGGCCTCCTCCATCGCCGGGTACATCACCGTGCCGCCGCCGGCCTCGATCGTGCTCACGCGGTCGAGCACGAAGCCCTTGTCAGAGCACGGATGGATGTCGCTGACCCAGTAGGCCTCCCCCTCGAACGCGATCACGCCGATCTTATCGCTTGGTCCCAGGAGCTCGATCGCGCTCTTGGCCGCCTCCTTGGCCATCTCGATCTTCTCGCCGCCCATCGAGCCCGACTTGTCGATGACGAGCACCATCGCGAGGCTCGGCTTTTCTTTCTCCTTCTCGAAGTCGCTCCGCACCGGCAGGATTTCTTCGAGAACCGTCTTGTAGTAGCCGCCGAGGCCGAACGACTGGTCGCCGCCGAGCATGATCAGGCCGCCGCCGAGGTCGCGCACGAAGGTGCGCGCGATCTCCATCTGCTTCATCGAGAGCGCGGTGGCCGGCACGTTCGACATGATCAGGAGCTCGTAGTTTTGCAGGTCGGCCAGCGAGTCAGGCATCCCTTGCGGCGGGCGGACGTCCACGCGGATGTCCTGCTCCTCGAGCGCGTAGACGAGGTCCTTCGCGTCGCGCTGTTCGCTCTCGATCAACAGCACCCGCGGCTTCCCCGCCGTGGAGACGAGCCCGAACTCGCTGTTGTTATCGAGGAGCGTATCCTTGAATCCTTTCGTCCGCGCGGTGAAGGCGACGAGGCGGTCCTGCTCGATCGACTGCGGGAGCGTGATCTTGTTCTCCCCCTTCTTGAGCTTCCTGCGCTGGTTCCAGACCTTGTGCGCGCCCTGGTAGACCTCGATCTCCCCCTCGTCGTCGTGGTTCGAGTCGATCACGACCTCGACGTTGAATGCCTGCCCCTGCTGCACCTGGGCCGGCACGCGCACGGCCGAGACCTGCACCTCGGCGTCGTCGCGGGTCTTGAGCGGCACGGTCGAGATCTTCATCCCCGCGCGGAGGGCGGCCTTAAGCGCGTCTCCCGCGGTCTGGTTGCCGTCGCTCAAGAGCACGATCCTGGGCACGTAGAACGGCGGGCACGCCGCCGCAGCGACCTCGATGGCCGCCGCGAGGTTCGTCCCATTCTCTTCGACCTTCTGGGCCGCGTCGGTCTCGAGCCGGTCGCGCACGATGCCCGGCGCTTCGCCGAACGCCAAGAATGCCGCGCGGTTGTTGCCGGCCTTCTTCACGGCCTCCTCGACGAATCGGTCGGCCGTCTTCCGCGAGTCGTCCCCGACGCTCAGGCTCTTGTCGACCGCGAAAACCACGAACTGGTCGTGCGTGGGCCGCAGCAGCGTCAGACCCGTCAAGGCCAGCACGAGCAGGACGACGACGGCCGTCCGGCACGCGAGCGACAGCACGCGCTGCCAGCGGGCGAAGTCGACGAGCCCCCGATAGAAGTAGAGCACCAGGATCGGCACGACGAGCAATCCCGCGAGCCACCCCGCGTGGGTCAGTTCGATCTGGAAGGGGAGGGTGGGCATGGCTCGGTCAATTCCGGTTTGAGACGGCGAACGCGCTTCTCGAATCGTCGCGGAGTATTAAAGTAGGGCCGGCCATTGCCGGCCGATTAGCGGCCGGCATTAGCCGACCCTACATAGCAATGGCCGATGCGGCAGCGCGGCGTGCCCCCCAAGATAGCCGGCACGGCCGAGGCGGTTGAATGGCCATTAGCTGATCCACCTGCGCTGATAGAGATACCACTCCGTGGCAACGAGGGCCCACGCGGCAATAATGAGAATGTACCAGAGCGGCCGTCCGCCGAAACCGGCCTGTTCGATGCCGCGGTGGGTCGCCCAGTCCTTGGGAGGGCGGAGGTCGCTCTCCTGGCGGTTGGCGAGGTTGCAGGCGAGCTCGAAGTCGGGCTTCGCCTCCCCCCCCTGCCCCGCGCTGTGGTCGATGGTCCAGATGCCGCACCGGTCGAGCGGGCCGATCGTGGCGCGGGCGCTCTGGGCCGGCAGCGGCGTGGCGCGCCCGCCGGGGGCGTGCAGCGTGTACGATGCAGCGTTACCCGGCGGGACGTCCCACTCAGCGACGCTCCCCGTGGCCGACGCCTCGCGCAGCTCCCCTTTCGTGCCGGCGAACCAGCCGAGCGCGTTCGCCACCATGATCGGGAACGCGGTCTGGAGCGGGAGGTCTCCCTTGTCGAGGTCGACGGTCAGCACAAGGACTTTCCCCTCGGGGCGCTCGTAGGCCAGATAGAGCGGGTCGCCGCTCACGGCCGACGCCAGGACCTTCGGGCTCCCCTTCGGTTTGAGCTTCTTCGCTTCGGGCATGAGGACGTTGTCGAGCCGCACGTTCGCCATCAAGGGGGAGTCCTTGTCCTGCTGCGTCACGATCGGGTTCTGCAGGGTCTCGCCGACCTCCCACAGCTCGCTGGCCTGCGAGGGCTGGATCACGAGCACCGGTCCGGTGGGCAGCTTTTCGGGCGCGTCGCGGTGGTAGACGGTGAGCGTTCCGGCGGGTGGGGCGGCCTTGGGCGCGGTTTTGGCGACGCTCAGCTTCACGCCGGCGTTGGCCTCGAAGACCTTTTCCAGGAAGAGGTTTCCCTTGGTGACGAGCGTCACCGGCCGGACCTCCCTGCGCGGGAGGATGGCCCACGCCTGATTGTCGGCCGGCAAGGCGTCGGCCCGGTTCAGGCGGGCGACGATGCGTCCGCCGTCGGTCGAGGTCTTTTCGAACACCTGGTGGTGCGTGCCGCCGGCGGCGAGCTTCAAGGGGACGACGTCCACGACCTCGTTGTTCAGGTCGATCTCCAGGCGGCACTCGACCGGGTCGTCGGAAGCGTTGGTGACCTCGGCGAGGATCTCGTAGCCGACCGGGTCGATCAGGCTGCGCCGGGTTTGGAAGCGGGTGATGCCGACGTTCCCCGTGCGCTTGCCTACGGGGACGACCTCCACGTCGTCGGCCTTCGCCAGCGCATCGGCGTCGTCGAAGCCGCCGTCGGTCAAGACGATCACCCGGCGGTTCTTGTGCGTGACGAGCAGGTTGCGGGCAAGCTCGACGGCCTGCTTGACCCGGCTCGGGCCATCGGTCGCGGGGATGTCGTCGACCGCCTTGCGCAGCGTGCGCTGGTGACCGGTGAGGCCGCAAAAAACCTGGGGCTCGGTGCCGGCCGCGATGATCGCCATCTCGTCGCGGAAGCGGAGCCCGTCGATGACGCGGAGCGCTTCCTCCTTGGCCTTCGCCAGGCGCGAGGGAAGCACGTCGTCGGCGTTCATGCTGGCCGAGTTGTCGAGCACCAGCACCAGCCGTTTCGCCTCGAGCACCTCCCACTTGAAGAACGGCTCGCCGAGGGCCAGGACCAGGAGTGCGAGGATGGCGAGCTGGACGAGGAGCGAGAGCAGGTGGCGGAGGATTTCCCAGATCGAGCGCGGCTTCTTCTCCTCGAAGATCTGCTGCCAGAACAAGGTCGTCGACACTGGGACCCTGCGCAGGCGGATCTTCAGGATGTAAAAGATCACGATCGGGATCGCGAGGGCCGCCCAGACGAGAGCGGAAGCGTGGGCGAAGCTCATCGGACTGCTCCCGCGACGCGCATCATCTTGAGGATCAGCTCGTCGAACGGGATCTCGGTCGAGGTCCGCGTGCAGCCGATACCGTAGGTGTTGCAGTATTGCTGGACCGACTCCTGGAACTTGGCGAAGAGCTCGCGGTACTGCCGCAGGTTGCGCTCCGTCACGGTGACCTTGCGGAGCGAGCCGGTCTCGATGTCGTACAGCTCCAGGTCGCCCAGCAGGTTCGGCTCCGCCTCCTCGCGGTCATACACCTGGACGACGTGCGGCTCGTAGCGGTGGTGCCGCAGGATGTCGAGCCCTTTCTGGAACCCGCCCGGGTCGTACAAATCGCTGATCACCACGGCCAGCCCCCGCCGTTGCGTGCGATGGACGAACCCCGACGCCACCCGCGCGAGGTCGGTGACCGAGCCGTCGGCAGGCAGGTTCTCGAGAAACTTGAGCAGCGACAGGATCCGCGCCTTGCCGCGCGTCAGGGGGAAGTCGGCGATGATGTCGCCGCCGAACGCGACGATCGCCACGCGGTCCAGGTCCGCCAGTGCGATGTAGGCCAGGGCCGCCCCGACCTGCCGCGCAAAATCGAACTTCGGCGGCGATCCGAAGGCCATGCTGCGCGAGACGTCCAAGAAGATATAGACGTGGAGATCTTCCTCTTCCTGGAACCGTTTCAGGAGCAGCTCGTCGTGGCGGGCGTAGACGTTCCAGTCGAGGTAGCGGAAGTCGTCGCCCGGGGTATACTCGCGATGGTCGGCGAACTCGATGCCGCCGCCTAGCTGCATCGTCCGCCGCTGCGCCAGGATCGAGCCCCGGAAGACCCGCCGGGAGACGAGCGAGAGGTATTCCAGCTTTTTGAGGAACTCGGAGTCAAACAGGGCCATGCGCGGTTCCTGAAAGCGTCGTTGGGTGCGTGAGACGCACCGGTGCTATACGGCCATCGCGGGGGCCTCGATCGACTTGACGATGTCCTCGACGATGTCGTCCGGCTGGATGTTCTCGGCCTGGCCCTCGAAGTTGAGGATGAGACGGTGCCGCAGGGCCGGGTGCGCGACGGCGCGGAGGTCTTCGCGCGAGACGTGGTAGCGGTGATCAAGGATCGCTCGGATCTTGGCCGCCAGGATGAGCGCCTGGGCGCCCCGCGGGCTCGACCCGTAGCGCACGTACTGGCGGGTCATCTCGGTGGCGTACTCACTCTCGGGATGGGTCGCCAGGATGATCGAAACGCCGTACCGGCGCAGCTCATCGGCGATCGGGATCTGGCGGGCGAGGCGGCTCATGTCGAGAATCTTCTGGCCGTCGAAGACCGGCTCGGCCCTGGGCTCGGCCGCTTCGGTGGTGCGGTCGAGGATCTGTTCAATCTCCTCCGCGCTCGGGAACTTGACGAGCAGCTTGAAGAAGAAGCGGTCGAGCTGCGCTTCGGGAAGCGGGTACGTCCCCTCCATCTCCAGCGGGTTCTGCGTGGCGAGCACGAAGAACGGGCGGTGGAGGTGGTACGTCTTGCCTGCGACCGTCACCGAACGTTCCTGCATTGACTCCAGGAGGGCCGACTGGGTCTTCGGCGTCGCGCGGTTGATCTCATCGGCCAGAAGCAAATTGGCGAAGACGGGGCCCTGCTGGAACTCGAACTTGCGTCCCTCGGGGGTCTCGGCGACGACGTTAGTGCCGATGACGTCGGCCGGCATGAGGTCGGGCGTGAACTGGATGCGCTGAAATTTCAGGTGGAGCGCGTCGGCCAAGGTGCGCACCAGCAGGGTCTTTCCCAGCCCCGGCACCCCTTCGAGCAGGACATGCCCCCCCGCGATCAGCGCGGTTAAGGTCCCGTTGACGATCTCGGAGTGGCCGACGATCACCTTGGCGACCTCGGCACGGAGCGTTTCGAAGTGAGTCCGAAACTCATCGAGTTGCCGCCTCAAGTCCTCGGTGCTGCCTTGCCCGTTGTGCTCCCCGCTCATCACGCGCTCCCCCGCCCGAAGACCGTTGAGCCGAAGCTCATAAACCGAACTGTTTGGACGCTATACCGAAGGATTTCATTTGTCAAACGAAAAGGATCAGCACCGAGAAAGAAGCGGAGATTAACCGCCAAGAACGCCAAGGTAAGAGGAGAAGAGATCAAGCGAGTTGAAGGAAATTGTGAGAGTTCTCGTGAGGCCATTAACCCGGGCCAGCGCGGTCCATGCGGGATGCCAACCTTAATACTCTGTCCTCGTCTCTCTCCTCTTTCACTCTTCTGTTCTTGGCGTGCTTGGCGCCTTGGCGGTTAACCCCTCTTTCTCTTGGCGGTTGAGCGTTCTCGGCCAGTTCCCTTTGTAGACGACGTTGCGGACACGCACCTCGGACTGGTCCGCGTAGTGGAACAGCCCGAAGTTGCGCTGATTGGTCGCCTCGATGGGTCGCTCGTAGATCAACGTGTCGTTGAGCAAGAGTGTGATCGTGTCCCCTGTCAGCTTCAGGCCGGCGCGGTTCCAGGCTTGCGGTTTGAGCGGGAGCGCCTTGGGCCCTCGGCGGTGTTCGGGCTCGACCGTGCGATTGTCGGCCGGCAGGCCAGTGCGGTCGTACTTGCCGTCGGTCAGCCAGTGAACCGCGACGCCGTCGGGCTCCAAGAGGAGCGCGAGGCGGTCGAGCGCGGGATGGGTGTGGGCCTTGCCGGGCTCGTAATAGAACTCATAAGTGATCGCGCCGTCCTCCAGCATCGGGCGGTGGTACTGGAGCACGCTTTCGAGCTGGCTGGAGTACGACGCCCTGGGGGAGGCCGGGCCGTTGACCGGCTCCTCGTAGTTGTTGGAAGGAGCGGTGTTGATGTCTTCGGAAAGCCTTCCCAGGATCTCCTCCCCGCGTTTCTCCCAGGCGGGTTTCGCCCCTTCGACCGAGTCGTCGTAGTAGTCCGCGAGCCAGCCTGTAAGGTCGGGAAGCGCAGAGAGGTGTAACGCGTCGGGGACGACGGGCGCGCCGGTGATCGTGACGTTTCGGACGACGCCGTTCATGAAGGGCGACGTGGAGATGATCGTGAACCACGGGTCGACATAAGCGGTCGGGATGTTCCGTTCGTAAATCTTGTGGCCGTTGACGAGCGCGGTGTACAGGCCGTCGTGGACGACGAGCTTGTACTGATAGCGGTCGTCCTTGACGTCGCTCAGCGGCGGGTCGATCGCGGTCCTGGGCAAGACGCGGCTGTAGTGAAACAGGTCGATCGTCTTGCGGTCTCCGGCGAGTCCGACGGCCAATCCGGCGTACGGCAGGCGGATCTCGCGCCAGTCAAACGAGGTGAGCTCACACGCAACCTCGAAGTTGCCCTGAAGCGGTGTGTTGAAGACCAACTCGTCGACAGCATGGCCGGAGTCGAGCTGAAACGCACCGCCCCGGGCGGCCCAGCGGGGGAGGGGCCAGCCCGGACCGCGTGCGGAGGCGCGGCTGAGCGCGACGGGTGACCACAGTCCTCGGTCGGGATCGACTCCGAGCGGCCTGCGCTGGTCGGCCGGCAGCGCGAGCAGGTGGGCCCGCGCCCGCGCCGAGTGGGCCTGGATGTTCCAGGGCGTGCCCGGCGTGTGCCCCTTGCGCAACTGCTCGACGACGATTTCATCGAGCAGCCCCGTCGCTGGCTTCAAGAGCGCTGGGCGTTCCAGGGCGGCGGTGGCGGCGACTAGCTCGGGCCAGCGCTGCCAGACGGGCGCGTCTTTCGCGACGCCGGCCAGCAGCGGCTGAAGCTTGCCGAGCAAGGTCTCCGCCTGGTCGTCCCGCTCCTGGGCGATCCGGATGAGTGCGAGCAAAGCAGCTTGGCTCCGCCGCTCGTGGTCCGTCGGCGTGCTCTGGGACTCGACCTGCTGCGCCAGCGCGTCGAGGTTGTCCAGCTCCTTGGCGACCTTGACCAGCTCGAGCGCCGGGGCCTCGAGCGCGCCGCCGGTATGGACCCGGCGGCCCTTGAGTGCTTTCGTGTCGGGGGCGACCGGCGGGGCGGGATCGGCAGGGGTGAAGTCGCCTTCGAGGCGGAACTGCGCGTGTGAGTCACCCGGAAGGACCCAGGCTGCGAGCGTCTCGTAGCGCGCTGCCGGAGTCTGCGACCGAGCCCGGCGCAGGACGTTTTCCGAGTCGAGGACAAAGATCTCCTCCCCCACGATCGCCTGGCGCGCCCGGCGCTCGGCGAGCGCGGGCTTGCCCGGGTGGCGGGCGAGCAAGTTGGCCATTTGTTCGGGAGTCAGCGCGTTCGGCCAGTCCCCTTTCAAGACGACGTTTCGCACCCGTGCTTCGGTCTGTTGGCGATCATGATAGAAGCCGAAGTGGCGGTCGTTGCCCGATTCCAGGGGGCGCTCGTAGATCGACGTCCCGTTGAGCGCGAGCGAGGCGACACCGTCCTTCAAGCGGACGCTCAGCACGTTCCACGAGCCGGGCTTGAGCGGTGGCTTGGCGCGGCGAAATGGGGCCTCCTCGATCGCGTTGTCGGGCCTCAGACCGGTCCAGTCTTCTCCGATCGCGTCGGTCATCCAGTGCACGCGCACGCCGTTGGGCTCGATGAGGAACGCGATGCCGTCGAGCGCGGGGTGGGCCATCACCAGGCCGGGCTCATAGTAGAACTCATAGGTCAGCGCGTCGCCGTCGCGCAAGGGGCGGTGGTAGTACAGGTGACCCTGCGGCTGGGCGCTCCTCTCCGGCGAGGGGAGGCGACGGCCGATGATCAGTCCGTCGCGGCCGAGCCAGTCGTGCTGCTCGGGCCGAAGGCCGTTGTTCTGCCGATACCCGGGGGCCATCGACTGGCCGCGCTGGAGGTCAGCCGTTCGGTCGTACTTGGACTCGCCATAGGAATGCGCGACCCAGCCTTCGAGCCGGTCGGCATGCGTGAGCCGGACTTCCCGAGGGATGCGCGGAGTTCCCCGCAGCGCGAGGTTGCGGTAGAAGGTCTTGCGTTCGCGCGCGGCTTCCAGGTAGAGCCACGGGCTCGTGGGGCTCGGGGCAAGATCTTCGTAGAAGGTGTGCCCGTTGACGACGTAACGCACCGTTTCGGGGGAGACCTGGATCGTCAGGCGGTTGAAGTCGTCGGGCCGGACCATGAGCAGCCGCCGCGGGTTCACCCCGACGTTCTGGTTCTGATAGGGCAGATGGTTCCCGATGGGCCACAGGATGCCCGAATTGCCGTGGACGTGCTCGAAGACGAACCCGCCATAGCCCGCGTTTGCCTCGTTCCAGCCGGCGTGGTAGAAGTCGAGGGAGAACTCGAAGGAGCCTTCGAGGGGGTAGTCGAAATAGAGGTAGTCGTCAGAGCGCCCGCCGATGTGGGCGACGTGCCCTTCGGCCGCGACCCAGAAGGGCGGCACACCGCCGTGGGGGGCCGTGGGGTTGGGACGAAGACTGGAGGGATGCCAGAGGGACAAGCCAGGGTCTCCGCCGTCCCACTCGGAGTCCTCGACCCGCGCTTGCCGCAGGGCCGCACTACGGTTCAAGTGCGTGGCGAACGGGGCGCCGTTGCCCCATAGGCGATGCGCGACCTCGATCAGCTCCTTTGAGAAGTCGCGGCCGAGGGGGACGAGGCTCGAGTCCTCGAAGCAAGCCTCCGCCAGCAACAAGTCGTTCCATTGAACGCCCCGCGCGTTGGAACGCGGACCATTGTTTCCGCGCTCCTTGCGGACCGCCTCAAGCCGCAGTTTGACCCGTGCTTCGACGGCACGCCCTTGCCCCCGCGCGATCTGGGTGAGGACCAAGAGGGGACCGGCGTTCTCGACGTGCTGCGCGTCGGCCGCCTGGAGCTCGGCGGCCAGGGCATCGAGCTGGCCTGATCCCTGGGCCGCTTCGATCAAGAGCCGCGCGGTGCTCGCGATGCCGTCGCGGCAGGACGCCGGCAACGTGGTTCCGGCCGTTCCGCCCGGGTGGTCCGCGGCCAAGAACGCGGCCGGGGGCGTCCGCTCGGGGAGGAATGCCGTGAGGAGTCGCACGGACCTGCGGTTGGCGGCCGGCATCGTCCACGTCCTGAGTCGATCGAACCGTTCCGCCGCCGGGAGCCCCGCGAGGTAGAACACGACCGCGCTGAGCGCGGCGGTGACGGGCGGGTCGCCGTTGCTGCCGGTCGGGGCGTCGGCGAAGCGGCCCAAGGCCTCGAGCGCATCGGGCCAGAGGCGGGCGCGGGCGAATTCCTCGGCGACGCTCGCCAGTCTCTGCTTGCGCAGGTACAGCGGGTAGTCTCCGCCGTAGCGAATGGTCGACCGCTCCAGGGCCGTGAGGTACGCTTCGAGCTGCGCGCGCCCGGCCTCGGGCTGGTTGTGGTTGAAGTGGTAACGCGCCAGGTGCTTCGCGAGGCTCCCCTGCGGCTCTTCGTTGGGGTGGCTCGCCATCGCCTGGACGGCCTGCTCCAGGATTGCGGCCGCGCGCGGGCCTGTCTCGGACCGGTCCAGGGCCGCCAGGGCCGCGTGGCAGGCCAGTTCGGTCGAGGTTTGCAGCGTGTCCTTCTTCAGGCGGGTCGCCGTCGCCTCCAGCCCTTTCACGGCCAGCGCGTCGTCGTGCGCCTCCAGGCCCAGTTGGGTCAGCAAGACCGCGGCGGGGAGCTCGGCGAGCGGCGACGCCTGTCGCCTGCCGATCGTTTCTTTGAGGTCGTCTACCCGGCCGGCGCGGACCGCCCAGCGACAGAGGAGCCGGCCAGCGCTCTGGGGCGTGAGCGTCCCCTGAACGAGCTCCCGGGGATACAGAAAGATCTCGCCGTTCCGCGATGGCGGAAGAACGATGTCACGGAGCGCCGTGTAGACGTCCGCCGCCGGCGCCTTGCGCGCTTCCCAAAGCGGATCGAGGGCGGCGAGGCTCGACTCCACCAGCGGTCCGGAGGCATCGGCCGGCTGGGCTTCGATGCTGCCGAGGCGGCGAGCTCGCGCCGCGGCGGCGCTCAGCCCGAAGGCCTGGTTCACCTGCGGCCCGCCGACGGGAGGCCCTCCTTTGAGCGCCTCCCGCACGGCGCGGAGCGAGAGCTCGTGCATGCCCTGATCGGCGGCGAGCTTTGCCACCTGCATGGCCTGCGTGAAGCGCTCCATGGCCAGGGCCGAGACGCCGCGCGCGGGCCCGGGCGCGGCTCGCGCCGCGACCGGGGCCGGCGGCGCGATGACGGCTTGAGCGAGCTGGCTCACCCGCCTGATTATCCTGCGTGTCGCGACCGCGGAGCGATCGGCCGGAAAGCGCGCGCTGGATACCTTGACCTTCGCTTTGGCGGCGGGCTCATCCTTGGGTTTCGGCTCCGCCTTCTTCGGCTCCGCGGGGGCCGCTTTCGGCGTCGCGGGGCTCGGTTTCGTCGCCGGCGCGCCGCTGCGGACGGTCGTTGTGAAAGTCGTCGTCCCGGCCACGCCCGGCGGTGCGGCAATCGGTGCGACGGGCGCGGTGAGGACGAGGTCGAGCATCGCGCCCCAGTGCTTTTCCGCCGCGGCGCGGTCGCCGTGGTCGAGCGCGGCCTGGCCCCACTCACGGTACATCGCCAAGGCCCAGAGGGGATCGGCCTGCCGCCGCGCGGCTTCGAGGGCCCGCGCGGCGAGTCGGTCGCCCACCGCGCGGGCCGAGTCGTGGGACCAGCACGCGCGCGCCGCCAACCACAGCCCAATCTGCCGCGCGGCCTGCGCGCGTTGCCGGGCGTTGGCGCGCGTCCCCTTCGGCAAGTCGTCGAGCGGCTGCGCCTCCATCAAGCGGCCGAGCCGGCCGTTGGCCGCGTCGATCGCGTCGGCCTTGCCGTCGGACATGACGGTCAAGACGTCGGCGATATGAACCGACAGGTCGTTCGGAAACTCGCTCTTCAACCGGTCGAGCTGCGCGCGGACCTCGGCCTTCACCTCGGGCCGGTCACCGGCCGACTGAAGCGTCACGGCGAGCAGGCTCATCACGCGGGCGTGCTCCAGGTCGCGCGGTTGGACCAGGAGCACGAGGTCGAGCGCGGGTTCTCCCTGCTTCGCTTCTGGCCGGGGCTTCAGCAGCGTTGCCACGGTCCGCGCCAGCGCCTCCTGGCCGAGCCCTTGCATGGCCCGGCTCGTCCCCTGCTGGGCCTGCTGCTCGAGGGTGTTGCGGTCGGGGTAGTAGCGATAGTCGGGGGGAAGCTTTTCGATCTCCCCCATCATCTCGGCGAAAAGGTTCACCGCGTCGGCCGGATAGCCCAGGTCGACGAGCTGCGTCGCCAGTCCGCCGAGCATGTTCGCCCGGTTGGCGATGGCCTGACTCGGGTCGTAGTAGTCGGGGCTCGCGTGGTCCTTCGAGAGCGTCACGAGGAGCTCGCGGGCGTCGGCGATACGACCCGAGCGCCGGTAGAGCAAGACCAGGCGCCGCGCGGGGTGGTTGGGGTACGAGAGGCCACGGCTCTGGTACTCGTCATTCATCGCGCGCTTGTAGAGCGTTTCGGCGGCGCCGAGCGTGGGCGTAAAGTTCTCGAGCTCCTGCGCGAGGATCCAGCAGGTGTCGTTCGAGATCCCGGACGCCGTGTCGTCCAGCAGTTCCGTCACAGCGCTCTCGGCGCTCTTGGTCCGCCCCGAGCGGAGGTCGAGCACGGCGTGGAGGGCCTTGCCGCCCAGCCATTCCGGAAAACGCTTCAGGGCGGCCTCGACGTCGCGCTCCAGCACGCCGATCTTTCCCTGTTTGGTGGCCGCCTCGAGCAGGCGCGAGAGCACGCTGTCGACCTTGCCGTCTCCCTGCCACGACATGATTGAATCGAGCCCGGCCCACGGCACGACCTGGGTCTGCTCTGCGCTCGGGATGACGGCCTGCCGCGCGTAGTCGTAAATCTCGGGGAGCTGCCACAGGTCTTGCTGATACAGGTTGCGGATCAGCGACGGCCGCTGGTTCGGGAAGGCCTGCCAGGACCGGCGGAACAGCTTCAGCCCCTGGTCACGCGTCTTCGGATCCTGGAGCAGGTTCGAGGTAATGTTCGCGAGCATGGAGTACTGGCCGAGGGCCTTCACGTCGAGCGATTCGACGAGAGCGACGAGCTCGTCGTACTTGTTGGCCGCGCGGAAGGCGTTTTCAACCTGCCAGTACTGGTTGCGGAAGAGCGCGGGCTCGGCCTTGATCGCCGCGCGGTAATGCTCGACCGCGGCCGCGGGGTCACCCGCTTCGACGAGGTTCTGGGCGACCTGGTAGCGGAGCCGGGTGTCGTCGGGACGGAGCTTGACCATCCGCTCGTACGTGGCCCGCGCTTTGTCCTTGTTCCCCGCCGCGCGGTAGTAATCGGCCAACGTCTGGAGCACCGCGGGCGCATTCGGCGACGACTGCACCTGCGCCTCGGCGCGCGCGATCATCTCGTTGAGCTTGCCCGAGCGTCCGAGGAACCGCAGGGCCTCGGTGCGGGCGTTGTCGTCCTCGTTGTAGTACCCCGGCTGTTGCGGCCGCCCCGGCCCCTTGCGCAGGATCTGGTGGGCAACCTGCACGGCGATGTCGGGCTTGTCTTGTCGCTGGTACTGGTTCATCAGGCTGACGAGCGCCGACGTGACGTTGCCGGCACGCCGGCGCGCGCGGGCGAGCACCGCCTCGGCCAGGTCGTGCATGCCGAGCTGATGCATCTGCGCGGCGAGCTGGATCTGGAGCTCGGTGTCGAGTCGTAGCCCGAAGAGGCGCTCGGCCGCCGTGCGGGCCCGGTCCACGTTGCCGGCCATCACCGCCAGCCGCAGCGCGGCGGTCTCGCGCTTCTGCATGAGCGCATTGTCGAGCGCCTCGACCGCTTCGACGGCTGCGAGCGCCTCTTCCACCTCCCCCCGCCGCTCGCGGAGCTCGGCGAGGGTGAGGCGGAGCTCGGCGTCTCCCTTGGCCAGCGTGACGGCCTCGGTGAGGTCCTTGACCGACTCGTCTTTCTCCTCGCCCCACCAGTGCAGGTAGCACAGGGCGAGCCGGGCGCGAAGGCGCTGGGGGTCGCTGCCCGTCTCGGCCTTCGCGCGGTAGTGGCTGACAAGGTCGCTCAGCAGGTCGCCCCGACGGAACAGCTCGTAGGCGTTGCGCAGGAGCTGGATCGAACCCAGGTCGTAGAGATCGTTCGGGCCCGGGAAGTCGAGTTGAACAGCGCGGAGCTGGCGTGGGTTGGTCCAGATCTGGACGTAGTTGCGGGTAGCGTTCGGATTGGGCAGCGACGACCGCCGCCGCTGCCCCTGCTGCTGCTGTTGTTGCAGGAGCTGCGACGCATCGTAGCGGTCGAGGAGGCGGAGGATGTCGCCGTAGGCCCTGGCGTCGGCGCGCAGCGTCATGGCCTTGGCCAGCGTCTGGGGGACCCCGTAAGCGCCGTACGGGTTGCCCGCCACGAGCGACGAGGCCTTGCTGCCTTCGGCCCGCTCGGCTTTGTCGAGAATGGCGATCAGCGCCTCCATGTCTCCCTTCTCGGCGACGGCCGAGAGTACGGCGAAGAGGGCCGTCGGATCGTTGGCGCTGGCGATCGAATCGCGGTAGAGACGCTCCTCGTCCTGCACGCGTTTCGCGCGCTTCAATTCGGCCGCGACGTTGGCGAGAACGCTGCGCTGGACCCATTCGGGCCGCCGCTTGTGCAGGGCGTCGTACGTGGCGAGGACGCGGTTGATCTCGACCTCACCCAGCGGTGGCGTGCGGTCGACTGCGCCCGAGGCCGCCGCGGGTGCGACCCGAACGCCGGGGGTGTTTCCCGTGGTCGCGCGGCCGCCGAGCGAGTAGAGGTAGAGCCACTGGGCCTCGGGATCAGAATTCGCGAGCGTGGCGAGGTCCTTCGCGGAGTTGTAGAGCTCACGGGAGTCGTCGCGCACGAGCGCGAGGTAGCACAGGTCCCAGAGCGGGCGCGGGTCCTGAGGGCTCTTGGCCTGCGCCTCCCGCCAGCGGGCGACGAACGCCGGGTTTTCGCCCTCCTTCTGGCCGAGCGAATAGAGCCACGCCAGCGCGGCCATGCGCGCCTGGCCGAAATCGGACGGGTTCCACGCGAAGTTCGGGCCGTAGTTGTAGCGCGTTTCGAGCCCGGTGAGCGCTCGGATCTGCATCGTGGAGCTGATCCGGCTCTCGATCGGAACAGGTTGGAACCGCACGCGTTGCGACGCCGCTGCGGTGGTCCCGGCCGGGCGACCGGGGCCGGGGCCGGCCTTCTTGCGCGCCTTGATGATCGCGCTTTCCTCGCCGTCGCCGAGATGGAGGTCGAGGATCGCCTCGAACCGTCGCACGGCCTCGTCGTTTCGCTTCAGACCCGCGAGCGCGACCCCCTCGCGATAGAGCGCGTCCCAGTCCTTCGGGTCTGTCTTGAGCAGGCCCTCGGTGATCGCCAGCACGGCCTCGCGTTTACCGTGCGACAGGAGGCTGTCGGCGGCCATGAGCACCCGGCCGGGCTGCTGTTGCGCGCCGCCGGCGAGGCGGGCCCAGACGGCCTCGGCCTCGGTCATGTCGCCCGCGCGGAGGTAGAGCTGCGCGAGGCGGGTCCAGCCTTCGTCGGTCGAGGCGAGTTCGCAGACCTGTCGCTGGTACTTCGCGGCGGCGGCGATGTCTCCTTCGTTTTCAGCGAGGAGGGAGAGCTGCTGGAAGAGCTGCGTGTCGCGGGTGTTCGTGCCCAGCAGTCGCTCGACGGTCTGGCGGGCGGTGCCGTAGTCGCCCGACGACTGGTAGGCCTGGGCCAGGCAGAGCGTCATCTCGCGCTCCTGGTTCGGCTCGCGCTGGAGCCGTTCGAAGCGGGCGACGAGCTTGTCGAGCTGGTTGCGCTGGAGGGCCAGCTCGGTCAGTCGCGCGACGATGCCGAGCTTGGCGTCGAGCTCTTTGGTCTTGTCGAAGGCCCGCCAGAAGAGCTCCGAGGCTTCATCCGTGCGGAATTGCTGGGCCAGGGCCTCGGCCAGCGTGAGGACGACCTTCGGGTCCGCCGGGTTCGAGCGCACCGAGCGCCTCAGGGCGTCGAGGCCGTCCTCGACCTCGCCGAGCTGGAAGCAGAGGTCGGCGAAGAACTGGTGGCTCTCCGGGTTGCCGGGCGAGGCGGCCAGCAGCTCGCGGCCGGCCTTGAGGGCGTCGTCCCGGCGGCCGAGCCGGGCTTCGAGCTTGGCGATGCTCGTGAGGTAGTCGGCCCGGGCGCGGCGGTCGAGTGCGGTGAGCCTGCGCTGGGCGCTGACGGCCGCGGACAGGTTGCCCGCTGATTCCTCGATGCGCGCCGCCGCGGCCCAAGCGGGGATGGACTTCTCGTCCAGCCGCGTCGCCCTCTGAACGGCCGCGGTCGCCTCGGGAAGCTTCTGCCCGGCCTCGTAGTAGCGCGCCAGCCGTAGCCAGCCTGCGGCCGAGGCGTCGCGGCCGGCGTCGAGCTCCTTCTGCAGGGTAACGGTGCGGTCCGCGAGGGTGTTCGCGGCGACGTAGGTCTTGATCTGGCGCTCGAGCACGGCGTCGCGCTGCTCGTCGTTGTCGGCGAGTTTTTCGGCCTCGTCGAGCGGCTTGAGGGCGTCGTCGTAGCGTTCGACCGCGAACAGCAAGTCGGCCTGCTTGGTGCGGAGCTCGAAGTTGTCGGGCTCGAGCGCCACGGCCTCCGCGATCGGCTCGACGGACTCCTTGCGGTAGCCGAACCCGGCGAGCACCTCGGCCAGCCGGCCGAGCGTCTTGGCCGAGCGGTTCTTGCCCGCGGCGATCTCGCGCCAGGTGGCGAGGGCTTCGTCCGGGCGTTTGAGCGTGTGGTAGTACTCGCCGAGGTACTCACGGTACTGGGGGTCCCCCGGCGCGAGCGCGATCGCCTTCTTGTAAAGGGCGACGGCCTCGTCGATCAACTCGGCCTGGCGCAGCAGGTCGGCGACTTGGGCCGTGACGACGGCGTCGTTCTCGCGCGCCTGGGCGAGGCGCATCCAGACGGCGGCGGCCGCCTGCTTGCGCTCGGGCTCGGGGCGCGAGGCGTCGCGGAGGATCATGCGGCCCCACTCGCGGATGACGTCGGGGTTGTTCGGCTCGTTCTTGCTCAGGGCCTCGTACTGCTGCTCGGCCTCCTTGATCTTCTTGTCCTGGACGAGCTGCTCGATCAGGGCCAGCCGCAGCTCCCTGCGCTTGGGGGCGAGCTTGACGGCCTTTTCGAGCCAGGTTCGCGCCTCGGCCGCGCGCCCCTGCTGGGCGAGGGTTCGGCCGAGCCGTGCGAGGGCCTCGACGTCTTCGGGCGCCTTCTTGACCCAGCCCTCGTAGTAAAGAGCGAGGCCCGCGAGGTCGTCGTTGCGCAGGAAGACCTCCTCGATCTTGCGCCTGACTTCGCGGTAGAGCCAACTGTCGGGGTTGAGCTGTCCGAGCAAGGACTCGAAGTCGGCCAGGGCATCGGGGGACTTGCCGAGCCGGACCTTAAGCTCGGCCGCCTCGACGCGGAGCTGGACCTTGCGGTAGGGGTCGGTGACCTTGGCGACCAGCTCGTTATAGCGTTTCAGCGCGGGCTCGTTCTGCGACTCCTCGGCCAAGATATCGGCGATCTGTTCCTTGACGCGGAGGTCGTCGGGGAACTGGGCCTCGAGCCGCGACCAGACGCCGAGCGCCTGCTCGGTGCGGTGGGCCCGCTGGTAGATCCGGCCGAGGGCCTGATAGATTTCGAGCAGATCCTGGCGGGTCGGCTTCCTGGCGATCGCCCTTTCGAGCGCCTCGGCCGCGGCGTCGGGCTGGCCGACGAGCACGAGGGCCTGGCCCAGGTAATAGGAGGGCAAGGCGTCGCCGGGGCGTTGCGTCTCGGCCTGCCGTAACGCCGTCACTGCGGCGGCGTCGCGTCCGCGCTGGGCCTCGAGCAGGCCGAGGAGCAGCCACGTCCCGCCGTCGTCCGGGTGTGCGGCTGTCCGGGCTTGCAACGTCTTGACGTAACCGTCCAGCGTGCCGCGTTCGACATGATAGCCGTACACCCGATCAAGCGCGGTCCCCCGCCTCGGGCTCTTTTCCAGGAGCGCGGCGAAGCGCTCCATCACCTTCCGCTCGCGCTCCTCCTCGGCCGAGGCCTGCGGGTCGTCCGGCGGTCGATCCTGCGCGGGGGCCGGGGTGGTCGTCCCGAGAGCCAATCCGAAACACAGCCAGACCGCAGCGCGCTGGAATCGCATGGGTCCCTCCTCCGATCGGATCGTGCCTGCGAGGCCAAGGGCGGAACGAATTCCTTCTGACAGGCCGAGGCGCAGGATAGTCGGGTGGTAGGGAGGTGTCAATCATCTGCCCGGCGGCCCGGCATTGAATCGCGGAGTTGGTCATGCGAAAATCAGGCACCGTTTCTCACCTTCGCGGTATCATACATCTTATGGCGAGGGCGAACGAAGCGAGGGCGACCGCGGAGGCCGCATGCCCGCCCGGCTTGCGAAAAGGGCCGATCGAACCTGGGACACCGGGGCTGCCATGTCCATTTCCGGAGAGTCGCCTGCTCCTCGGCCCGTGGGGCCCGCCGAGCCAGGTGACGCGGAGAACGCACTCGACCGCAGTACCGAAAGGGAGCCGGGTGACGAACCCGAGACGCGCCTCGAGTCCACCGAGCCTTATACGAGTTCGGTCCGTCGCCCCGATCTCCAATCCGTCCTCTTCTACATCCACCTCGACCCGGCGGGCCGGCCGGGGTCGCTCGGTCGCCTTGCCCATTACGAGATCTTCAATGTGATTGGCCGGGGCGCCATGGGCGTGGTCCTGCGCGCCTTCGACACCGTGCTTAGCCGCACGGTTGCCATCAAGGTGATGTCCTTGCAGCTCATGTCGAGCGCGCAAGCGCGGGAGCGGTTCTTTCGCGAGGCGCGGGCGGCTGCCGGGATCAATCACCCGAACGTCGTGACGATTCACGCGGTGTCGGAACACGCGGGCATTCCATTCTTGGTGATGGAGTGCGTCGGCGGCGGTTCCTTGATGGACCGCATTCGCAAGGCAGCGCCGCTGGACCCGATCGACGTCTTGCGCATCAGCGCGCAGGTCGCCAGCGGCCTCGCGGCGGCGCACCAGCAAGGGGTCATCCACCGCGACATCAAGCCGGCGAACATCATGCTCGAGGATAGCATCGAGCGCGTAAAGATTACCGACTTCGGACTTGCCCGGGTGGTGATGGAACAGTCCGACCTGACGTCTCAGGGGGGAGTGGTGGGCACCCCTGCGTACATGTCGCCCGAGCAGGTCAACGGCCAGCCGCTCGACCCGCGCAGCGACCTGTTCAGCCTCGGCTGCGTCATGTACGCGATGATCGCCGGCCACTCCCCCTTTCGCGGCGAAAACGCGCTCGGGACCGCGCGGCGGGTGGCGGGGCAGATGCACGTCTCGCTGGGCGAGATCTCCCGGGAGGTCCCGCCGTACTTCATTCAGGTCGTGGACCGGCTGCTGGAGAAGAACCCGGACGACCGGTACCAGACGGCGGCCGAAGTGGTTGCGGAGCTGACCGGGTATCTCGCGAAGTTGAACAGCGGCGGCGTGCCTGAGGTTGAGGCGCTTCCCCGAAAGTCGGTCTGGCAAGCCGGCGCGACACGGCTCGTCCTCGGCTTGGCGGTCGTGGCGGCGGCGGTTGCTTTGTGGGTGGCGGCAGGGGGCATCACACCTTGGCCGAAGGGATCGCCGTTGCCCGATCGCGGCAGAGCGCTGACGGTTCCGGGACAGGGCGGGATTCTCCGCGTTGCCCACCGCGCGGGGGCGGATTGTGCGAGCATCGCCGAAGCCCTGCGACGCGCCACGCCGGGGAGCACGATCCGCGTCGAGGACTCCACGGTCTACGACGAACCACTGGTCTTCACTGACTCCGCCAAGCTCGCCGGAGTGCGGCTGGAGGCACCGGCGGGTGCGACCCTGATCGCCTCCGGCCAGCGCCCTGTGCTGTTGATCGATGGCGTGCCCGGTATCTCGGTCTCGGGCTTTCGGATCGAGGCTGCCGCCGGCCAACACGCGCTGGAAGTGCGCGGCGACTGCCCCGGAGTGATCGTTGAAGATTGCCAAATCACCAGCGCCTCCGACTCCTCCGTCGCCGCCGTTTATCTCCATGCGGGCGCCTCGGGAACGTCCGGGGCGCCGATTCTCTTGAGGCGACTGTCGGTCAAGTGCGGGGGGGTTGGAATCGTGTTCGGCGGGCGCGGGGAGCCTGAGGCACTCCGATACGTCGAGCTTGAAGAGAGTCGTGTCCACGCCGCCAGCCGCGATTACGGCGCCGCAGTCGTCGTCCAAGCCGGCGCCGAGCACGTCATCATTCGTCGCAATGTGCTGACAACCGGCTTGATGGGCGTCAGTTTCGCGTTCGAAGCCCCGAACCGTGCGACCGACCTGGTGATCGCATGGAACTCGCTGGGCGGTCTCCAACACGCGTTTGTCTTCGGCGAGTCGCCCGCCGAGCAGGAGGGGGTGCGCATCGCGCACAACCTGATCGTCGGCTGCGATGCCGTTTACGCTGGTGCGCGGGAAATGGAGCCATTCACCCACTGGTTTCGCGACAACTGGTGGGAACGGGGCTCCGGTCTCGACGAGCCGCTGGCGAGCCGTTTCGCCGAGCCGAAAGACCCGCTGTCCTTCGTGTCGCGCGATCCCGAGAGCGCGGACTACCTCAAACCAGCCGGGGAACCCGCCACTTCCGCTCCTGGTCGCTATTCGCCTCCATCCCCAAGGACCGCGGCCGACGAACCGGATTGACGCGGCATCTCGATTCCCGACCCCTCCAAAAAAATCTGAGGAAAAGCGGAACATGCCCGACTCGCTCGACGACGAGCCCCAGCGCGATGCAGCGGATTCCGATCTGTATTGCGGTTATCCGTATGAAAGCGAACTTTGTCCGTACGATCAGTATCGGAGTAGCGGCCGGACTAGCCGACGCGAGCGCTCATACCCGGCGGCGCAGGGGACGCCGCCGTCGGGGGCGTTGCGGGTGATCCACGTCAGCTCGATGATGGTACCGGCGGGCATCGACAAATGGCTCACGGGGCTCATCCGCCACGCCGACCCGCGGCGGCTCAAGTTCGTGCGCTGCGTTGTGACCAGCGAGCACGTCGACTGGAAGCAGCTTGTGCGCGTCGGCGTGCCCGTTGAGATTGGCGGCCGCGACAGCGTGCGGCGGGCGAGCGAAGACTGCGACGTGCTGCTGATCTCTGACCCAGGGCCCAACCCCAACTGGGTCGACGACGTGCGGGCCAAGCTGTGCGTCATCGTCGCCCACGGGGATGGGCCGTGGACCCGCGACCGGCTGGAGTGCATGGCTCCCGTCGTCCACCACGTCGTCGCCGTCAGCCCCCGCGTGCAGCAGGCCGTCTGCAACGGGTTCCCGTGTACGGTGATTCCGAACGGGGTCGATCCCCTCCACCTGACGCGGAGCCGGCCGCGCGACGTGGTCCGTGCGTCGCTCGGGTTCCGGCCAGGCGACTTCGTGCTTGGCTTTGTCGGCCGCTTTTCCCCGGAGAAAAATCCCTTCGCGGTGATCGAGGCGGTCGCCCGGCTCCCCTTGCACTTCAAGGCGCTCATGGTCGGTTTCGGCTCCCTCCGCGACGAGGTCATCGACAGGGCCAACGAGTTGATCCCTTCGCGCTTCACTGTCGTCCGAGGTGAGGACCACGTGGGGGACCTCTATGCGGCGATGGACGCGTTCTGCCTGGCCTCGCACTCGGAGGGTTACGGCCTGGTCATCATGGAGGCGATGATGTGCGGTAAGCCCGTGATCGTGGGCCGCGTTGGGTTCGTGCCCGAGGCGATCGCCGACCGCGTTAACGGCGTGGTGGTGCCGGGGGACGCCGGGTCGATCAGCGAGGCAGCGGCCCTGCTCGACGCTTACCCCGAATGGGCCGCAACGCTGGGCCGGGAGGCCGCGCGCTACGCCGAACGGCATGGCTACGCCTCGACCATGGCCGAGCGTTACGCCGACCTCCTGGATTCGCTCTGGTCGGCCCGAGCCGCCAATCCATCGTCCGGATGATGGAATTCCCACGCATGCACGAAGAGGTGGCCGATGCCGATCGGTAGCTTTACCGTGGTTCCGCACGTGGCCAGGCACCTTGCGACTCAACGGCCCAAGCACGTGCTCGATCTCGGGATGGGCTCAGGCTTCTACGGCGCGGTCGTTCGACAGTGGCTCGACCTGGGCGTGCGCCCGTGGCGAACGTTCCTCGTTGGCGTGGAAGGGTGGGCCGACTACCGGAACCCGCTCTGGGACCTGTACGACTTCATTGTCATCGAAACGATCCAGGAATACCTTTCCCGGTTCCCGGACCAATTCGACTGCGTCATTCTGGGCGACGTCCTCGAGCACTTCCCCTCTGAGGAAGGACTTCCGCTGCTGGGGCAGCTCAAAACGCGGGTGGCACCAGGCGGCACGTTGATCGTCGCCACTCCCGCCGTCTTCATCGACCAACCCGCCGTTTACGGCAATGAGCTCGAACGGCACCGCTCGATCTGGACGGCCGCTCAGCTCGAGGCGCTGGGCTTTCGGACCGTGCTTTCCGGGCACGAGCCGCAGGTTGCGCTCAGCCCAACGGTCCTCTCCATCTGGGAATGGACGGGTTAGAGTGAGGAATCTCTCGGACGTCTACGCGCAGATGAGGCTCCGTTCGACGAGGCGCCTGAGCGACGCCGTGGTAAACCACTGCCGGAACGTGTTCCGGGCGAGGGACGAGCAATACTCGAGGTCGGGGTGCGCCGCGGCGAAGGCCTCGAGGTAGATCTCCCAGTCTTCGACCCGATGCTCCGGCACCCGCACCACGAACTCGCCGTAGGGAATCTCCTCCTCGAGGGGAAGCGCGGTGTCGTCAGCGACCAGAATCGGGAGGCGGCCGCATGCCAGGGTTTCGAAGAACCGGAGGCTGTTCAGGCCGTCGCCCCGGGGGCAGAAGACCCACCGGCTCTGTGCGATCAAGTCAAGGTACTCGGTCCGCAGGGCCTGTTGCTGCTCTCGGCCGTACGTTCGGTAGAAGTAACCTGCCGTGACCCGGCAAACGACGCGCCTCGTCCGACACCGGCGGAGTGCCTCGGCGACTCGTGCCCGTAGGCCGTGACCCGTGGTCAGGGCGCCCTGAAAACTGACGTCGATCGCCGACGCCGCGATCGAACCGGGCGCCGTTTCGGGTGGATCGGCATAATAGCAGATCGACAGGGCGCCCGACGTCTTCGAGCAGCTCGGCATGAACACGGCCGATCCCCGGCAGGGGGCTGGTACGCGCGCATTGTCTCCCAGCAGAAAGAAGACGTGCCGCTCGGGCGCGGTCGAGAACCATCGGAGCGAAGACAAAAGATCCGCGACCTCTCCGTCGACCCGCCCGGGGGACGGGAGGTCCAGCACGGTCGGAACCAGAAAGTAAGTCGCAGCGCCGGGGTCCGGCGTCCGCTCGACCTGGGCGAGCAACGACCCGAGGAAGCACTGGGACGCGCGAACGATCGAAAGATCGTTCCCACCAGGTCGATTTTGCCACCGGCGAGCCTGGGCGGTCGTGAGATCCGGGTAGACGAACCATTTCATACGAACTCTCATTCCACGCAAATCGCGACGCTCTGACGGGGCCTCGCCTTCCCAAACAGGGCCGCGCTGTTCGCCTGATCGCGGGTTGTTGAAAAGTTTACCGTTCTCGCGGCCAACGCACAGTCATGGTCGCCGGGCGTTCGCTTTGATGGAAGCAGCGCCCCGCGGACGGCGTTCCCGCTGGCTCGCTGATGCTCAGCCCGGCATGGTCTGAGATTTGCTACCCATCAGGTGCGAACAAACTCTCTCTTGGCTAACCTACCGGATAGGGCCACCCGGCATGGCTACCGCAACTGTCGCGACAGCAAGGACTTTACGACCGGAAAATGCGAACGCCAACGCCACCATCGACGAGATTGCGCGGGCGCTCTTCGACGCGGAGCTTCACGCCGCGATGGAGAGTCCGCTCCGGCGGCCGGGGGCAACGTACCGGCTGCAGGTTCACAGCGAGTTCCGCTTCGACGACGTCATCCCGGTCATCGACTACCTGGCCGACCTCGGGGTTACCGACTGCTATTTTTCGCCCTACCTCGAAGCCCGGCCGGGGAGCAAACACGGTTACGACGTGTTCGATCACCGACGCATCAATCCGGAGATCGGCGACGAGCTCGCGCACGACCGGCTGGTGGCCAAACTTCACGCGCGCGGGATGGGCCGGGTGCTCGACGTCGTGCCGAACCACATGGGTGTCGGCGGGTCGAACCGCTACTGGCTCGACCTGCTCGAGACCGGCCCGCAGGCCGCTTCGGCCACGATGTTCGAGGTGGACTGGCACCCCGTGAAGGAGGAGCTCGAAGGCCGCGTGCTCCTGCCGGTCCTCGAGGATTTGTACGGTAAGGTGCTGGAGCAGGGATTGCTGAGCCTCGAGCGCGACGGCGGTTGCCTCTGGACCCGCTACCACGACCAGCGCTGGCCATTGGACCCCCGGTCGTACGCCCGCGTGCTCGGCCGCCGTGAGGACGAGTTCGCCGCGCGGTTCGAGGCCGACGACGACGAGGTGATGGAATACCGCAGCCTCATCCATGCCGCGCGTTCGCTTCCCCCTAGGTGCGCCCTCGACGCAGTATCCGTCGAGCACGTCCGCAGAGAGAAAGAAGTCCTTAAGCGGCGGCTCGAACGGCTGTGTGCGCAAAGCGCGCGGATCCGGGAATTCGTCGACGAGAACGTCGCGTCATTCCAGGGAACGCCGGGCCAGCAGACCAGCTTCGACGGTCTCCATGCGTTGCTCGAAGAGCAGGTGTACCGGCTGGCCTACTGGCGCGTCGCGGCGGAAGAGATCAATTACCGGCGGTTCTTCGACGTGACGGAATTGGCGGGCCTCCGGGCTGAGGATCCTCGGGTGTTCGACCAGACGCATGAGCTCATCCTCCGCTGGGTCAAGGAGGGGGGCGTCTCGGCGCTTCGCATCGACCACCCCGACGGCTTGGCCGACCCCCTGGGCTACTTCCGGCGGCTCCAGGAAAGACTCTTCTTAAAAGCCTGCCGCCAGCGCCACGAGTCCGAGGGCGCGCGGGGGGATTGGGACCGCCTGGTGGGGCCTTTGCGGGTCCTCTATCGTGATACGCTCGCGCATGACCCGAGTTCTCCCCTGGCCCGCCGGTTCCCGATTGTGGCCGAGAAGATCCTCAGCCGGGGCGAGTCGCTCCCTGCCGATTGGCCGATCGACGGCACAGTCGGCTACGAGTACCTCAACGTCCTGAACGGCCTCTTCGTCGATTCCGCCGCCGCTGACACCATGGATGCGACCTATCGCGAGTTCACGGGCGACGACCAGGCGTTCCCGGACGTACTCCACGAGAGCAAGCTCTGGGTCGAAGACGTGATGCTCGCGAGCGAGCTGACGATGCTTGCGCGGCAGCTCGGCCGTGTGTCCGAACGCTGCCCCAAGAGCCGTGACTTCACGCTCCCCGACCTCGGCCGTGCGCTCCGTGAGGTCATGGCCTGCTTCCGGATTTACCGCACCTACCAACAACCAGGGATGCCCATCTCGGACCGCGACCGCGAGGCGATCGAGCAGGCCGTCGCCCGCGCCCGCCAGCGCAGGCCGTCGGTCGACGAGTCGGTCTACACGTACGTCCGCGACGTGCTGCTGATGAACTTCCCGGAGAGCCTCGCCTCGGCCGACCGCGAGGCCTGGGAGCGGTTCGTCATTCGGTTCCAGCAGACCACCGGGCCGGTGCAGGCCAAAGGGCTGGAGGACACCGCGTTCTACCGTCAGTACCCGCTCGTCTCGCTGAACGAGGTCGGGGCCGACCCCGCGCGCTTCGGCGTCTCGCCGTCGTCTTTCCACGCCCTCAACGCCCAGAAGCTCAACGAATGGCCCGGCGCCTTCTCGACCACGGCCACGCACGATACCAAGCGCGGCGAGGACACGCGCATCCGCATCAACGTCCTGGCCGAGCTGGCCGGCGAGTGGCGCACTCACCTGGCGCGCTGGTCGCGCTGGAACGCGCGCAAGAAGGCCGTCCGTGCCGGTCGCCCCGTGCCCGACGCTCACGAGGAGTATCTCCTCTACCAGATATTGATCGGCGCCTGGCCCTTCGGCGGGCCGGCCGACGGCCCGCCGGAGGGGTTCGTCGGCCGCATCCAGGAGTACATGTCCAAGGCCCTTAGCGAGGCGAAGCGCAACACGAGCTGGACCGACCCCGACCCTTCGTACAAGGAGCAGGTCAGCCAGTTCGTCGCCCAGGTTCTGGAAGGGGCCGACGCGCAGCCGTTCCTGGCCGACTTCCTCCCCTTCCAGCGCAAGCTTGCGCGGATCGGGGTCGTCCACTCGCTCGCCCAGGTGCTCCTCAAGCTCGGCTCGCCCGGCGCGGCGGATCTCTACCAAGGTTGCGAGCTGTGGGACCTCAGCTTGGTTGATCCCGACAACCGCCGCCCGGTCGACTACGAGCTCCGCCGCCGGCTGCTCGACGAACAGCGCAGCGCCCTCGCGTGCGGGACGTCACGCGCCGAGCTGGCCCGCCGGTTGTACGACCGTGCCGACGACGGTGCGATCAAGCTCTACCTCGTCTCGACCGGCTTGAACCATCGCAAGGACGAGCTTCCCCTCTACCAGCAAGGCTCCTACCGACCCGTTGACGCCGTCGGCGAGCGAGCGCCGAACGTCGTCGCCTTTCAGCGTCAGCACCAGGGGCGTTCCGCTGTCATCGTCGCCCCCCGGCTCGCCTCCTACCTGATGGGTCCCGACGCCGCCACCGCCCCCGTCGGCCGCGACGTCTGGGGGGACACGCAACTCATACTCCCCGACTCGGTCAGGGCCGTGCGCTGGCGCAACCTCCTGACCGATGAGGTCCTCGCTGCCGACGGCCAGCGCATGCTCCACCTGGGCGACGTGTTGCAAACGATTCCGCTTGCCTGGCTGGTGGGAGACTGACCGCCAAGAAGAGGATTAACCGCCAACGCGCCAAGAGCGCAAAGGTAAGAGGAGAGAATACGGATTCAATAACGACAAAAGAATGAGTTCAAAGAAGCGAAAATATTGAGTTTCCGTGTGTTTCGCTTTATTGTTCTGCCTTCCTCTACCTTGGTGTCTTGGCGGTTAGTCCGTCTTGGCGGTAGGTTCGGCCGTCGGCGCCGTCGACGCCGCCGCCCTCTTGCGCACGCGCCGGTACTGTTCTGGTGCTTCGCCGTTCCATCGGCTGTAGGCGGCCGTCATGTCGGCCAGGCGGTCGCGGGTGCGGGCGTTGAGTTGGTCCGGAGTGAAGCGCCAGCCCCAGTTGCCGCGCGCGCGGCCCGGGACGTTCATCCGGGCTGTGCCGTCGAGACCGAGCACGTCCTGGAGGGGCACGATCGCGGTGTCGGCGACCGACACCATGGCCAGGCGAATCATGTCCCAGTGAATCTCGGCGCCGGACGTTCCCAGGTAGCGCAGGGCGAACCGGCGCTCGGCCCGCAGGTCCTCGCCGGACTGCACGGTGCTCACGTCCTGAGCGGTGAACCAACCGACCGTCGTGTCGTTGTCGTGCGTACCGGTGTAGACGATGCAGTGGTTGACGAACCGATGGGGCATGTGGTGCTCGCTCTCCGACTCGGTGCCGAAGGCAAACTGGAGCACGCGCATGCCCGGTAGGTCGAAGCGGTCGCGCAGGGCCTCGACCTCGGCCGTGATGTCCCCCAGGTCCTCGGCGATCAAGGGGAGGCCGCCAAGCCCTTCGCGCAGAGCCTCGAGGAAGGCGGTGCCCGGCCCCAGGGCCCAGCGTCCCGTCGCTGCGGTCGGCGCGTCGGCGGGGACTTCCCAGAAGGCCTCGAACCCGCGGAAGTGGTCGAGCCGGACCAGGTCCACCCGGTCGGTCGTCGCCTTCATCCGGGCGATCCACCAGGCGAAGTTCTCGGCGGCGTGCGCTTTCCAGTCGTAGAGCGGGTTGCCCCAGAGCTGGCCGTCCTCGGAGAAGTAATCGGGGGGCACGCCCGCCACGGCCGTCGGCCGGCCGTGCGCGTCGAGCAGGAACAGGTCGGGCCGCGCCCAGACGTCCGCACTGTCTTGCGCGACGAAGATCGGTAGGTCGCCGATCAAGTGGACCTCGCGCGCCTGGCAAGCCTCGCGCAAGGCCCGCCACTGCCGGTCGAACGCGTACTGGACGAACTGGTAGTAGCGGATCGATTCGGCCAACTTCGCGCGCTGGCGCTCCAGGGCGACTGATTTCCGGACCGCTAGCTCCGGCTCCCAGTCATACCAGGCAGCGCCCTTGTGGGCATCCTTCAGGGCCATGTAGAGCGCGTAGTCGTCGAGCCAGTGGGCGTTTTCGCCCAGGAACGCCTCGAATCCCAAGCGCTCGGGATGGAACCGCGCAAACGCGCTGCGCAGCAGGCGCTCCTTGGTCACGCCGACGACGTCGAAGTCGACATGGCCGGCCGGCAGCGCGGCAAGGTCGTGCCAATCCGCGGGCTCGAGCCAGCCATCCTCGGCCAGCCGCTCGGGGCTGATCAGCCAGGGATTGCCGGCGTAGGAGGAATACGACTGGTAGGGCGAGTTGCCGTAGCCGGTTGGGCCCACGGGCAGGATCTGCCACCAGCGCTGGCCGGTTTCGGCCAGGAAGTCGATAAAGGCGTGGGCTTCGGGCCCGAGGTCGCCAATCCCGAACCGGCTGGGGAGCGAAGTCGGGTGCAGCAGGATTCCGCTGGCTCGCGGGAGCCGCATAGCGAGACTCTCCTCAAAAGGTCGTGATCGGCCGGCTCGAGTCAAAGAATAGGGCCGGCCATTGGCGGCCAGACCCTGGCGGAGAGCGGGTGATCGAGAAACCATCACCCTCCAGGGTCGATGGTTGATTCGGCATGCCCGTGGCCTTCATTCGCCGAGGGTCTGGGATGAGCGTTCCACCAGTAGCGGTTGCCCTGGCGCCGGATTGCATCGAGGCCAAGGCTCTCGGCCACGTCGCGACGACCGGTCCAGCGGTCGGCCCGGCTCCACTGGAGGACGCGCACCGGGTGCGGCCCACGATACCGCGCGGCCAGGGCTTCGGCCAAGCCGTTGCAGGCCCGCGCTGAGGGATAAACCGGGGTTCCCCGGACGGCCCGGCTCCACGCCGTCAGGTCGAGCCGGCGCCACGGACCCTCCCCCTCCCCCACGAGGTACCGGCGCACGGCCGCGGGGTACGTAGCGAGCTCGTCTTCGAACAGGAACACAGCAGTTCGCTCCACGTGGCTGGCATAAAGCGCGTGGGCCGGCCAGGCATCGAGAAGGCCCCACCGCTCACCAAACGGCGCGACCAAGGTGCACCAGAACAGGATACGTACGGCCGACGCGCACCAGCCGTCCCGCGCTCCCGCAACGCACTTCCCCCTCGGTGCAAGATCGGGGCCGAAGAGGACGCACAGTTCCCCCATCATCGCGGCGTTCCAGACCAGCACGATCGTGCTGTGTCCGAGCCCCCAGGGACCAAGGATCGCGATCAGCAGGGCGTGCAGCACCAAGGCACCCGCCAGGCCCACGCGCCGAGTGCGCGGCAGGACCAGGAGCACCGCGACCACTCCTTCCGCCGCAGGCATCGCGAGAATGGCGGCGTCGCGCCACCTGTCGGGCCAGAGCGCGGGATCGGCGCCGAACGGCCGCGTGAGCGACGCGAGGAAGACGGCCCCCATTTCGCGCGTGAACGAGACGTCGAGCTTCGAGAGTGCCGAGTGAAAATAAAGCCCACCGAACCACCAGCGCGCATAGCGCAACGCGCGCTCGGGCCGGAAAGCGAGCAAAACCACGTCAAGAACCAGGAACTGGTAGACCCAGGGTTGGAACCGGTGCTGGTCCTGCACGACCAGCGCAGCCAGGAGGACCGCGCTCCCTCCCGCGGCCCACTTCCATCCTCGCCGCGCCAGGGCGGCGGCCGCGACAGCGGCGAGCAAGACCGCGTAGACGATCCAGGCAACCGCCGCGGGTTCGCCGGCCCAGGCCGCGAGCCGGAGGAACGGCACTCGCGGAAACGCCTCCTCGGGCGCAGTCCAGAGGGGCCAGGAGAGCCCGAGCATGACGAACGTCGCGCACCCCAGCAGAGCGCGGAAACGCCTGTCAGTCCAGCGCGCCCGATCGGGCTCGGCGGCCGCGCCAGGGTCCACGTTACAGCTCCTGGGCCAGCGAGTACGTCCCGGCCCCCTCGCGCTTGAGCTTCCCCTGCACGACCAGCTCCTCCCAGATCCCGGGCGGGTGGCCCGTGGGAGGGGTGATCCCCGCGATACCCGACCGCTTGCTTCCTTTGCTCAGTCCCGACTCGTCGTCCAGCCGCGCGAGCTTCAGACGCTTCTTGAACGCCTTGTACGCGCGCTTGAGTTCTTCCTCGGTCGCCAAGGTCTCCTCCTTGCCTCGTTACTCGTGTGGACGTGGAGCAGCAGCGCTCGTGTCGCGAGCGTAGTTCAGACCGCCCGCGAACGCAAGACGAGGCTCGTTCAGCCGCGCTGGGGGATGGCTTGCTCCTGGAGGAAGTGTCCCACGGCCTCGCGGAACCCGGGCCCGTCCTCGATATGCGGCAGGTGCCCCACGTCCGGCAGGATGCTCAGGCGTGACCCGGGAATCGCCTCGGCCAGCGCGCGGGCGATCTCCGGCGGGTTGACGATGTCGAGTGCGCCGGCGAGCACGAGCGTCGGCACTCGGATCTGACCGACCCGGTCGCGCGTGTCGTGCCCGACGGCCGCGGCGGCCTGGCGCGCGAATGCCTCGGGGGGTTGGGGCCACGCATTTCGCTCGGCGAAGCGCACGAGCCCCTCGACCTGCGAAGCGTTGCGGAAGAACGGAGGCGCTACGAGCCAAGGGAGCGTCGACAGAGCGAACGACCCAGGGTCGGTGCGCGCGCGGATCACGACCCAGGAGTCGATCACCGCTTGCCGCCAGGGGGTCGCCCCGGCATGGGTCGACGCCAGGACTAGGCTTCGAACGCGCTCGGGGTGCCGCAGCGCGAGCTCCTGTGCGACCAACCCGCCGAGCGAGTGCCCCACTATATGCGCGGGAGCCAGGTCGAGGGCGTCCAACAACCCCGCGACGTCGTCGGCGAGGTCGGCCGTCGAATAGGGAGCCTCCGCGCGGTCGCTCTGCCCCACATCGCGCGCGTCGAACGCAATCGCCCGATACTGCGCGGAGAAGTGGCGCACCGGCACGCTGAACGCGCGATGATCGCCTCCCAGCCCGCTGAGGAAGACCAGCGGCTCCCCCGCCCCGAACTCCTCGTAGAACAACCGCCGCCCGTTCGCAAAGATCTTCGGCATCGATCGAGGTCTTCCCAGGTTTCCCACACTCGGCGCGGATGGACTTGACACGGCCCACCGCGCAAGACAAAATTCATTATCTCACCAAGGCCCCCATCGTCTAGCGGCCTAGGATACTAGGTTCTCAGCCTAGGGACCGGGGTTCGAGTCCCCGTGGGGGTATTCTGAAGAGGTACAAGGGGTTACGGCGAAAGTCGTAGCCCCTTTCTCTTGCGCCCTCCCGGAAATCGATCACGTTTCCATCAGACTGCACCAGTTGCAGAGGCTTGTCTGGTCTCGATCCAGGTCGACGTGGCGGCCAGGCCGTTTCGCGTGCGTTTCCACTTCACGGGTAAGGCCTGTTTCCGCGACCAAGTTGCCCTCCGCGCGTGCAGTCGGACGGCTTTCGAGGTGGGGCACTCTTGACGCTGAGAGGGTCCGAGGATGGTGGGCGCGACGAGTTGGTGGCGTTCACTGAAGCCGTGCCTCCAACTCGGCGATGCGACGCTGGAGTGCAGCGTTTGTTCGAGGAGCCAAAGGATAAGCGCCTGCAACTCAGGCGTGGCGGCGCTCCAGAGCGGTCCCGGGATGGGAGGCGTCTGACTCACGGCCCGGGATCGCAGCGAATGCTGCGAATCCGACTAGGCCAAGGACGTGAACGCTTGGACCAGGCCAAATCACGCGCGCACATCAACAAACCCAACCCTCGAGCTGCCGCGCGTGCGAAACTCATGGGGGCAAACCAGAGATAACGAACCTGACGCGTCCGACCGATGATTCGAAATGTCAAGGGAAGGGAAGCTGCAAGAAGTAAAAGTGACAGCAACAGTGGCAGGCCCAGCAACGCGTAGCGCAGAGCGCTGGACGATGGCAAGAGCCCAGGAGCGCCCAGGGGCACCAAGGCGATGCTAGTCATCAGGAACAAGGCCAACGGCGGCTGCGCGTAGTCGATCAGTCCACT
This sequence comes from Isosphaeraceae bacterium, assembly GCA_031291845.1. Lineage (GTDB taxonomy): Bacteria > Planctomycetota > Planctomycetia > Isosphaerales > Isosphaeraceae > DAIDJG01. The sequence continues at coordinate 883 of JARLIH010000484.1, read as the reverse complement.
GTAGTCGTCTCCCCTCGCTCTGCCCGGGTGCCGCTGGTAGAGAAGGAGGCGATAGTATCCCTGACGCGCCTGCGTCTTCAAATACGCGAGTAGTCGCGTCGGATGAAAATGTCCAACCCGGCTCCCCGCTTCAAAGCGGAGCCGATACCCCGCCTCCTGGACCCGGAAAGCCAACTCAGCGTCCTGGGCGAGTCGGAACCGCTCGTCGAACCCGCCAAGCTCCTCGAGGGCCGACCGGCGGTAGAGGACGTTGAATGTGGCAAGGAAATTGACCTCCGGCCGCATCCGTCGGTGACGTTCGACGATCTCCTCGTGAATGAGGCAAGCGAGTAGCGAGTCTGGCCGCATGTTGCCATAACTTCCCCCCACGGCGGCCACCCGCTCCTCTCCCAGATGGTTCCGGAGGCGGCTCAGTGCGTCGGGCTCAGCCACGCAATCGGAGTCGATGAACCAGACCAGCGGACTTCGTGCCTCCCGCCATCCCAAGTTCCGCGCTGCCCCAGGGCCGTGTCCTTGCCCTTTCAGACACGTAATCGGGTATTGAGCAACAATCGTCGCGGTCTCGTCGGTTGAGGCGTCGTCGACGAAAATGATCTCCGCCAACTCGCCCCGTTCGAGCAGAGGAACGACCGCGTCCAAGCAATGCCGAACCACGCGGGCCGCATTGCGCCCAGGGATCACGAGCGTGATCGGAGAGCCGGCTTCGGCCGGCAGCTCGGAAACAGCGCCCGCAGGGGCGCCTTGGGGAACAAGTTGGGAGCCGTCCTCGGATGTGGACGGACCTACTCTTTGGTTGTTCACCTGTTCGACCCTTGAAATGAAGACTTCGCCGGGTGACGCGGAATTGTAGAAGATTTGCTTAATATTTCGTCATGCGCCCATT
>JARLIH010000483.1 GCA_031291845.1 Isosphaeraceae bacterium | reverse complement strand
CGCCCGCCATCGCCGCGAGCCTGCTGGAGGCGGCGATGTCGGCCCGGGCAGCGCCCGCGCCATGGCTCGTGCGGTCGACGGTCGGGCAGGCACAGTGGTTCGTCATGCGCGCGGTGCCGGCGGGGACGGTCCCGGCCGGGGTGGTTGCCGCGGCGGAGTCGATCCTGAAGGGGATGATCATGACAAAGCTGAAGCTGACTGGTGTCGTGGCTGCGCTGGCCCTTTCGGCCGCAATCGGCGTAGCCGCCGTACGTGCGCAAGACCGGCCGGTCCCGGCTCGAGGGGTAAGTCCCTCGGCCGATGTCGCTGGCCCCCAAGGCGTGGCGGCGGGCCAGCCTGATCGGATGCGGGCCTTGGAGGACAAACTGGACCGCCTCCTGCGTGTCCTCGAGAGCCCCGGGGCGAAGCCCGGTTCCGGGCGAGTGCCACTTCAGATGGGGACGGACCCGGTGATCGGAGTGCCTCGTTTGGATCTTCCACCAGCACCGGCGAACGGGATGTCCCCGAGAGGATTGCAAGGCGCCCCCCCTAAGCCGGTCGCCAATCCGCTCATGGAGCTGGAGCGGGACATGAGCCCCACGACACGGCTCAACGATCACGAACGGCGACTGGCGGCGGTGGAGCGGAAGCTGGAGCAGCTGATGTCGCGACTTCCGCCAGCGCCGCCGCCCGGCGACGCGGTTGAGACCGCCCCGCGAACGTCGGGCAACATCCCCCTGAGGACCGACTCGGAGCCTGCATTGTCTCTAGTTCCTGGCCCCGCGCCTGGAGACGACATTGCTCCAGAGCCCTCCTCGGAACCCGGGCGGAATTGACCGATCCGAGTAAGGCTTCGCCGTCCCGAATCGGCTTCGCTACGGGACGGCAAATCTGTTGTCGGCGCCCATTCGCGCTGCGATGATCGCTTGCGGTGCGAACCGGCCGGAAAGGGTCGCGGTCAGCGGCGATCGACGTGGGGGCGCTGACCCGCCCTCCGTTATTGCTCCGGGTTCGGCGCTGAGTCAGCGCAGTGGGCAGAGCCGGGATCGAACCGGCGACACCAGGATTTTCAGTCCTGTGCTCTACCAGCTGAGCTATCTGCCCCTCACATGAATGTTTGCGACGATAACGACCCGGGCCCGTTTTGTCAACCGTGTGAGGCTTCAGCAATGGGGGCAGACCGTCAGTTTCGACCGTGGCCATCGAGTGCCGGTGGGTGGGTGGTTGACGTGGCGGCCGCGGACATTACAATGGGCTCGAACGTTCGCAAAACGTTGGGCGCATAGCTCAGTTGGCTAGAGCGCACCCCTGATAAGGGTGAGGTCCGAAGTTCGAATCTTCGTGCGCCCACTGGCGGATCCAGGGTTCCGCCACTAACGTCTGTCCCGATCGCACTGGTCGGGACCGATCGATTCAACGAAGAACGCCAGGCTCGGGGAACGATTCCCACCGAGCCTGGCGTTCTTTGTGGCTTCAAGCCGAAGTGGTCAGCCCCCTCGTGGGGTTATTCTTCGTCGTCGGCCTCGGTCTCGGCGTCCTCATCGGCGTCGACGTCGTTTTCTTCCTCGTCTTCGACTTCTTCTTCCTCTTCAATGGCCGCGGCGGCTTCCTTGGTCTTGGCGGGGGTCGCCTCGACGGGGGTGCGCGGGATCGCAGCGCCCAGGCCGGGGGCGTTGTCGGGCATCGGCTCCTTCACCTTCTGGATGAAGTGCGTCCCTTTCCCCTTCGCCGTCAGCTCCGCGGCCCGGGCCTCGGCGGCTTCCCGCTGCGCATATTCGAAGGTGCCCACGGGCTTGAACGCGTCGTTCGTCACGACCCAGACGATCCGCATGCGCGTCGCGGGCTTCGCGGCTTTGGTGGCCTTGGTCTTCGCCTTGGCCGGGGCCTTGGCCTTCTTCTTGGGGCGTTTCTCTTGGGCATCGTCGTCGTCGAAGTCCTCCATCAACTCGTCCGCCTCGTCCTCCATCGGGTCGAGAGGTTCGGCGGCGTCGTTCTGGCGGCGCAGTTCGAGACGATTCAGCGGTTTCCCAGCCATGAAACCGTCCTTCGCGTAAATCCAGGCCCGGTGCGGCCCGTCATACCATGAGTCCGCCCCGCACTGGGGGGGCGGCCAATTTTCCTCCGCGCATTCTACGCCAAGCGCGGGGGTTTCGCCAGCGGCAGACGTCGGCTCAGGCGGAGCGGAGTGAGGGCCGCCGCACCGGAGCGAGCTCCAGGCACGGGCCGATCTCCTGGGCGATGTGCGTGAGCAGGTCTTCGGGGTGATAGGGCTTGGTCAAGTAGTGGTCCACCCCCATCAGGTTCAGCGCCACCTCGTGCTCGTGCAAGATGGCTGCGCTACAGATCATCACGTGCTGCTCGGGGTTCTCACGCTTGATCCGGCGGCAGACCTCAACGCCGGAAAAGCCGGGCAGGTTCAGGTCGAGCAGCACGAGGTCGAACGGCCCGGAGTCGGTGAACTCGTCGACCCCCTCGGGGCCGTCGCGTGCCTCGGCGACCTCAAAGCCTTCGCCACGCAGGAATTGGGCCACCAGGGTCCGAAGCAGTTGCTCGTCCTCGACCAGCAGCAGGCGTCCTCGAGGTGTCGCGCCCATCGTCATCCTCCTTGAACCAGAATGCCCGCGCACGCGTCCTTGAGCCCGGACCGGCGTATCGTAGCCGTCGCGGCCTTGCGCGCCCACACGAAAACGGGCACCGACACGAAAGCGTCTTGGCCAGATTCGCAAGCAATCCTAATTTGCCAGGCTCGATATCGGTTCAGGGGGTATGAGGGGGCGGTGGGATCAGGCCGGGGTTCACGGAGGGGGCGGTTTCGCCGTGGCCGAAGGGTCGCGCGGCGGCGCGATTGCGGCGGCGGTCGACACCGAGAACCTGGCAGAGCCAGGCGATCACGACATGCTTGGTGATGTTGAGCCCGATGATCCCCAGGAGGGGACCGAGCTTGAAGAGCCAAAGATTGAATGCGACGCAGGCCACCAGCAGCAGCATTGTGGCGACGCTGAGTTGCAACCCGGAGCGTTCCATGGTCGTATTATGGTCGAGGCCCTGACGCGCGGGAAGACCCGGACAGGCCGTCCGATGAACCGAGTTTGCCCCTCTCCCCTCTGGCGTAGCCCTCGCCCCCTGTTTAGGATAACGCGGCCCGCGGGCAGTGCGAGCGCGACGAACGTCGCCGCGGGGCTGAGCCCGGTTCAATTCGTGCGCCGAGTGACTTCCATTCCGCGATGGACGACCGAGTCCAAGGGCTACCATGGCGACACCGACGATCACCCGACCCGAGTGGAGCACCGCCATCGACCCGGTGCTGCAAAAGGAACTCGAGCAGCACGTCCTGGTCACGACGTGGGACAAGCTCCTGGGGATGGTCGATACGGTCTACAACTGGGGCCGCCGCTCGAGCCTCTGGCCGCTGGGGTTCGGGCTGGCTTGCTGCGCGATCGAGATGATTTGCACGGCGTCGAGCCGGTTCGACATCGCCCGCTTCGGCGCGGAGGTGTTCCGCGGCTCGCCCCGGCAGGCCGACGTGATGATCGTCTCGGGGACCGTCACGAAGACGATGATGCCGATGATCGCGCGGCTCTACGACCAGATGCCCGAGCCGAAATATGTTATCAGCATGGGCGCGTGCGCCACGGGAGGCGGGCCGTTTAAGGAAGGCTACAACGTCGTCTCGGGGATCGACAAGTTCCTGCCCGTCGACGTCTACATCCCCGGGTGCCCGCCGACCCCGCAGGCCCTCCTGAACGGCCTGATCATGCTCCAGAAGAAGATCGACGGCGAGCGGATCACGCAGAGCCCGTGGTACCGCAACGACGTCGAGCGCGATATCCCGGTGCCGGTGCTCGGTCCCGACCTGATCGACCTGCGCACGGTGGAGATCGCCGCTGAGAAGACGGCTATGGGGCTGATCGAGGCGCGCGAAGCGACGCTCACCCAGCCCGCCAAGATTCTCGCGCCCCAGCCGGAAGTCGATGAGGCGGCGACGAGCGGTGAGCCCGTCGCGAAGGCGCCGAGCAAGATCGACCTGATTCGCGCGAAGGCCCGCGGTGAGGCCGTGGCCGAGGCGCCTGCCGAAGCGCCCGCGAAGCCTGCGGCCAAGGCGGCGAAGAAGGTCAAGCGGGCCGAGGCGCGGCCGACCTTGGTCTGGCTGGGCAACGATGGACTCAAGGCGCTGGCCGACCGATTGAACGCTCGGTTCGGGGCCGACACGGCCACGATCATCCAGGCCGCGCTCCTGGTGCCGGCCGAGAAGCTGCTTGCCGTTGCCCGCTACCTGCACGACGAGAACCCGATCCGTTACGACTATCTCGTCAGCCTCCAGAGCGTTCACTACGAGGACTGCATCGAGGTCAACTACCAGCTCGACAGCACGGGCAAGCCGGGCACGTTGATCGAGCTGCGGGTGCGGACGGGCGAGGCGGAAGGGGCCGGTGAGGTTCCTTCGGTCATCGGTATCTGGCCCGGGGCCGATTTCCAGGAGCGCGAAGTCTACGACATGATGGGGGTCCGGTTCGCCGGCCATCCCAACCTCACACGCATCCTCATGTGGGAGGGGTTCGCGTACTTCCCCCTCCGCAAGGACTTCCTCGAGCCCTACTACGAAGGACCCACGAAGGTCTTCGACAGCCGGGTCGAGGAAGGTTTCGGGCGCCACTTCCGCGCGGAGGAAGTGAACCCGTACGGCACGAACATGAAAATCCCCAAGGACTATAAGGACTGGGCCAAGCTCGACAGCAACGCCGACACCAAGGGCATTGGGCTGGTCCCCAGCGGCGTGCACGTGAGCGAGCTCGACACGGACCAGTTCATGGTCAGCATGGGGCCGCAGCACCCGAGCACGCACGGCGTGTTCCGCATCAACCTGCGGGTCGACGGCGAGACGATCATCGGACTCAAGCCCGTCATGGGCTACATGCACCGGAACCACGAGAAGATCGGCGAGCGGAACACGTTCCTGATGAACTTTCCGTTCACCGACCGGCTCGACTACCTGACGAGCATGGGGAACAACTTCGGCTACGCCCTGGCCGTCGAGCAGCTCATGGGGGACGACGCGAAGCCTCCCGAGCGGGCGGAGTACATCCGCGTGATCATGGCCGAGCTGACCCGGGTGGCCAGCCACATGTGGTCGATCGGCTTCCTGCTGAACGACCTCGGGGCCTTCTTCACGCCCGCCCTCTACGCGATCGAGGAGCGCGAGCTGATCCTCGACCTGTTCGAGTGGGCGGCCGGTAGCCGCATGATGTGCAACTACTACCGCTTCGGCGGCGTGGCGTTCGACCTTCCTCCCGGCTGGCTCGAGCGCTGTCGGGGCATCGTCAACGACCGGCTGGACGGCAAGATCGACGAGCTCGACAAGTACCTCTCGGCCAACGAGATCGTGCTCGACCGCTGCAAGGGGGTCGGTGTCTTGACCGCTCAGCAGGCGGTTGCCTACTCGACCGCCGGCCCTGTGCTGCGGGCCTCGGGAGTGCCCTACGACATCCGCCGCGCAGCTCCCTACAGCATCTACGACCGGTTCTCCTTCGACGTCATCACCGGCTCGACGGGGGACCTGTACGACCGATATTACGTGCGGCTCCTGGAGATGCGGGAGAGCGTCAAGATCCTGAAGCAGGCCCTGGCCGACATCCCCGAGGGGCCGATCCTGCCGGGCAAGAAGAGCTACCAGATCAAGGTGCCGGCCGGCGAAGCGTACTCGCGGGTCGAGAACCCCAAGGGAGAGCTGGGCTACTACGTCGTCGCCGACGGCGGACCGACGGCCTATCGCTATCACGTGCGCAGTCCAAGCTTCATCAACCTGACCGCGCTCGAGCCGATGTGCCTCGGCCACACGATCGCCGACGTGGTGGGAATCCTGGGGAGCCTGGACATCGTGCTGGGCGAGGTGGACCGCTAGTCGATGACGCCATCGCAAGGTGCGTGCGACGCGCCAACGCGAATCAATCTGAATCAAGAGGTGGTTTCGCGCACCCCCCCAAAGAGTCCAGCGCAGCGGCAACAGGGCATGATTTTCGAGGATCTATCGAAATGAGCGCAGGCACGGGAATTGTCATCGGCCACCTGGTCACGCTGCGGCGCTTCCTGCTGACCTTCTGGCGCGACATCCGAACGGGCAAGGGCCTCCACCGGCGCGGGGGCGGCCATCAAAAACTGGACTTCTGGTGGAACCGGCCCGAGCACGGCAAGGCGCCGGTCGTCACCCAGGACGCGACCCAGGAAGGGATCTTCACCGTCGAGTATCCCGACGAGCGCCTCCCCACCTACGAGCGCTTCCGCGTGCTGCCGGTACTCGTCTACGACACCGAGGACGGCAACGTCCGCTGCACCTCGTGCAATATCTGCGCGAAGGTTTGTCCCCCGCAGTGCATCTGGATGACCCAGGCCAAGGGGCCGAAGGGGAACGTCGTCCCCTTGCCCGAAGAGTTCTTCATCGACATGGACGTCTGCATGAATTGCGGGCTCTGCTCCGAGTACTGCCCGTTCGACGCCATCAAGATGGACCAGAACTTCGAGCTGTCGAACTACGAGCGGCACCAGACGCACATTTACAGTCTCCAGGACCTGCTCGTCTCCAGCGAGTACTACGCCCGGACCCACCCCGAGGCGTGGAACAGCGACGACGAGAAGGCCGAGCGGGCCAAGGTCGCCAAGAAAAAAGACCAGCGCCTTCAGAAGGCCCTTGGCGCAGCCGCCAAGCCCGCCGCGCCGAAGCCGGCGGCCAAGCCGGTCGCGGTCGAGAAGGCCTGATATCAAGAGCTTGATCCGCAGATGGCGCAGATGAACGCAGATTTAAAGATCACATCAGCGTCTATCCAAGGTGTGTGCGCTTAGCCTCGTCCAGGAGCAACCCGATGGCCCCAGCGGACCCTTGGCCCGAGGCGTTGCGGGGGCGACTCCGCGAGCTGATGCGCGCAGCGATCGCCGAGGCGCGGCGGGCGGACTGGCCATTTGGCTGCGCGCTGGCCGATTTCCCTACGGGCGAGCTCCTGGCCGCGGTGGGCAACTCCGGGGCGACGGACGCCACGGCTCACGCCGAGATGAACGCCTTGCGGCTCATGGCCGAGAAGAAGCTCGACGCGCGTCGAATCGTTCTGGTCTCGACGGCCGAGCCGTGTCCGATGTGCGCGACCGCGAGCTGGTGGGCGCAGGTCCGCGGGGTGGTCTGGGGCACGTCGATCGCGACGCTGACGCAGTGCGGGTTCCATCAAATCGAATTATCTTGCTCCGATGTGCTGGCCCGGGCCAAGCCGCCGAGCAGCCTGTTGCTCTTGGGCGGGTACCTGACCGAGGAGACGGATCCGCTCTACCGGCAAGGGCCGAAGCGGAAGTGATCGACGTGCATCGTGAGCGTTGCGTCTTTCCTTGGGCGCATGAAATGCACCGGTGCATTTCATGCACCCTACGGTAGATCATCGTTCTGACGATGGGACAGCTTCACCGCCCGCAATCGTGGCGAGCGCCTCAAGGACACGGGGGTCGGCGCTCTGGGAGGCGAAGCGTACTGAGCCATCGACCATCAGCACCAGCGCGCCACCTCGGTGGAGCCCCCCGAACGGACGGCCGGGGCCGACGTGCGGGCGTTGTCTCCGATCGACGGACCGCAATGTGGCCGACCCGGCGGCAATCCACGGTCCATTGCGCCAGGCGGTCTCGGCGACAGCAATCGTGGTTGACATCCCGTCTTTTACGTCCGCGGTCCGGGCGCAACGGTCGTATCCGAAGAAACCGGCACGCGGGTGGTCGAGCGGGAGTGTCGGTGAATCGGTATCCACGCCGGTAATTCCGACATAATCCGTGACGCTGGGCTTCGCCATAGTTCCGGCCGTGCGCTGAGCGGGGCAGCGCACCAAGGCGAACGTCCCGAGCTCGTGTTCGGACACAGCGCCAGTCAACTTATCATGATAACGCGCCTTCAAACGTCGATTGTCGCCCTCGTCCCATGCTCGAGTGCGGTCGATTTCGAGCACTGGGCCCGCTTCGTAAAAGCCCCAAAGCGCGACGAGCCAACTGAGCCGTCGTTCGACGGGCAGCGCCTCGTTCGGTAGGGCAGCGCTTGGGAAGTAATCGTACGACTCCTGATAACAGTGGAGTGCGAGGCCGATTTGCTTGAGCTTGTTCATGCAACGAGCTCGATCCCCCATGTCGCGCGCCGCGCGCCACCCGAGAAAGAGCAATCCCGTCAGGAATGCGACGGCGATCAACGCGAGCCTCGTCTTGGTTCTCATGCAAGCACCCTACCCTCATCGCCTGGTGACCGGTCCTCGACTTCGCTCTGTGACAACTGTCGTATTGTAGCTCGATTGGGCACCCGAAACCAAGTATCGGTAGCCCCTTGCCGTGTGCGCGCGGAGGGCCTAAGATGTCCGCTCCGTGTACGACACTTGACAGGCGCGGGCCGTTCAGCACAGCCCTCCCCGATGTGCGGAACGACCGCACGGGCCCGAATTCGGCCGAGTGCCCCTTGGCGCTCGTAGCGCTGGAAGATCCCATGATTCCGACACCGCCACCACCGACGTATACACCTGGAACTCGCTTGCGCGTGACCCAAAAAGTCCGGGTTGGTGATAAGGCCTGGATCACGCGCGTCGAGGGCGTGGTCGAGCTCGAAGGGTTCCGGCCGGTCGGCGGGATGGAAATGGGGGGCAAAGCCTCGTACTGCCATCAGCCCACGATCCGCCTCCGGCGCGACGACGGCGAGGTCACCGTCGTGGCACTCGACGATGATACCGAGGTGGTGACCGTCTCCGCGTCCTGACGCCACGAACCTGTCCGGGATCGCAGCCTCATGGTTCTCTACAACTTTGTCTTCATCGGTTTGCTCCTGCTGGGCGCGGTCGGCTTTGCCCTGGCGCCGCTGTTCATCGTGTGGCTGATCGCCCCGCGCAAACGCTCGCGATCGAAGTACGAGACCTACGAGTGCGGCGTCATCACCCTCGGCGAGACGTGGGTCCGGTTTCGGATTCAGTATTACATTTACGCAATTATGTTTGTTGTGTTCGACATCGAGACGGTGTTCCTGTACCCGTGGGCGGTGAGCTACGGGGGGTTAGGGGCATTCGCGCTGATCGAAATGATCGTCTTCCTGGTCATCCTGTTCGTCGGCTTGACGTACGCCTGGGCGAAGGGCGTGCTGAAGTGGACGTGAGCGGCGTATCGGGCGGCGAGAGGGCGGGGTTCTGACGGGGGGGACGGCAACGGTGAACGTCGCGATTGACTGGGCCGGGGCGCTCGTTTGGGCCCAGCAACAGCAGATCGAGCTGAGCTGGAACACCGTGGTCCGTTGGGTGCTCTGGCTGGCGCTCGGGTTCTTCGGGCTCTTCCCGGGAATCGTGGCGTACATGGTGTGGGCCGAGCGCAAGGTCGCCGCGCGGTTCCAGGACCGGATCGGCCCGAACCGCGTGGGGCCCTTGGGGCTGCTCCAGCCGATCGCCGACGGGCTTAAGCTGCTGATCAAGGAGAACATCGTGCCGAGGACGGCGGACAAGTGGGTCCACATCCTCGCGCCGGTGTTGATCCTGGTCTCGGCCTTCCTGGTGCTCGCGGTGGTCCCGTTTGGGATTGGGCTGGCGCCGGTGAATTTGCCGTCGGGTTTGATCTACCTTGTGGCGGTGTCGAGCCTCTCGCCGATGGGGATCTTCCTGGCGGGGTGGTCGAGCCGCAATAAGTATTCGCTGCTGGGGGCGATGCGGTCGGTCGCGCAGCTCGTGTCGTACGAGGTGCCGCAGGTCCTGGCAACGATCCCGGTCGTGCTTTGGGCCGGCAGCCTAAGCCTGAACACGATCTTCGACAAGCAGATGGAGCACGGCTGGTTTATCTTCTCGCCGCCGGGGTTGGTCGGGTTCCTGACGCTCTTGATCGCGAGCATCGCCGAGGTGAACCGTGCGCCGTTCGACCTGCCGGAGGCGGAGTCGGAGATCATCGCCGGGTTCCATACCGAGTACTCGGGGATGCGGTTCGGCCTGTTCTTCCTGGCCGAGTATTTGAGCGTGTTCGGCGTCTGCTGCATCGCGACGGTGCTTTACTTCGGTGGCGGGACCCTCGTCCCCTGGAGCGACTTCCCGGCCGGGATGCTCGGGCTGATCCATTCGTCGTACCTGCCGGTCCTGGGCAAAGAAGGCTTCGGCACGTTCGTGCTCGTGAACCTGGTGATGGTGGGCGTTTTCTTCGCGAAGGTGACGTTCTTCGTCTTCGTCATGTTCTGGATCCGCGCCACGCTGCCTCGCATGCGGGTCGACCGGCTGATGAACTACGCGTGGAAGCACCTGGTACCGATCAGCATCGCCAACGTGATGATCGCCGCCATCTGGTACGAGTTGGTGCTGCGTCCGGGCCGCGTGTTCCGTCTGGGAGGCTGGGAAGTGAACTGGCTGGTCGGCTGGCTCGTGACCGGGCCGCTGGCCCTGCTCCTGATCGGGCTCGTGGTTTGGGTCAACCGGTTGAGCGACAGGGGAGAAGCGGCCAAGCCCGCGGTGGCCGCGGCGCGTTGAGAATGCCGGCCCGGCAAAGGGCCTCGCGCGGTTGGTGAAACAGGTTCGCCGGCAACTTGACAGACACCTACGGTTCGGAGTCGGACCTCGTGACGACCCTGTTTGTGATCATCTCGGTGCTCGGACTGCTCGCCGCCCTCGGAACGGTGCTGGCACGCAACCTCGTGCACGCCGCGCTTTACCTGGTGGCATTCTTCTTCATTGTCGCCTGCCAGTTCGTGCTGTTGGAGGCCGAGTTCCTGGCGGCCGTGCAGGTCCTGGTCTATATCGGCGCGGTCGCGATCCTGATGATGTTCGGGATCATGCTCACGCGGCACGTGCAAGGGGACGAAACGACCACGATCGCGCGCGGTGCCTGGGCGCTGCCTGCGCTGATTGCGGGCCTGGGGCTGTTCCTGGTGCTGGCCTTTGGGATCAATGACCAGGTTGGCCTCAAGGGACGGTCTCCCTGGCGTGCCGCCGAATCGCGGCCGCCGGTGCCGAAAGTGGAGCCGGGGGAGCCCGTTCCCGCGCGAGCGGCCGCGGTCAACGACATGGGGCGGACGGTCGGCCGCGAGCTTTTAACGCGGTTTGTGGTGCCGTTCGAGGTGGCCGGCCTGCTGCTGACGGCGGCCCTCGTCGGCGCGGTCGTCGTCGCGTACCGCGAGGGGGACGACGCCGAGTCGCCCCGTCGGGGCAGTCATGCCGCGTGGGTCGTGCGCGGAAATGGAGACGGCCATCCCGCGCCGGGGAATGGACAAGTTGCGGGCGCCGAGCCTGTTTCCACGTCCGCCGGCTGAGGAAGAGTCAGGGGCCGCGCCGCAGACTCGGGATGGGTTCGATTGTGTCCGCCGCAGCCATAATGAGGTGATCGCGCCGTGAGCACAGACATCCCTTTGAGCTGGTTCCTCTACTTCGCCGCCGCCTCGTTCTCGATCGGCCTGATCGGCGTGCTGGTCCGGCGCAACGCGATCGCGGTGCTGATGGCGATCGAGATCATGCTCAACGCCGCGAACATCAACTTCATCGCCTTCTGGCGCTACGGCGAGCCGCCGGCGACGGAGGGCCCGCTGACCGGCGTGATGATGGCGATCTTCGTCATCACGGTCGCCGCGGCGGAAGTGGCGGTGGGGATCGGCCTGGTCTTGCTCTGCTACCGCCGCTGGCACGCCGCCGACGTGGATCGCTACGACAGCCTCTCGGGGTAAGCTCACCGACCGGCCCCGGCCGAGCCGGGTGAACCCTCGACCGATTTCCCGCTCAAGGGCCCCAAGCCGATGTCTCCGACCGCCGCCTTGACGCTCGACTTCCGCAACTTCTTCGTGCTCGCCCCCGAGATCACGCTGGCAGCGTGGGGCATGCTCGTCCTGATGGTCGACGTCGGCTGGCTCCGCAAGCGCCCGAGCGCCGAGCGCCAGCAGACCACGGCGCGACTCGCGATGGTGGGGACGGTTCTCGCGCTGGCGGTTGCTTTGGTTCCCTTCATCGTGCGGTTCAACGTCTATGGCCTTCAGGAAACGCTCAACTTCGTCCGAATCGACCCCCAGATTCACCCTGACCCGGTACTCTTCTTCGGCACGATCGCCGGCGATTTGCTGACCGAGACCTTGAACGTCGTGTTCATCCTCATGCTGGCCCTCGTCGTGCGGATGTCGACGGCCTGGACGTTCACGGACAATTGGGGCGAGTACTTCGGGCTTTTGTTCTGGTCGACTGTCGGGATGATGCTGCTGGCGGCGGCCGACGAGCTGCTGACGCTCTTCCTGACCTTGGAGATGATGACGATCTGCCTTTACCTCTGCACGGCGATCGAGAAAGACAGGAGACGTTCGGCGGAAGGGGGGCTGAAGTATTTCGTGTACGGCTCGGTGTCCTCAGCGCTGTTCCTTTTCGGCCTGAGCCTGCTCTACGGACTGACGGGCACGACCACGTTTTACGCGATCCACCTGGCGCTGACGCCGCAGATCGGTTCGCACGCGATCGGTCTGGGGGGGAACGTGGTCGGCGCGACCGCGCTCTTGCTCATGCTCGTCGGCTTCGGCTTCAAGGTCGCGGCGGTGCCCTTTCACCAGTGGGCCCCCGATGCGTACGAAGGGGCTCCGGCCCCGGTCACGGCCTGGGTCGCCACCGGCTCGAAGGTCGCCAGCTTCGTGGCCCTGATGAAGGTGCTCCTCTTTGCGCTCGGCCCCTGGTCGAGCCAGGCGGGGAACGCCTCGACGCCCGGCTGGATCGGCGTCGTGGCCGCGCTGTCGGCGGCGTCGATGACGTTCGGCAACCTCGCCGCGCTCGCGCAGCGGAACTTGAAGCGAATGCTGGCATACTCCTCGATCGCGCACGCCGGCTACATGCTCGTCGGCGTCGTCGCGGCCGGCGTGTCGGTCCGGCACGCGGAATCGGCCGGGTCGGTGCTCTACTACCTGGTGGTCTACGGCTTCAGTAACCTCGGCGCGTTCGCCGTCGCGGCCTGGCTGGCCCGTGACAAGAAGACGGACAACATCAGCGACCTGAACGGCCTCGGGTTCCAGAACCCCGCCCTGGCGACCTGTATCCTGCTCCTGATGCTGTCGCTCATCGGCATGCCGCCGCTCGCCGGGTTCTTTGGCAAGCTTTACATGTTTATGGAAGCTCTCAACGAGGGTAAAGACGTGCCGGGGCGGTTGACGCTGCTCTGGCTCGTGGCGCTTGGCCTTTTGAACAGTGTGATCTCGGCGTTTTATTACGTGCGCGTGCTGAAGGCGATGTTCCTTCGTCATCCTGAGGGGGGAGCGCTGGGCCAGCCGTCGTCGGCGATCTCGTTGCCGATCGTGATCGGGACCTTCGTGGTCGTGGTGTTCGGTCTCTTCCCCGCGCCTTTGATCGAGGGGATGAAGGCTGCGGCGGTGCCGATGCTCGAGGTCAGTGCTCTCGTGTCGCCCGACAAGGGGATCGAGCGGGCGGTCAAGGACCAATCCGTATACAATCCCACGCCCGTGCCTGCCGCGTTGCCTATCGCAGCGCCCGCAACCGCGCCGTCGCTCGCGGTGGACGTGCCGAAGGGGGGGCCGGGCGCGCCACCAAAGATGATGATGCCTGGGATGGGTCCTGGGACGATGCCGGGTGCGCCGAAGGGGGCGCGTAAAGGCGCGCGCAAGGGCGCGGCGGCGAAGAAGGGGGGACCCGCCGAGAAAGGCGCGCCCGCCCCTGAGGTTCCCCCGAAGAAGGCGGACGCGCCGCCGGATACGACCAAGAAAACGGACGAGGCGAAGCCCGCCTCCGCGCCGAAGTCCTGATCCGAAACGAGAGACCTTCCGGCGATGGCGATCATCAACACGCTGCAAAAGTGCCTGGAGAGCCCCTACCTCTTCGAGGACAAGGACGCGCCGAGCTTGATCGGAAGCCTGCTGGCCAAGGCGGGCGATCGGCTCGAGGCCGCGTGGAACATCCAGACCTCGGGTCAGGGTGACCCAGCCGACGCAAATTTCCTGGCTTACGAGGCCATGTTCTGCTGCCTGCGCGCCTTGGTTTACAACAAGGGCTACCGCGAGGCAGGCCTGCGCTGTTTAATGCTCGCCTGCGAAAATCTTTACGTGCGAACGGGCCAACTCGACGTCGCCCACCTGCACGCCTTCGAGCGGGCCCAGGGCCTGAAGATGCCGCCCGACGAAACGCTTACGGCTGCTTCGGCTTTCGTCAAGCGGACGCTCGAATTGCTCGGTCAATGAGCCGCCGGTGCGCCGGTCGCGGTCGCCGACCTTGACCGTTCGGGCGAATTATGCCAAAACTCCGGCGGGTTGGCAGTCGAAAATAATCGCGAGCAGAGACACTTCACCAGGGACGTGCAGCCGGCGTTTGTGCATCAACCTCCAAAGGATGGGAGGCCCGGATGGGCATGGATTCGCCGAGGCCGGACACGGTTCGTACCGGAACCGGACTGCCGCCGCACCGCTGGACAAAGGTCGACGACCCCGACGCCGTCGCCGTCGTCGCCGCGCACTCGACCGTGATCGCCGGCGGCGGCCCGGCCGGATTGACGGCCGCCTACGAACTCACGAAGCACGGCCACGGCTGCGTCGTGCTCGAATCCGACCCCACGATGGTTGGCGGCATCAGCCGGACCGACCAGTACAAGGGATACCGCTTCGACATCGGCGGCCACCGGTTCTTCTCCAAGAGCGAGGAGGTCAACCGGATCTGGCAGGAGATCCTGGGCGACCAGTTCATCACGCGCTCGCGAATGAGCCGCATTTATTACAACCGTAAGTTCTTCCATTACCCCCTCAAGCCCGCGAACGCGCTCTTGGGGCTCGGTCCGATCCGGGCGTCGCTGATCGTCGCGAGCTATTTCAAGGCCCGTGCCTTCCCGATCAAGCCCGAGAAGAGCTTCGAGGACTGGGTCGTTAACCGCTTCGGCCGCATGCTCTTCGAGATCTTCTTCAAGACCTACACCGAGAAGGTGTGGGGGATGCCGACGAACGAGATCTCGGCCGACTGGGCGGCCCAGCGCATCAAGGGTCTCAGCCTGGTCGGCGCGGTCTGGAACGCCCTCTTCGGCCAGCTCGGGAAAAAGAAGGGCGAGGTCATCAAGACCCTGATCGACAGCTTCCAGTACCCTCGGCTCGGCCCCGGGCAGATGTGGGAGGCCGCACGCGAGCTGGTCCGCCAGCGCGGCGGCGCGGTTCATCACGACAAGCGCGTCGTCAAGGTCGAGCACGACGGCTCCGCGGTGACTTCGTTCGTCGCCCGCGATTCGAACGGCCGCCTGACCCGCTATCACGGCGAGAACTTCTTGTCGACCCTGCCGATCCGCGAGCTGATCCGCGCGATGAGCCCGCAGCCCCCCCGCGCGGTGGTCGAAGCGGCCGAGTCGCTCAAGTACCGTGACTTCCTCACGGTTGTGCTGATCGTCGACCGCCCTGAGACGTTCCCCGACACGTGGATCTATATCCACGAGCCCGACGTCCGGCTCGGCCGCGTTCAGAACTTCAAGAACTGGTCCCCCGAGCTCGTCCCCGACCAGAGCAAGAGCAGCCTCGGGCTGGAGTACTTCTGCTTCGAGGGGGACGACCTCTGGACGATGTCCGACGCCGACCTCGTGGCCCTCGGGCGCAAGGAAATCGACGCGATCGGGCTGGTGAAGGCCTCGGAGATCATCGACGGCTGCGTCGTCCGGATGCCGAAGGCGTACCCGGTCTACGACGACGTCTACCAGGACCACCTGGCCGTCATCCGCGACTGGCTCAAGAAACTGCCCAACCTCGAGCTCGCCGGGCGCAACGGCATGCACAAGTACAACAACCAGGACCACTCGATGATGACCGCCGTGCTCGCCGCGCGGAACATCCTTGGGCTGGGCAAGTTTGACACCTGGCGCGTGAATACCGACGCCGAGTATCACGAGGAAGGGTCCGAGCCCGCGCAGCAAGAAGTCGGGCGCACGGTGCCTCAGCGCGTCAACGCGGCGTGAGTGAGTGTTTGCGGCGGTAGGGAATCCAACCCCCAGGGTGGGTCAGCCCGCCAGGGCGCCGACCCGCCGTCCCGGGCGCGCGGTGGGTTGGCGCCTTGGCGGGCTGACCCACCCGACAAGAGTGCACTTGCCGGGTGCATCCCCTCGAGCGATCTGGTAGCCTGATAGGCCCGCCTCGTGGCGCTCAGTACGCCCGGCGGGCCGCTTTCCTTTCGGGGAACCGCACCCTTGCGCCATCTCGGAACGCTTCCGAACGAAGGTGACGCGCGCCTGCTGTCCGACCACCTCGAAGGGCTCGGGATGACCACGCGCGTCGAGCCCGAGGGGGACCGGTGGGCCCTCTGGGTCTACCACGAGGACCACGTTCCGCAGGCGCGCCAAGAATTCGCGGCGTTCGAGAAAGATCCGTCCAACCCCCGCTTCCGCGATGCCCCCGTGGCCGCGGAAGCCGCGCGGCGCGAGGCGGAGCGGCTGGAGCGCGATTACCGCAAGCGCGTCCGGGACATGAAGGGGCGCTGGGACGGCGTCAATTACAACGGCCGCCCGCTCACTGTGACGCTGATCGCGCTCTGCGTCCTGGTGTTCATCGGCCAGAACTGGCCCGGGTGGGGCGAAGAGGTCAGGGACAAGCTGCTCCTTACCCGAGTGATGAAAGACGATCGCGGGATCCCGCGTTCGCAACTCCTTCGCGAGGTCGAGTCGGGCGAGCTGTGGCGGCTCGTCACCCCGATCTTCCTGCACTTCGGCGTCCTGCACCTCGCCTTCAACATGTGGGCGCTGCTCTACTTCGGCACGGTCATCGAATACTCCCGCGGCTCGCGCACCCTGTTCATCCTGGTCTTGCTGTCGGCCGTGGCGTCGAACATGATCCAGTACGCATTCATGCTCAGTTTCTACGCGTTTCCGATGCCCTTCGGTGGCATGTCGGGCGTGGTGTACGCACTCTTTGGCTACGTCTGGATGAAGAGCCGCAACCAACCCGAGCAGGGGATGTTCATCCACCCCCGGAGCGTGCGGAGCATGCTCTTCTGGCTGGTTCTGTGCGCGGCATTGCCAATGCTGCCGGTCGCCAACGCCGCGCACTTCGGGGGACTGCTGATCGGGATCCTCTTCGCTCTCGCGCGGTTCTAGTGGAGCGGGTCTTCATGGGTTCGCCGTCCATCATCCCCGACGCCCCGAACGCCGCCTTGATCGGCGGCGGTTTCATTGGGCCGGTCCACGTCGAAGCGCTTCGGCGGATCGGCATCCCGGTCGTCGGGATCCTCGGTTCGGCGCCCGAGCGCGTGCGGCCCCTGGCTCGGCAGCTCGGGATCCCGCGCGTTTACGAGGATCTGGACGACTTGGTGGGCGATGGGTCGGTGGCAGTGGTGCACGTCACCTCACCCAACGGCGCCCACTTCGATCAGACGTGTCGCTTGCTCGAGTCGGGGCGGCACGTGGTCTGCGAAAAACCTCTGGCCGTCACGGCGGCCGAGACCACGGCTCTGTGCGCGCTGGCACGTTCTCGCCCGCGCCAGGCCGCGGCCGTGAACTACAACGTCCGGTTCTATCCGCTCTGCCACGAGATGCGGTCGCGCATCGCGCGCGGCGACATCGGGCGGGTCTTGAGCGTGACGGGTTCTTATACGCAGGACTGGCTGCTTTACCCCGACGACTACAACTGGCGCGTCGAACCCGACGGCGGTACGAACCTACGGGCGGTCGCCGATATCGGTACGCACTGGATGGACCTGGCCCAGTTCGTCGTCGGGCAGCGCATCCGCGCGGTGTGTGCCGACCTGGCGACGTTTCATGCCCAGCGGTTCAGGCCCATCGGGCCCGCCGAGACGTTTCGAGGGTCCGGGGATGCGGGGTCGTCTCGCCCGATCGCGATCACGACCGACGACTACGCGGCCGTCTTGCTGCGGATCGGCGCCGAGGCACGCGGCTCCTTCCACGTTTCGCAGATGACCGCCGGGCGCAAGAACCGGGTGTTGCTCGAGGTGGCCGGGACCGAGGGCTCGTTTTCGTGGGACAGCGAGGAGCCGAACGGTCTCTGGATCGGCCGTAGGAAGGGACCGAGCGAATGGCTCGAGCGCGACCCCGCCCTGCTCTCCCCGGAGGCCGCGGCGATCAGCGACTATCCCGGTGGCCATGCGGAAGGTTTCCCCGACACGTTCAAGCAGCTCTTCCGGGCGGTTTATCAATGGATCGGCGAGGCGGGGGCGACTTCGCCCGCGTTCCCGACCTTTGACGACGGGGACCGTGAAGTTCGTCTGTGCGAGGCGATTGCCCGAAGCGCCCATGAGCAGCGTTGGGTAACCGTAGAGGCAGTTCGTGTGAATGAGTCGTCTGCGAAGGGGTGCACGCCATGAAGATCGGCTTCGTTTCCGCGATCGTGCCGGAGTTCAACCTGCCGGAAGTCTTGAGCTTCGCGGCGGAGGCTGAGTTCTCGAGCGTCGAGCTGATGTGCTGGCCCCCGGGCAAGGCCGAGCGGCGATATGCGGGGGTGACGCACCTCGACGTGACGAACCTGACGCTCGACGCCATCGAGAAGGTGCAAGACCTGACCGCCTTGCATGGCGTGGCGATCTCGGGCCTGGGCTATTATCCGAACCCACTCGCGCCTGACCCGGCGGAGGCCGAGCTGGCCGTCACCCACCTGCACAAGGTCATCGACGCGTCTGCCGCGCTTGGAGTCGGCGTGGTCAACACGTTCGTCGGCCGGGCCCCCGCGCTCTCGGTCGAGGCGAACTGGCCGCGCTTCCTGGAAACCTGGCGCCCTCTCGTCCAGCATGCCGAGGACAAAGGCGTGCGCATCGGCATCGAGAACTGCCCGATGCTGTTCACGGCCGACGAGTGGCCCGGTGGCAAGAACCTCGCCACCAGCCCGGCCATCTGGCGGAGGATGTTCGAGGAGATCCCCAGCAAGAGCTTCGGCCTGAACCTCGACCCGTCGCACCTGATCTGGCAACAAATGGACTATGTCGCGCCCCTGTACGAGTTCCGCGACCGCCTGGTGCACGTCCACGCCAAGGACGCCCGGATCGATCGGGCTGCGCTCGATGCGCACGGACTGCTCGCCTACCCGAAGCTCTGGCACACTCCCAAGCTCCCCGGCCTCGGCGACGTGCGCTGGGGGGCGTTTCTCGGGGCGCTCGCCGAGGTAGGGTATGATGGCCATGTCGCCATCGAAGTGGAGGACCGCGCCTTCGAAGGCTCGCTCGAAAAACGGCGCGAAGCGCTCGTCATCAGCCGGCGGCACCTCGTCCAGTTTATGATGGGTTAAGCGGCTTCATCGAATTTGTGTATGAATCTGCGATTCGCTGATCCTGGTTCCCTCTCCCCTTCTGCGGGGAAAGGGTTAGGGTGAGGGGTCTGCGGCTTCCGCCGATGCACCGAGTGCTGGGAACATGGAAAACGGTAAAACGCCGATGACGGAAGCCTTGTCAGCGAAACCCTTGGCCTCTCACGCGCCGCCGGCCCCCGCGTTGTCGGTGCTGGTTCCCGTGTATAATGAGGTGGAAAACGTCGTCCCGCTGCACGCCGAGCTGAACGCCGTGCTCCGCGTGCAGCCGCTCCCTTATGAGTTAATCTTCGTCGACGACGGGTCGACCGACGGCACCACGCAGAGGCTCGTCGAGATCCACGACGCCGACCCCGCGCATGTCCGCGTGGCGTTCCTCCGGCGCAACTGCGGACAGACCGCCGCGCTCTCGGCGGCGCTCGACCTGGCCCGGGGCGACGTCCTCGTGCCGATGGACGGCGACCGCCAGAACGACCCGGCCGACATCCCCCGGCTACTCGCGCGGCTCGACGAAGGCTTCGACGTCGTCTCGGGCTGGCGCGCCAACCGGCAGGACACGCTGCTCACCCGCAAGATCCCCTCGCGGATCGCCAACCGGCTCGTGGCGCGGATCTCGGGGGTGCCGCTCCACGACTTCGGCTGCACGATGAAGGCGTACCGCCGCCGGGTGCTCGAAGGGGTCCGTCTCTACGGCGAGATGCACCGGTTCATCCCGATCTTCGCGGCGTGGCAGGGCGCGCGCGTCACCGAGCTGGTCGTGAACCACCGCGCCCGCACGGCCGGGCGGACCAAGTACGGGCTGGGCCGGACGTTCAACGTCGTTCTCGACCTGATCCTGATCCGGTTCTACCAGCGCTACGCCCAGCGGCCGATTCACCTGTTCGGCCGGATCGGACTCTGGTCGATCCTGCTGAGCTTCTTCAGCTTCGCGGCCATGCTCTATTTCAAGTACGTCTTCCCCTGGCCGCTCGGCTACGACCTCCCGCCCAAGTCGTTCGTCGAGACTCCCCTGCCCGTCCTCGCGGTGATGTTCTTCCTCGGCGGCGTGATGAGCATCCTGATGGGCGTGCTCGCCGAGATGGTCATGCGGACGTATTACGAGTCGCAGGCGAAGACGACGTACCTCTTGGGCGAGGTGCGGCAGGGGCAAACGCCTCCCAACGGATGACGCCATGCCCCAGGGAGGCATCGCCCACTTTCCCACAAGTGGGCGTTGGCGCTCTCAGGCTCCCTGCTGGGATGCAATAAGTCTTCGACCTTCGGACCGCGCGCAGGGAATCGGACATGCCATCTCCAAAACGAACAAAGCCAGGGGCCGCCGGGGAACTGGAAGCGCGCGCAGCCGCCGTTGAGAACCAAACGCCCGGTGCCTACGGGGTGTTTGGTATTATGGGCCTGAAGCGAAGGCGATCACCATCATCGCGATTACGCCTCATCCCTGAGTGACGGTGTTCAGGTGGTCGCTGTCTTTTCGGTCGTCTGCCCGACGATCTCGTGAAAGAGCCGTCTTGTCCGTGCCGCGTGCCGCACCGCCTCCTGGCGAAAGGCCTCAGCGCACGCGCGGGGGTCGGTTTCCTTGTATCCCAGGCGGCGGGCGAGGCGAGTCAGCTCGTCGGGATGCTCGGGGAGGTCGACGTCGCCCCGGTTGTGGACCAGGCGGAGCCGGCTCTCAATGGTGCGCAGGAAGCTGTAGGCCGCCTTCAAATCGGCGTGCGCTTCGGGCGCGATCAGCCCCGCCCGCCTGAGGGCGTCGAGCGCGTCCCAGAGGTTCGGCCGCGAGATTTCGGGGTATTCCGCGGCGTGCACGAGCTGGAGATAACGGACCAGGAACTCGATGTCCGTTTGCCCTCCAGCGCCCCGCTTGAGGTTGTTCGGGCCGCTGTGCTCCTCGAGCTTCCTGCGCATGGTGAGGACTTCGGACGAGAGCGCCGCCGCGTCAACCGGGACGTTAAGCGCGTCGCGGATAGCCTCGCCGACCGGCAGCCCGAAGCCGCCGTTGGCGTAGATCACGCGGGCACGCGTAAGCGCCAGGCGCTCCCAGGACTGGGCCTGGGTCTGGAAGTACTGGCGGAAGGTGTCGAGCGTGACCACCAGCGGGCCCGAGGCGCCGAATGGCCGAAGGCGCACGTCGACCGCGTAAAGTGGAGCACCCTGGGATGGGCTGCTGAGCGCCTTCACCACCCGGCGCGCGACCTTGGTGGCGAACTGTTCGTTGGAGACCGACTCCTCTCCTCCCTGGGTCGAACCATCGGACTCGTACAGGAACACGAGGTCGAGGTCGCTGTGGTAGTTCAGCTCGCGGCCGCCGAGCTTGCCGAGGCCCAGGATCGCCCACCGGCAGCGCTGGCCGTCGGGGAGCTGGGGGATGCCGTAACGCTGGACTCGGCGCTCCGACTGGTGGTGTGCGACCTGAACCACGATCGCCTCGGCCACGTCCGCCAGCTCGCGCGTGACTTCGCGGATCACCTCGCGGCCGAGGATGTCGCGCGTGCCGATGCGCATCCACTCCTTGTTCCGGAAGCTCAAAAGGATCGGCGCGAGGTCCTCGGCGTGCTTGCACAGCCCGCCGAGCTCTGCGCGGATCGCGGCGGCGGGTTGGGGGCGGTCGTCGACCAGCGAATCCATCAGGTCGTCGATCATGCCCGGGTTGTTGATCAAGATCTCGGACAGGAACTGGCTCGTCGCGCAGATGTCGACGTACAGCCGCAGGCTCGGCGGGTTGAAGTTGAAGAGCTCCCAGAGGACCCCCTTGGCGCCGAGGGAGGCCGAGACTTTTTCCAGGTTCGTGAGCGCCATGTCGGGATCGGGCGCGAGGCTGACTGCCTGGAGCAGCCGGGCGGCGATTGCGGCGAGGAAGTGCCGGCAGCGCGCCTGCGAGAGGAACGGGATGTCCTCCCGCGCCAGGGCCATCAGGTTCTGGTACGCGGTCCGCCGGTCGCGGAACGGGTACTTGCCCAGCACCTCGGCGATGTGCTCGGGGCTTGGGTTCGGGTCGAGCACGAGGTCGACGACCGGGTCGGCCGTTCCCGGTCCGCTGTCGTCGCGAAAGGCGTCGTGCAGCAGGTGGTTGAGGATGCGCCGATTTAGTTCGGTCTTGGCGCGGTAATCGGTCAGGAAGCGTTCGGCCGGGCCGGTGCGATCTTCCCAGACGCTGGCGGGGAGGTAGCCCATACGGACCGCCAGGACGCGCCGCTCTTCGAGCCCGCGCGGCATTTCGTGGGTCTGGAGGTCGAACATCGTCTGGAGCCGGTGCTCGACCCGGCGGAGGAAGCGGTAGTTGTTGTCGAGCAGCCGGCGCTCCTCGGCGGTCAAGCAGCCGACCTCCTCCAGCCGGGCCATCGCGAGCAGCGTGTTGGAGTGGCGGACGAGCTGGTACGGGCCGCCGTGGAGAAGCTGGAGGAACTGGACGACGAACTCGATATCGCGGATGCCGCCGCGGCCCGTCTTGACCTCGACGTCGTCGGCGCCGGCCGAGACCGTGCGCTGCTCGATCCGGCGCTTCATCGCCTTGATCTCGCTGATCTCCGCGGCGCTCAGGTAGCGGCGGTAGACGAACGGCGCGATCGCGTCGAGGAACGTGCGGCCCAGGTCGAGGTCGCCAGCGATCGGCCGGCACTTGATCAGGGCCTGGCGTTCCCAGGTGCGGCCCGTCGTGTTGTAGTAGCCGAGCGTGGCCGCTAGCGCGCGGGCGAGCGCCCCCTGGTCTCCCTCGGGCCGCAGGCGCATGTCGACGCGGTAGGCAACGCCCTGCGCGGTGTGGTCGGCGAGCAGCCGGACGACCTCGGCCCCCATCCGGGCGAAGAACTCGGCGTTTGTCACGCGGCGCGGGCCGTCGGTCTCTCCTTCGACGTCGTAGAGAAAGATCAAGTCGATGTCGGAGCTGTAATTCAGTTCCTCACCGCCGAGCTTGCCCAGGGCCAGCACGACGAACCGCGCGGGGTGGCCGTCCTCGCCGGAGGGGACACCGTGGCGTGCCTCGGCACGCTGGCGCGCGAGCCGCACTGCGCACTCGACGCACGCGTCGGCCAGGTGCGACAGGTCGAGCGTGGTAAGCTCCAGCGGCACTCCGCGGACGATGTCGCTGTACCCGATCCGCAGGTACTCGCGCTGGCGAAACCGGCGCAGGGCTAGACGTGGCGCCTCGTCGTCGGGCGCCTCGCGCAGCTCGGCCCACAGTTCGTCGATGACCGTTTCCCGGTCGCGCCGCTCGGCTTTGCCGAGCCAGTCGAGCAGTTCCGGCTCGCGGATCAGGAGCTCGCTAAAGTGCTGGCTCGTGCTGAAGAGCTGGACCAGGATCTCGGTGGTGCGCAGGTTCTCGGCCAGTTGTTTGAGCATCGCCTCGGGGTTGGGGCACGCGGCCACGAAGCGGTCGAGGTTCGTCAGCGCCATGCCCGCGTCGGGGCAGCGGGGCAGGATCGTGACGAGCTGGTAGGCCAGCCGCTTGAAGAGCGATTCCGCGCGGCCTCGCCGGGCGAGGTCGAGGACGTCGCGGTAGCCCCGTTCGGTGTCGCGGACACCGAGGCTAGCGAGCCAGCGGCGCGCCCACTCGGGGTCGTCGATGTTGAGCAGGAGCCACTCGGCGTTGTTGAACCGCGCGTCCGTCATGCCCCCTCCTCGGTTGCGCCGCGGGCGGGGCCGGGCTCAGGGGCCGGCGAAGCCGCGGGGGCTGTGCTGGAGGTGCCGGAAAAGCGCCTCCACGTCGCCCCGAGTGATACCCAGCGTCGTGGCGATCGACAGGTCGTCCGCACCCGGTCGCATGAGTGGCCGAACCTGGGGGGCGAGCGGCCGCAGGCGGTCGGGCAACGGGGGCGCGGGGGTGTGCCGCCGGTGCTCGGTCCACGGGTCCCCGAGCGCGGTGAAGTCGGGGTCGAACCAGTACTCACGCCCACCGCGGCGGAGCAGCTCCAGGAACCAGGCGTCGAAGCTCGTCGCGATCAGCCGCGGAGGGCTCTGCGCCTGGTCGTCTCCGGAGGTGAAGATCGGGTTCCCACCGTCTGGCCCCGGCCAGCGATACGCCAGGTCGATACAGACGGTCTCGACGTTCGGGTTACCGAGCTCAAACCAGCTCTCGGGCTGCACGACCAGGTCGGGCACGTGCGCGAACGGGACCATCGGTCCGATCGCCGAGAGCGGGTGGATCAGCGGTGCGTCGTTGCGGTAGAAGCCGTTCGAGAGGACGAGCCAGGCGCGCAGGCCGGCAGGCAAAGCGAACCCGTGCCGGCGCTCCCACGAGTCGATCTGGCGCGGGTCGACTCCTGGGCGGCAGGGGTCGGCCGCTGCGTCGAAGCGCGCGGCGACCTCGCCCACCGCCGGAACGAGCATGGGATCGATCCCGGTCGCGGCGACCCAAGCTCTCAGGCGGTCGCCGAGTGTGCTGACGATCACCATGCGACCGGCACCCCCGCCGAAACCGCCTCGGTCGTCACGACCCGCCCGAACAGCGTCACCGCGCTGGCGTCGTCGACGGCCACCGGCACAAAACTCCCGACCAAACGTTCGTGCCCCTCGAACACGACGATCCGGTCGCACCACGTCCGGCCCACGAGCTGGCCCAGGCCGTCCTCGCCCAGCTCCGACGTCTTGCTCGGCCCCTCGACCAGGACCTCCACGGTCTGACCCAGGAACCGGCGGTTGTCCTCGCGGCTGATCGCGGTCTGCACGGCCAGCAGGTCGTTGTTGCGCTGTTTCTTGACGTCCTCGGGAACGTCGTCGTTGAACAGAAGGTCGGCTTTCGTCCCTTGCCGCGGGCTGTACTTGAAGATAAAGCTGTTCTTGAACCGGGCCCGCTCGACCAGGCGGACCGACTTCTGGAACGACTCCTCGGTCTCGCCGCAGAAGCCGACGATGAAGTCGCTGGAGACGGCCGCGTCGGGCACCGTCTCGCGGATCCGCGCGAGCATGTCGTCATAGAGGGCGACGGTATATAGCCGCTTCATCCGTTTGAGCATTTCGTCGCAGCCGCTCTGTGCGGGCACGTGCAGGTAGCGTGAGACCTTCGGCAGGTCGCGGACGGCCTGGAGCAGGTCGCCGGTCATGTCGTTGGGGAAGTTCGTGATGAACTTGATGCGCGCGAGACCCTCGATGTCGTGCAGGCGCAGCAGGAGGTCGGAGAGTCGTGTGTGGCGGCCGTCGGGCTCCTGATATTTGTAGCTGTTGACGGTCTGGCCCAGAAGCGTGATTTCCTTCACCCCCTGGTGGGCGAGCTGCTGGGCTTCGGCCACGATCACGTCCGGCGGGCGGCTCTGCTCGGGCCCTCGGACCGAGGGGACGACGCAGTACGTACAGAACTTGTCGCATCCCATCATGATGCGCACGAACGCCTGGAACGGGTTCGGGCGCATCGCGGGCTCGCGCAGGGGGTCGTACTCGGCAAAGCTCGCCGTGACCGTGTCGCGCGAGCCGCCCGAGCGCGGGAGGCTGACGGCCATCTGTGGGGCGTGTTCTTCCTTGGCCCGTTCGAGGAGCTCCGAGACGCGCCCGAGCTGCCCGGGCCCAACCACCACGTCCACAAAGGGAGCCCGCTTGAGGATCAGATCCTGGTCCTTCTGGGCCATGCAGCCGAGGACGCCGATCGAGACCTCGGGCCGGCGTTCCTTGAGCCGCCGGACCCGTCCGAGGGCGCTATAGATTTTATCCTCGGCATGCTGCCGGACGGAGCACGTGTTGTAGAGGATCGTATCCGCTTGACGGATGTCGTCCGTCAGCTCGTACCCTTCCCCGCGCAGCTTGCCGACGACGAGCTCACTGTCGAGCACGTTCATCTGGCAGCCGACGGTTTCGATGTAAAGCTTTTTCTTAACGTTAGTTTCGGCGTCGGACATTATCGGGTGCTCCGGGACCGGCGCTGCGGACCGCCGTCTCGGGAGAATTTAACGAAAGATTTACCAGCTTAATGCATTGGATTGTAACAGGTATGCGGCAATAGGGGAACGGCGCGCGGTGGTCGTGACTTCGCTTGAGGGCGTTCTGACCGGATCCGTTCGTTGCGCGTGCTCGGTCGTCGATGGGCCGGCGGCTGTCGTGTGAGCCTTGTGCCGGGCATCTCGAGTCGCTTGCTCTACTGATGAGCGGAGGCGCGTGTCGGGGATGGACGTTTCGTGTAACCGGCTCGGGCTGACCCGCAATCTCATGTCCCGCCGGAGTCGCTCAGCACGTGTCCCATCTTATCCCCCGGGACGACGTGATGGCCGCAGAGGAAGTCGGCGGCACGCATGGGCTTCTTCCCCTCGACCTGTACGGTCAACAGCCGGACGGCCCCCTCTCCCGCGGCCACGACGAGCGTGTCGGCCATGGCTTCCAGCACGGTGCCGGGCGTGCCTTGGCCGCTGGCGAGCGCGGTCTTGTGGACGATCACCCGGAGCGGCGCGCGCGCCGCGCGCTGCCAGAACGTCGAAGCGACGGGCCAGGGCTGCATGGCGCGGACGAGGTTGTGGATGGCCTGGGCGGACTTCGACCAGTCGATCAGCCCGTCCTCCTTGCGGAGCTTGGGGGCCTTCGTGACCCGGCTCTTTTCTTGCGGGAGGATTTGCGCCGTGCCTGTTTCGAGGGCCACGATCGCCTGGGCCACGAGGGGGGCGCCGAGCTGGGCGAGCCGGTCTTCCAACTCGCCGGCGGTTTCATCGGGGCCGATCGGGGTGCGCGCAACGGCCATCATCCCGCCGGCGTCGATTCGGGGCGTCATGCGGATCACGGTCACGCCCGACTCGGCGTCGCCGTGCTGGATCGCCCGCGCCACGGGCGCTGCGCCGCGGTAGGAGGGGAGGATCGAGCCGTGCAGATTGATCCCCCCGAGGCGGGGGAGCGACAGCAGGTCGGCGGAGAGGATCTGGCCATACGCCGCCGTCACGAGCAGGTCGGGGCTGTATCCCTTGATCATCGCCAGCGACTCGGGCGCATTGACGTCTTCGGGCTGCTCGACGGGAATGCCGCGCTCGACCGCCGCGCGTTTGATCAGGCTGGGGATCAGCTCCTGCTTACGCCCCTGGGGCCGGTCCGGCTGAGTGACGAGCGCAACGACGTTGTGCCCCGTCTCGCAGAGGTGGACGAACGTGGGTAACGCGAAGTCGCCCGTGCCGAGCATGACGATTCGTGTGGGAGGAGGCATGGCGGATGGGTGACTCGGGCTAACGGCTGACGGCGGCGGGCTGGTTCATCGCGTCGAGCTGCCGGACGATGTCTTCGTCGCTCGGGTACTCCCCGGCGGCCTGGGCCGCTCGAAAGCTCTTCTCGAACTCGCGCAGCTTCGGTTTCACACTATGTTGCGCTAGGGGACCGAGGGTGTCGATGAACAGCCGCCCGGAGAGGTGGTCGGTCTCGTGCTGGAACGCTCGCCCGAACAGGTCGTCGGCCTCTTTCTGGAGGATGTTCCCCTGGAGGTCGAATGCCTGGAACTTGATCTTCTTGGCGCGCCGGACATTGGTGTAAAGGCCGGGAAAGCTCAGGCATCCCTCCTCGTTTTCGACCGACGCGTGCCGCTTGACGATCTCGGGGTTGATGAAGACCTGCTCCTCCTCCTTTTTCTCCGGGTCGGCGGTCAGGTTCAAGATAAAGAAACGATAGGGCAACCCCACCTGGTTCGCCGCTAGACCGACCCCTCGCGCCGCGTACATCAGGTCGAACATCTCGCGCACGAACCCGCGCAGCTCGTCGTCGATCTGGATCACGGGGCGCGACTCATATCTCAGCGCGGGGTGGGGATACGGGAGGATACGCAGCACGACGGCACTCCGAAGAAAATGCGCCAACGGATTTCATCGTATCTTAGCGGACCGTCCGTGATCTTCCAAGTTTTCAAGCCGTTCACGGATCCGTGTTCTCTTCGTAGGGTGCATGAAATGCACCATCTTCATCCATGTCAAGCAGATGGCGCATTTTATGAAGCGCACAAAGGCCGCAACGATGATGGGGAAAACCGCTCCCAAACGCCGCGCCAGCGCCTTGCTTCGCGACCGGCGGCAGGAGTTCCCTGGCGGAATTGCTCAAGCCGCCGTCGCGGATTGCCGATAACGGTCGAGTGAGGGCATCCACGACGCACTGTGGAACGCATGGCCCGAGCAAGTCTGGTCAATTCCCCCCCCGGCTTCCAGAACCACCCTCATTATCCGGTCCGACATCGCTTACATACGACAGCGCTGTCGGCGAAACGGCAAGGAGGAATCGTGACGGACTCGATGCTCTTGGACACGATCGAGAAGGCCATTCGCGAGGAGAGCGAGAGTGTGCGGGGCCTGGCGATCAATGCCGACTCCCAGCTCGTGGAGGACCTGGGGCTCGACTCGCTCGACCTGGTGGCGATCGTGCTGAAGCTGGAAGACCAGCTCCAGATCCCCATCGGCGTGCCGGAGGTCAGGAACTTCCGGACCGTGTTCGACCTGCTGGCGCACGTCCAGCGGCTCCAAGGGACCTCGGCGGCGGCCTGAAAGGGGTCTTGTCCGCGGCCGCTATTTCCAGTATAGACCCTCCCGGGGCCACTCTGCGCGAGCCCGAGGCCCCGCGCACCGAGCCGTCAGCCCTGGAAGGAGAGCGGATTCATGGAGGAATCCCGCCCGGATGTCGCCCGCGATCGATCGTCCCGCCTGCCTCACGCTCGCTTCCGGCCCTCGACCACGAGCGTGAAATTCGCCGGTCTCTCCGCCGTCGCCACCGCGCTCGGTTCCGACGAGTTCACGAACGAAGCGCTGACCGCCCGGTTCCCCGGCAAGAACGCCGATGCCATCCGCCAGCGCACGGGGATCGAGAGCCGCCGCCGGCTCGCTCCGGACGAGTCGGTCCTCACCCTGGGCGTCGAGGCGGCCCGGCGGCTGCTTCGCGATGAGGGACTTACGCTCGACGACGTCGACGCCCTGATCTGCTGCACGACCACTCCGCTGACCATCATGCCCTCCACGGCCTGCCTGATCCTGTACGAGCTCGACCCCGATCGCGAGATGCCCGCGTACGACATTTACGCCGCCTGCACGGGCTACCTCTACGCACTTGCCGCCGCGTTCGACTACACGCTGGCTCATCCCCAGGCGCGGGTGCTCGTGGTGACCACGGAGACGATCAGCCGGGTGATCGACCCGGACGACTTCGGCACGGCGATCCTCTTCGGCGACGCGGCGTCGGCGAGTTTGGTGACGGGAGCTGAGTCCGACGCTGCGCCTCGGTTTCGCATGCGCAGGCCGTTGATCTCGGCCAAAGGGGAGCCCGGCCGGCTGTTGCGGCTCTCTGCGCGCGACTCCGCCCCCTTGGCGATGGACGGTCTCCTGGTCTACTGCGAGGCCGTACCGCGAATGATCGCGATGCTCCGGCGCGCCTGCGACGACGCGGGCGTGACCCTGGACGACCTGCGCTGGGTGGTGCCGCACCAGGCGAACGGCCGGATCGTGCAGGACGTGCGCAAGAAGCTGGGGCTCCCGGCCGATCGGGTCTTCTGCAACATCCAAGGGGTGGGAAACACGTCGTCGTCGAGCATACCGCTCGCGCTGGCGGATCTGAACGGCACGCTCCAGCCCGGCGATCGGCTCGGTCTGACGGCCTTCGGCGGCGGGATGACGTTCGGCGCGGCGATTGCCGAGGCGGTCGCTTGAGGGGCGGGTGCGGGACCGTGAGCCCCCGCCACCGGTTTCGCGATCCATTCCACTTCAGACGTTGTCCCGGAGCCCGCCCATGTGGCAGCGCTGGATGATCGTGCACAAGGTCGTCTTGCAGGTCGTCTTCCCCGTCCTGCGGGTATTGCCGTACCGGCTCGCATACCGGCTGCTCGGCGTGATGGGGCGTCTCGACCTGCTCGTGGTGCCGAACCAGGCCCGCGAGTAGGAGACCGCCGTGGCGGCGAACGCCCAGCGGCTCGGGCAGGACTGGGACGTGCGGCAGGTCAGCCGGTCGCTGGCCCGTCAGACGTACCGCTGGAGGGTGCGCGACCGGCTGCTCGAGGGGAGATCCGATGCCCGAGTACGCCTGTTGTTCGACGTTCGGGGGCGTGACCACCTCGACGCCGCGGTCGCCCGCGGGAAGGGGGTGATTCTGCTCGCGAACCACTTCGGCTCGCACGTGATGATCGCGCACTGGATGCTCCGCCAGGGGTATTCCGCGCGCTGGTTCGGGGAGCGCCCACGGAACGTGTCGACCTACCTGGGCCGCCAGCTCCGTTCCGACGGGCCGCTCGGGCAAGACGGCCTGTTTCTGTCGCGCCGGGGGGAAGTGTCGGAATCGGCCGCGCGGATCCTCCATGCCGCGCGCGTCTTGAATGCCGGGATGGTGCTCATGCTGGCGAGCGATGTCCGGTCGGTCGACCCGAGGGCCGCGCACGTCGAGTTCCTTGGTCGCGTGGGGAGCTTCGCCACGACGTGGGTGAATCTGGCCGCCATCACCGGCGCGGCCGTGGTGCCGGCGTTCTGCCGGCTCGACGAGTCGGGGATCCACCACCTGGAGTTCCACGACCCCTATCACGTTCCACCCGATGCGCGTCGACCGGGGCAGGGCCAGGAATGGGTGCGACGGGCGCTCGCCGCCGTTGAGGAACACGTGCTGGCGTACCCGGAGCAGAGCAACGACTACTTCTTCTGGGGCTACCAGGGCCGTTCCTCGGACCGGCTCGCTCAGGTTACTTCCGGGAATCATTGATGGACCCCGCTGCCCGCGCTTGTCGCCGCGTGGGTGGCGGAGTAGAAATCAAGAGGGGAGAATCCCTCATCGTAGACGTGCCTGGGTGCTTGGCCCGGAAAGGGGACCGCATGTCGAAGGCGACGTTCGGCGCGGGTTGTTTTTGGGGAGTCGAGGAGGCGTTCCGCCGCATTCCGGGAGTCGTTCGAACCGCGGTCGGGTACGCCGGAGGAAAGACTCCCGACCCGACCTATGAAGACGTTTGCTCAGACACCACCGGCCACGCCGAGGTCGTGCAGGTCGAGTACGACCCGGCCCACGTCTCGTATCAACAATTGCTCGACATGTTCTGGAAGGTCCACGACCCGACGACGCCTAACCGGCAAGGTTTTGACGTGGGGTCGCAATATCGATCCGTAATCTTTTTCCACGACAGCGCACAGCATGCCGCAGCCGTTGCATCCCGTGCCGCACTCGACGCCAGCGGCCGGTTCCACCGGCCGGTCGTCACGGAGATCGTCCCCGCCGCACCGTTCTATCCGGCGGAAGAGTACCACCAGCGGTATTTCGAGAAGCACGGCGGGCACGGCTGCGCGTTCTTATGACGGATGACGGATCCCGGGTCCGTTATCCCGTTTCAGGGCGACCATCCTCTGCTCTGCCGCGATCGACGTTTCGTAGGGGGGCGAGCCGGCGTCGTTGGAGGGTGCGTGGAACGCCGCAGTGCATTTCATGCACCCTACAACGTGGCGGAAATCGGCAACTAGCGCACGGGCGGGTAGTAGTACCGGGCGAGCGTTCCGCCGTAGTACGACTCGCTCAGCGACGGCCAGGTCCACAGGTCGTAGACGTGCCCGTACGGGCGGCCGTAGTACGGAAAGATGTCGTTCGGTCCGTAGCCCACGTACCCGCGCGCGGGCCAGTTGGGCCAGGCTGCGTAATAGCTGTAGGGCACGGAGTAAGCTGAGGAATACGTGGTGGTCGCTGGCGCCGCGGGAGCGAAGCCTGGGGGCGCCCAGACGGGCGCGACGTTGCGAACCACGACCTGGGCCTCGGCACGCCCCGATCCCAAAACCGCCACAACGAACGCGATCGCGCAGCACAAGCCTCTCATCGGTGTCGACTCCAGGGTGTATGACGGCGTCTTACCGTCAAAGTTTAGCACGAACTCTCTATTTGTCCCATGTCTCCCCAGCGGACGACCTGGCCACGTTCCGTTTTGATGCCAAAGCAAGCGATCGCCACCGTTCCGCGCCTGACCCGTGGCCGCCTGTCACGTCGTTGAAAAAACCGCGGCCTGGAACTGAAGATGCATGGGAACCTCGCATATCCGCGTGCGCTCGGAGACGATGGGGTGCCGTCGCAAGCACGCCCGGTCGCGTCGGTCCCGAGCGGCGTGCGTCCTCCGAGAGAGTTCCGAGATGAACAAGCCCGACCCGTTGTGGTACATGGACGCGGTCTTTTACGAGGTCTATGTTCGGGGTTTCTTCGACGCCAATAACGACGGCAACGGGGACCTCCAGGGGCTCACGGCCAAGCTCGACTACTTTCAGGACCTCGGCGTCGACTGCCTCTGGCTGATGCCCATCTATCCCTCACCCCTGAAAGACGACGGGTACGATATCGCCGACTTCCGGCGCATCCATCCGACGATCGGCACGGTCGAGGACTTCGAGGCGCTCACGAAAGCCGCGCACGCCCGAGGGATCCGGATCATCGCCGACCTCGTGGTCAACCACACGTCCGACCAGCACCCATGGTTTCAGGAGGCGCGCAGAGACCCGAGCTCGCCAAAGCGCGACTACTACGTGTGGAGCGACACGGACGAAAAATACCGCGGCGTCCGCATCATCTTTCGCGATACCGAGCAGTCAAACTGGACCTGGGACCCTGTAGCCCGGCAGTACTTCTGGCACCGCTTCTTCAGCCACCAGCCCGACCTGAACTACGAGAACCCGGCCGTCTGCCAGGAGATGCTCGACATCATGGCCTTCTGGCTCGATCGGGGCATCGACGGCTTCCGCGTCGACGCCGTCCCGTACCTGTACGAGCGCGAAGGGACCAGTTGTGAGAACCTGCCGGAGACCCACGGCTTCCTCAAGCAGATGCGGCGATTCGTCGACGAGCGCTACCCGGGCACGCTCCTCTTGGCCGAGGCGAACCAGTGGCCCAGCGATCTCCTACCGTATTTCGGCGATGGCGACGAGTTCCACATGGCCTTCAACTTTCCGCTGATGCCCCGGCTGTTCATGGCGATTCGGCGGGAGGACCAGCGGCCGATCATCGACATCATGAACCAGATGCCCGCGATCCCGTCCAACTGCCAGTGGGCGCTGTTCCTGCGGAACCACGACGAGCTCACCCTCGAAATGGTTACAGACGAGGAGCGCGACTACATGTATACTGAGTACGCTAAGGATCCGCGGATGCGCTTGAATCTCGGCATCCGGCGCCGCCTCGCCCCGCTGATCGACAACGGCCGCAAGCAGATGGAGCTGCTGTACAGCCTGCTATTGACGCTGCCGGGGAGCCCGGTGCTCTACTACGGCGACGAGATTCGCATGGGGGACAACATCCATCTGGGCGACCGCAACGGCGTGCGCACGCCCATGCAGTGGACGGGGGACCGCAACGCCGGGTTTTCTCGCGCCGACCCCTCGGCGCTTTATCAGCCCGTCAGTCTCGATCCGATCTACAACTATCAGTCGGTCAACGTCGAGGCGCAGTTGCGCTCGCCCACTTCGCTCCTGAACTGGCTGAGACGCCTCATCCAGGTGCGCAAGGAGCACCGGGTTTTCGGCCGGGGGACGCTCGAGTTCGTCCCCTGCGCGAACTCGCGGGTCGTCGCCTACGTGCGGCGTTACCAGGATCAAGTGGTGTTGATCGTCAACAATCTGTCGCGCTTCGCCCAGCCCGCGGAGCTGGAGCTGAGTTCCTGGCAAGGGGCAACGCCCATCGAGATCATCGGCAACACCCCCTTTCCGAAGATCGGCGGGTTTCCGTACATACTCACCCTCGGGCCGCACGGGTTCTACTGGTTCCGGCTGGAGAACCCGCAGGCGGGGACGGAAGCGGCTAATTGACGTCGAGAATGTCGCTGCAGCCGTCGCCGGCCGTCGTGGTAGCGCCCGTCGGCGGCTTGAACAGGACGCGCAAGAGTGGCGGCGCGAGGAATGTGGTCACGAGGACCATCATGGTAATTGCGCCGAAGAGCCCGGCGTCGAGCACGCCGCCCGAGAGTCCCATCTGGGCAAAGATCAGGCCGACCTCGCCGCGGGGGATCATGCCGACGCCGATGACCTCCTTGCGCCCGCGAAACCACCACGGGGCGAAGCCTGCGGCGAACTTGCCCGCGACGGCGGCGGCGATCAGCAGGGCACCGACCCGTAGCGTCGTGTGATTGGCCGGGTCCAGCGGGTTGAGGGCTTTGACGTCCACCGCCGCGCCGACCGAGATGAAGAAGAGCGGCACGAAAAAGTGCCCCAGAGCGCTGATGCCGCGCTCGACCTGGTGCACGTGCGGGGTGCCCGCCAGGAGCAAGCCGGCGGCAAAGGCGCCGATGATCAGGGCCGAGCCCGAACGGTCGGCGAGCCAGGCCAGCCCGAATGCGAGCACGACGGCCGAGACAATCGACGTCCCTGGCAGCTTCAAGTGCTCGGTCCAGCGGAAGAGCGCCGGCACGAGGAATCGGCCGAGCAGCAGCGTCGCGATCAGGAAGCCAAAGGCGATCGCCGTGATCCGCGTCACACCGCCCGGTGTGATCCTCTGTCCGTCGGCCAGCTCGGATACGACCGTGAGGATCACCAGGCCGATCACGTCGTCGATCACGGCGGCGCCGAGGATGATCTGGCTCTCCGGGTCCTGCAACCGGCCCAGGTCCGTGAGCACCCTCGCCGTGATGCCGACGCTGGTCGCCGTGAGAGCTGCACCCGAGACGATCGCCACGAGGTTCGGCAAGGCGAGCAGCCGGCAGACCAGATACCCGAGGGCGAACGGGAGCGCGACCCCCACCAGGGCCACGAGCGCAGACGCCCCGCCGACGCGCACGAGCTTCCGGAGGTCCGTCTCCAGCCCGATCGCGAACAGGAGCAGCACGACGCCGATTTCGGCCATGGCCTGAATGGCACTTTCATGGGTGTCGACCAGGCCAAGGACGGATGACCCCAGGAGCACGCCGGCCACGAGCTCGCCAAGGACCGCGGGTTGTCCGAGCCGCAAGGCCGCCGCGCCGAGCAGCTTCGCCGCGCCGAGCATGACGGCGAGCGTGCCCAGAAGCCGAGCGACGTCGAGATGTTCCATCAGTCGCATCTCTCTCCACGAATACGGTGAGGTCGAAAAAGGCATGGGTCGGGAGGGAGAGCGCTACCGTTCTAGCCGCCGTCACGCCTGCGAGCAAGATTTTGTGGGGTGCATGAAATGCACCCTACATCAAATACCCCAAGCGGGTGGCAGACTCGCAGGCCGGCGCGCAACTCGTTGTGAAGGTTCAGTTAACCCGGCCTGGCGTCAAACTCGGCTTGTCCGGACGGACAAAAACCCGTATGATTACACCTCGAAGGACTCCTTCCGGCAGTGCTCGCCGTACGTCCATCTCCTACCTAGGCCCGCCGATCCCTTTGGCGGACGGACCCCCAATGACCAGACGCGACGACATCCGGAACGTGGCGATCATCGCCCACGTCGATCACGGCAAAACCACTCTGGTGGACGTCATGCTCCGCCAGTGCGGCCAGTTCCGTGCCAGTGAGCTCCAGGGCAAGTGCATCCTCGACTCGAATGACCTCGAACGCGAGCGAGGCATCACGATCCTGGCCAAGAACATCGCCATCACTTACGGCTCGACCAAGATTAACCTGATCGACACCCCAGGACACGCGGACTTCGGCGGCGAGGTCGAACGGACGCTCCAGATGGCCGACGGGGCGCTCGTGCTCGTCGACGCGTTCGAGGGGCCGATGCCGCAGACCAAGTTTGTACTGCGCAAGGCCTTTGCGAACAAGATTTGCCCGATCGTCGTCATCAACAAGATCGATCGCCCCGACGCGCGCCCGGACGAAGTCTTGAACGAGGTGTTCGACACGTTCGTGGAGCTCGGGGCCGACGAGCGCCAGCTTGATTTTCCGTACATCTTCGCCTCCGGCAAGGGAGGCTTCGCCTCGCACGACCCGCATGCGACCAGCGGCGACATCCAGCCGCTCTTCGACCTGATCGTCGAGAAGGTCCCAGGTCCCGAGGTTGACCCAGATTCTCCGCTTCAACTCCTGTGCACCACGCTCGATTTCTCGGAGTACGTCGGCCGAATTGCAATTGGCCGCATCCGCTCGGGCCGCATCAAGCGCGGGCAAAGGGCCGTGCTGATGAAGGCGGGGAATGTCAATCAGCCGGGGACGATCGACAGCGTGCTCGTCTTCGACAAGCTCGGCCGGGTCGAAATCCCCGAGGCCGAGGCCGGGGACGTGGTTGCTGTGGTCGGGCTCGCGAACGTGGACATCGGCGACACGATCGCCGACTTCGAGAAGCCCACCGCCCTGCCCCGTATCGAGGTCGGCGAGCCGACCCTGGGCATGCTTTTCACCGTCAACGACTCACCGCTGACTGGTGAGGGGCAGTACCTCACGTCGCGCCACCTCAAGGAGCGGCTGGACCGCGAGCTACAATCCAACGTGGCCCTGCGCGTCGAGCCGACGGAGGAGCGTGACTCGTTCAAGGTCTCCGGACGCGGGCTCTTGCATCTCTCGGTGCTCATCGAAACGATGCGCCGGGAGGGCTATGAGCTGGCGGTCGGCAAGCCCGAGGTGATCGTCAAGCGCTTCAACGGGATCGACCACGAGCCGTATGAGTACCTGGTCGTGGACGTGCCGCAGGGGCAGATGGGACCGGTGATGGAACTGGTCGGTGCGCGGCGTGGCGAGATGACGAAGATGGACGTGAAGGGGGCGTACGCGCACCTCGAGTTTCTGATTCCCGCCCGGGGTCTGCTTGGCCTGAGGAACCGCCTCATGAGCGGGACGCAGGGCGAGGCGATCATGCACCACAACTTTCACGATTACCAGCCCCTGCGCGGCGACATCCCGCGCCGGGCGAACGGGGTGATGGTGAGCATGGTCCGGGGCGTTGCGGTTGCGTATTCGCTCGACAACCTCCAGCAGCGCGGCACGATGTTCGTCGAGCCCGGGGATGAGATCTACCAGGGAATGATCATCGGTGAGAACGCGCGCGGCGACGACATGGTGGTGAACCCCTGCAAGGAAAAGAAGCTCCCCAACATGCGGGCCTCGGGCTCGGACAAGAACGTCCTCCTGAAACCGCCCCGGCTGCTCACGCTGGAGATCGCGCTCGAGTACATCGAGTCGGACGAGTTGGTCGAGATCACCCCGTCGAAGATCCGCCTCCGCAAGAAGGAGCTGACCGAGGAAGGGCGCAAGCGGGCGGAGCGCGGTAGCGGTAAGAAAGTAAGCGTTTAAGCCACTTCCGATCGAAGTGGTCCGCCCTCGAGTGGGCTTGTCGGCAGGACAGTCTACATCGAGGGCTGCGACCTTGATGCGCAACGTGGAGTCTGAACCGGTCGTCGAGCGGGGCGCCAGCGAGGGACGCGGCACGCTCCGCGCTCTTGCTGGGCGTGAGGTGCGCCTTGAACCTCTGCTCGACGTGATCGTTCGTCGGCAAATCGGCATCATCATCGGTATCGGCATTTTCTTCAGGGTCGCGAGGTACCTGGCCAGTCGACCTCTCTGGTTGGACGAGGTTTCGCTTGCGTTGAACTTCGGGCCGACGCCGTGGACAGACCTTTTCGGGCCGCTGGCGAACGCTCAGCTTGCGCCCGCCGGATTCCTCATGGTCGAGTGGGTCGCCGTGCGGATCCTCGGTTTTCACGCCTTGGCAATGCGACTTTTTCCGCTTGTTTGTGGCATCGCATCGCTCTTTCTGTTCACCGGGGTCGCCCGCCGCTGCCTGAGGCCGGAGGCGGTTTCGATCGGGCTCGGGCTCTTTGCGGTGAGCGACGACATGATCTATTACTCGTCGGAGCTGAAGCCGTACGCGACCGATGTCGCGCTCGGGCTGGCGTGTTTGCTCGGAGGGTTCCACGTTGCGTCACGGCCGTTGACGAAGTCTCGCCTCGCCGGCTTCGCAGCGCTTGGCGTCAGCGCTGTCTGGCTCTCATTTCCGGCGGCGTTCGTGCTCGCGGGCGTCGGCACCGTCCTGATCGTCTCCGCGCTCAGACAGCAGATGGAAAAGAGGGCGTTGGGCCTGACGCTCGCAAGCTTGGCCTGGACGTCGAGCTTCGCAGGAGTGTATGCGACCGCCGTCCGCCAGCTTGGGGGAAATCGCCCGACGATGTGGGCCTTCTGGGATTTCGCTTTCCCACGGCTACCTCCTGCCACCGTCTGGGAGGCAGGGTGGGCGATCCGCCGGCTCTTGTACCTCTTCGTGAACCCGCTCGATTTTGCAACGCCGCTCGGCCCGTGGTCGTCGGCCGTTGCGGCATTAGGATTTTTCCTGGTCGGCTGCGCTTGCCTCAGACCGCGCGATCCGCGTGCGTTCTGGATGGTACTCTCTCCCATCCTCTTCGCGCTCCTGGCCGGATACCTCCACCTATACCCCTTTCACGGCAGGCTCATCCTGTTCGTCGTTCCCTTGCTGCTGTTGCTCATCGGCGAAGGGGCCTGGAGGATCGTCGAACGTTTCAAGGACCGCCGCTGCCGGGCGGCGGCGCTGTTGCTGATCTTCTGTTATCCAGTTCTGTTTGATATCGCTCATATGGTTGAGACTCGCGATCGCTTCGGGCTGCCGGTTCACGGCGACCGCCGACCTCCCGCGCTCGAGCTCTCGGAGTTCCCGTTCTAAGCCGGCCGGTCGCGGCGGCTCCGGTCAGGCCAGCTTGGCGCGCTTCTTGATGAATGCCAGGCCATCGCGGCAAAGGCCGAGGGCATCGGGGAAGAGGTCGCGCCAGACGCGCGTCGCGGCCGCCAAGGCGGGCAATGCGCGGCCGAACGCTTCGATGGTCACGTAGCCGTCGTAGCCGCTCTGTTTCAAGCCCGCAAAGAAGCTGTCCCAGTCGACCTGCCCCGTCCCCGGGACGCCGCGGTCGTTCTCGGAGATGTGGACGTGGATCGTCTCGTCCTTGCACGAGAGGATCGCCTGCGCCTGGTTCTTCTCCTCGATATGGGCGTGGAAGCTGTCGTACATCATCTTGAGATACGGGTGGTTCACTGCGCGGACGAACCGGCTGGTCTGAGCGGCGGTCGTCAGGAAATAGATCTCGAACCGGTTCAAGTACTCGATGCCGAGCCGGATGCCGTGCCCCTGGGCCTTCTCCGCAGCGCGGCTCATGGTCTCGATGCCCGCCTTGAACTCCTCCTCGGTCGGCCCCTGCCCCGAGAAGTGGCCGATAGCCGAGTGGAGCGGGCCGCAGAGGATCTCGCAGCCGAAGGCCGCGCCGCAGGCGAGCACCTTGTCGAGGTAGGCGACCGCCGCGTTCCGGATCACCGGATCGGGCGAGATCGGGTTCGCCTCCGGCGACATCACCGTGACGGCCGTCGCCCCCAGGCCGAGGCTCTTCAGGCGCTTGCCGAGCCGCTCGTACGGGGCAACGTCCGCGACGTTGAAGATCGGCACCTCGACGCTGTCGAAGCCGATCTCCTTGATTTGGTCGAGCAACACGTCGTGCTCGGCGGTGACTTCGGTCGTCCAGAGGAGGAGGTTCATCCCGGTCTTCATGGGCAAGGTCCTGGAGACTCGTTCAAAAGCGTCGTTGGAAATCGAGGTCACTCGTGAGCGGTTCATACCCGAGCCGCCGCGCGATTGCTGGGATCAGACAGTCCGCGAAGTCACGCGGTTTGGGATCACCGCGCACCCACGCAGCGAACCGCTCCGCCTGTTTCCAATCTTCTACCGTGACCTGCCCGTGGTCGATCAGATCAAATTAATTCAGAAACGATCGAGCCAACTCGAGCTCGTGCGGATTCATGCACCCGCAGAGAGACTCGATCACAACCGGCGTGACCACTGCGTCGGTCGCGTCGAGCGTGATCAACTGCCGCGCCTAATCCGCAGCGTCCTCCCGTGTGTACTCTGACAGTGATCGAACCCTTGATCGGCGCCAATACGCAATGAGGCGATTCGTATCGAGAGCGCGTCGTCTCAAGCGTCGTCCTCAACGCAGGAGTGGCTCGGTCTCGGACAAACGGCTGAGGTAATCCTGGAGGTGAGACGCGGTCTCGGCAAGAATCGTTCCTAACTCGTGGCCCGTGACTCTGCGGACGGTCGAACAGACCACCTCCATCTCAACTCCTTCAAAAGCCTTGGGAAACTCTCGACATTGTAGCGGGAACGAACCGTCCGCACCGGCGGCCACAGCGTCCGCAAAGCATCGCATGCCCTCTTGTATCGC
Source organism: Isosphaeraceae bacterium (assembly GCA_031291845.1). Classification (GTDB taxonomy): domain Bacteria; phylum Planctomycetota; class Planctomycetia; order Isosphaerales; family Isosphaeraceae; genus DAIDJG01. The sequence goes on along the minus strand of JARLIH010000483.1, from coordinate 15,915 downwards.
ATCCGAATGGCGGACGAGCCACTGGCGAGCTTCTTCAGGCTCCGTGGGAAGATCGTTCCCCCGGCACCGCAGATCGACATACCAGAGCAAGGCCGACCCCAGAGGGTTGTCTTGCAACTCGGCTGCACCCTCTTGAAACTCGGTGAGGAGCGTTACCCTGCCATCGAGCTCGATGCCTGAGCGAATACCTCCGTCGTACCGCCCTTGTCAGTAGAACGTCAGTTCGTGCATGGAAACGCTCCTCGGCGTGACGTCGTGCGCGGTTTTCGTTGTCCTGATCTGATTCTACGAAAAGCGGCTCAGGCAGGCACGACCGTCTGCCATTGCCCCACTTCGGCCGAGTCGAGCACGGCGTCGCAAACCGCCTGCGTGGCGAGCGCTTCGCGGAACGTGGGGCTGGTCGGCTTGCCGGCAGCGAGCCCTTGCAGGAAGTCGGCGACCTGGTGCACGAACGTGTGCTCGTAGCCGATCTGGAGGCCGGGCACCCACCAGTGCTTCATGTACGGGTGGTCGCCGTCGGTGACGTGGATCGACCGCCATCCCCGGAGGATACTGTCGTCGCCGTGGTCGAAGTAGTCGAGCCGGTGCAGGTCCTCGAGGTCCCACTTCAGCGAGGCTTTCTCGCCGTTGACTTCGAACGTGTAGAGCGCTTTGTGGCCGCGGGCGTAGCGGGTCGACTCAAAGAGGCCGAGCGAGCCGTTCTCGAACCGGCAAAGGAACGCGCAGGCGTCGTCGATGCCGACCGGCTCGACCTTGCCGGTGAGGTTGTGCTTCCGTTCCTTGACGAACGTCTCGGTCATCGCGCTCACACTTGTGATCGAGCCGTTGAGCCAGAGGGCCGTGTCGATGCAGTGGGCCAGCAGGTCACCGGTGACGCCCGACCCGGCCGCCGCGACGTCGAGGCGCCAGAGCGCTGCGCCTCCTTGGGGGAGGTCGGCCGAGATCGTCCAGTCTTGCAGGAAGTTGGCGCGGTAGTGGAAGATGCGGCCCAGCCGGCCGGCGTCGATAAGCTGCTTGGCCAGCGTCACGGCGGGGACGCGGCGATAGTTGTACCAGACGGTGTTCGGGACGCCCGCCTTCTCGATGGCCTCTACCATCTTCTGACCCTGGACCAGGTCCATCGCGAGGGGCTTCTCGCACAGGACCATCTTGCCGGCTTCGGCCGCCGCCAGCGCGATCTCGGCGTGGGTGTTGTTGGGCGTGCAGATATCGATCGCGTCAATGTCTTTGCGCGCGACGAGCTTCCGCCAGTCGGTCTCGACCGACTCGTAGCCCCAGTTCGCGGCGAACGCCTTCGCCGCCTCAGCGCTGCGGCCGCACACGGCCTTCAGGACCGGGCGATACTCCAGGTCGAAGAAGTCGTTGACGCGCTTGTATGCGTTTGAGTGCGTCCGGCCCATGAAGCCGTAGCCGATCAGACCGATGTTCAGGGGCTTTGCCATGTCGTCGTCCTTTCCTCGGAGTTCACCGTTCGTATTTGGCCAGTAAAGCCGCGAGCGTATTTTTGCAAGGGCCGGCCGATTCCCAGGCCGTGGGGCAGAAACAGAGGTCGACACACCACCAGTCGGTCGGCGCCCCACACTTGAGCAGGGCGGGAACGAGCGCGTCGAAGTCGAGCACCCCCGCGCCGAGCGGCAGGTGGGCGCTGGTCGAGCCGTCGTGAAGGGAGCCGTCCGTGTCGATCACATGGATGGCACCGATCCAGTCCCGCAAGCGTTCCAGCAGCTCGATCGCGCCCCCTGGGAGCGTCTCCCGGTCACCGGTCTGCCGCGCACCAAGGGCCGCGACGGTGTGGGCGTGGCAGGTGTCGAAGAGGACGCCGAAATTCGGCTCGTCGACGGCCCGCAGCACGTCTTCAATCTGGCTCGGCTTGTTGAAGGCAAAACAGGGCTCGAACTCCCAAACGACCCGCACGCCTCGCTCCGAAGCGCGACGGGCGCAGGTCTTCCAGGTTTCGGCCAGGCGTTCCAGGCCCCGTCGTTCGTCAGTCGGCGCGACCGACTCGGGAGGCGTGACGGTATCCACCCGGAACGTCCGCGCGCCGAGATCGGCCGCGAACTGAAGGTTCGTCTCAAAACGCTCAACATAGGCTTGGTGGTCGTGTTGCACGGGGGAGAGGCCGTGGAAGTTGGTCGAAATTCCGGACAGGGTGAGACCAGCTTCGGCGAGGGCGCGTCGAACGTCTTCGCGCTGGGCGCGTGTCGGGCATGACTCGGGCGTGGGGTGCGGCGCACGTGCGCCGAGCTCCACGCCCTCGTACCCCGACTCCCGTGCGTGCGCCAAACACGCTTCGAACGGGAAGGGCCGATCCGAATACACACCGCGGAGGAAAGCGCCCAGGCTGAGCGCGAGACGCTTCATTACTGCGTCCACCCGTGCGCGTCGCGGACGGAGATCATCGCGCTGAGGATGTCTTTCCACGTCTGCGGGTTCATCATCACGGCGTTCGGGAACATGCAGCCGTCCCAGCAGATGTGCTGGAACTTCTTCGTGAGGACCCCCTTCTCGTCGCGGAGCCAGAAGCCCGCGTGGTGGGGAATGTCCAGCTTGCCGTTCGGGTCGGTGGCCAGGCAGTGCCGGCCGGTGTGGTCATGGGAACCCGAGCCGAACACGGTCGCGTCGTTCTGGGCCACGTGGAAGTCGATTGTCCACGGGCGGAGGGCGGCGGTGAGCTTCGTGAGTGCCTGGTCGAGCGTGGCCTTGTCGTTCCAGTCGAAGTTCTCGGGGAGGATGCGATCCTCGGGGGCATTCTCGCCCAGCGTGTAGAGGAGCGTGTGGGCCATGTCGGCCTGGAAGCCGACGGTTTCCGGCTCGCCGACGTGCTCGAGCAGGTCGACCATCTTGCGCCAGGAGTGCATGCCGCCCCAGCAGATCTCGCCCTCGGCGGCAAGCCGCTCGCCGTGGTCGCGGGCAATCTTGGCCGCTTGCTTGAACGTCTCGGCGATGTTCCGCTGGCTCCCTCCTGGGTCCTTGGCCCAGTCGGCGACGCTCGAGGCCGAGTCAATGCGGACGACTCCGTAGGGGCGAATGCCCTGCTCGCGCAACGTCTTGGCGATCCGGCAGCCCTTCTTCACCTGCTCGAGGAAGTGCGTTCGGCCCTCCCCCGCGTCGAGCGCAGCACCACCGCCGGTCGGCGGCCAGACGGGGGCGACGACCGAGCCGATCACCAGCCCGCGCGATGCGGCCTTGTCGGCGAGGGTCTTCAGCTCGTCGGCCGTCGCATCGATATTGATGTGCGGCGCGAACAGGAACAGGTCGAAGCCGTCGAACTTGACGCCGTCTACCTCAGCCGCCGCGGTCAGGTCGAGCATCGTGTCGAGGTCAATCGGCGGCTCCGAACCCTCTCCCTTGCCGACGACGCCCGGCCAGGCCGCGTTGTGCAGTTTCGGGAAGTTGTTCGTATGGCTGCTCATCGGGTGCGCCTCACGGGTCCAGGAGTTCGTCGTGGGAAGAGCCTAAACTACGAATTCCCGCCGCTGCAATCAATGAGCCTCCGGCGGGCCCGCGAGGGTTGAATGATGTGGTTCGTTGGGGCGCCGCCTGGTCCATCACCCCGTTGCCGGCACCGGGTGTTGTGTGATTCGGCCCGTCCTGCACCGATTCCCACGTACACGCTTCCGGGGCGCAGTCAATGCACTCTACGAATTGATCTTCCGAGCGCCGGGACTGTCGGCCACTGCTTTGAACGACGCTTGTTCCCAACCGCCCCTTCAACCCTGCCGGTCGACACGCGGCCGCAACGTTGTCTCGACCCAACCGGGAAGCGCTGCGAACCACTGGGCCACCGACGTTTCCTCCGCCGCGCGCAACTGGTCCCGAACATCCTCGACCGTGAGCTCGTGAATAGCTCGACTTGTCGGTGAGACAGCGTACGCGCCGTCGTGCGCGCGGACCCAGAAGGCGATCGCGCCCGTGCCGGCATCGAAACGCCAGACCTCGGGCACTCCCAGCTTGGAATATACGGCCATGGCCTGTTCGGCCGAGTGCGTCAGCTCCACTTCGATCGTCACGTCTGGGGGAGGCTGGACTTCGAGGTCGACGTTGGTCGGTCCTCGCATGAGTTGCGCATGCGCGCCGACATAGAACGCCGCATCAGGCTCGACGCCCGCACTAAGACCTTCGCGACGCAGCGTCGTTTCGCCCGCGCTTTCCCAAAGAATTCCGAGACCGTTTGCAGCCGCCTTGAAGAGTTCCTCGATTCGGTCCGCATACCACTCATGCCGGCGCGACTTCGTCATGAGAACGAGCTTTCCCTCGTGGTAGACCACGCGTACATCGTGCCGGTTGCCCAAAACGTCATCAATGGCGCAATACGCGGTCCAATCGACCGCGTGCAGGACAACGCTTTGCTCGGTGGGCTCCGTGGTGGTGCGAGCGTGTATAGGTGCAGGCGCAAAGGTCGCGGCGGTCATGGCATGGCTCCCGGACGCGCGCGGCTGATACACGCGTTCATTATAAGGCAAGGACCTACCGGTTTACGACGGCTTCATGCCGGGTTCGATCAGAATGCGCCTGACCAACTTCTCGAACCCACGTGCTGACGGGACTCGGTCAATCCAAGGCGCAATTCAGTAGAGTGCATGTAATGCACCGGTGCATTTCATGCACTCTACGAATCGCCGAGCGCTGGCACTGCCGGCCGTTCCTTCTCTGCACCGTGATGGCGAGAGCGTTTGACGAGCCCATTCGACCAGCGCGGCGACCCATTGCGTCGTGCCGGATTCGGCGGCAAGCTTCAAACGGTCGACGACGAATTGTCGCGCGTTATCACCTTGCCTTCCGGTAATCTCCCACGTTCGGCACCGTCTTATGCACGTCCGGCCCGAAGTAGCGGAGGCTGACGAACACCTCGCTGCCGTTGTTCTTGAACGTCACGCCTTCCTTTGCCCGCTTGGCGGTGATGAACACCTCGTCCTTGGTCGTCTCGCCGAAACGGATGTAGTTCGGGCTGTCGACGTCGAGCGTGCCGATGGTGCCTGAGCCCTGCGTGACCACCAGGCCCGATGCGCCGTCGTCCTTGATCGTGACGGAGCGGCCGGGCTGAACGGTCAGCTCGCGGGCGCTGAAGAGCTGCTTGCCGCCGACGAGACCGTAGACCACCCACTTGTCGACGTAGCCCTCGGCCTCGGAGCCGCTCGCGACGATCGGCTCGAGGTAGTTGTGGGCCTTGAACTCGGGGTCGACGTTCTTCTCCCAGTCGAGCTGGTCGACGAGGTAGTCGAGGTCCTTGTGATGTTGCTCGGGGACGTCCTTGACGAGCAGCTCCCAGGGGACGCGCCGGCCTTCGACCATCGACTGGTACATGCCGAAGACGTCGGAGCCCCACTGCGGCTCATAGGTGACGAGCGAGCCGGGCGCGTGCAGCACGCACGGGGGGATCAACCACCCGGTGCCGGGCTTGAGGCGGTAGGCCTTCGAGTAGTCGATGATGCCGTTGTCCCCCTCGTTCCAGCGCTCGAGGCACGCGCGGATCTCGTCCTTGGTCGTCCCCGGCTCGAGCCCCATGAACGTGTAGGGGAAGTGGTTACCCGTCCAGTTGAGCTGGGGGGGGAAGTAGTAGCTCTCGGGCTTCCCCTCGCGGCCGAGCTTGGCGGCCTGCTCGGCGTTCTGGTGCATGTGGTGGGGGATCGGCCCGAGGTTGTCGAAGAACTTGCTATAGACGGGCCATTTCTTGTACTTGTTCCAGACGGCCTCGCCGATCGTCTCGGGGCCGTTCAGCGCGATCGCATCCTTGAGCGTGAAGCGGTCGCCGTTGTGGACGACGTAGCTGAGCCCTTCGTCGTCTGGAGCACCCTCGTTCGCGGCGGCGGTGGTCGACGCGAACCAGCGCTCGTCGATACCGCCTCGGTGCGTGCCCAGCGCGTACAGATCTTGCGGCGCGAGCTTGAGCCGTCCGCCCGGCATCAAGAATGACCGGGGGACCCACGTCGGGGCCAACCGCAAGATCCCCTCGCCCGCGTCGAGCGCCGCGCGGACGCGCGCGGCGAGTTGCTGATCGCTCATCCCAACCTCATCCATCTCGAAAGAAAAAACAGGCCACGCGGCGACGTGCTCCGCCGCGCGCTGACCCGCCTGGTCGATCACGACAATGGCTCGGAAGACTTATTTGTAAGGCGTGACGTAGCGGCACGCAAGCGGAAAACCCGGTGTGGCAAAGTTGTCGAGCGATGACCCTTCGCGGCCGTATTAGAATAGGTTAAGCGATAGTCAACTGCAAATGGGAGAGCGAGGCTCCGTCTGAGCCGCGCACCGCGCTGCGCGGCTCGGACGGAGCTTCGCCCTACCAGGGATCAGGCTCCGGACCAAAGTGGCGCCAAACGTTTTGCGTCGTCCTCCGTTAGCCGGTAGAGGAAAATCGAGTTTCCTACCGTCGCAATCGGCTTGAGCTGCCGGAAGTACGCGAAAGCCTTTTCTTTCGCGTTCCAGGGCGCCCAACTTCCGGCGTCGTAGACCCGCCAGGGCAGCCCCCGCATCAGCGAGACGCTGACCGCGTACAGCCCCGGCTTCGGGGGGGGCACGCCCCCGCGATAGCGGGGAGGCGGAGGATCGATTCCGCCGGGCAGCGGCGGTGGGAGATACCAGTTCAGAGGAGGCTCTCGGTTCCCTTGGTGCGACCGGAGCAGGAAGATGTCGGGGTTGATCTGCCCGAAGTAGGCCAACCCGATCGGTTCATTCGGCGCGTTCGCGTCGACCCACTGCTTGAGGTTCACCAGGTCCTGGCCCCAGTCGAGGTTGCTGTCGATCAGGTGCTCGGAGCCGTGCGCGGGGCCGCCCGAGATGAGGTTGAAGTAGGCCAGGTAGCTCGGGTGAATCGAGAGCGTCGCCACGGTCGTCGCGGCGAGCGCTGCGCCGATGACCGCGGCTGCGGCGAGCCGCCGAGTGCGGGAAGCGATGCCGCTCGCCCACGGTACGACCTTTCCCGTCGCGATGAACAGGTACGGAAAGATCGGCAAGACGTAGCGGAGGCCGAGGTTGATGTTCGTGAACAGGCTCATGATCACGAGCACGACGACCGGCACGATCAGGAGCGTCAACTCATCGAGCCACGAGGCTCGTGCCCGGGGCGAAACGGCCAGGACGACCCACGAGAGCGCCAGCAGCGCCCACGTCCCTTCGGGCACCTTGTACACGAGCGCGAGCAAGTAATAGTACGACCAGCTCTTTTGTTGGAGCGTACCGTCGAGATAGACCGGATAGCCTGCCTTGGCATCCCCCTCCGGCCCCATATGATCGCCCTGCTCCGCGGGAACGAGGAAGCGCTGCCAGACGCCGTCGGCTTCGAGTTTCTGGTCGTCGAAACCGAGCATGTAGTGCCTGGGCAGTGGGGTGGGAAGGGCGCCGAGCCACGTCCCCTGGAACCGATTGACGCGGTACTCCTGGATCCGCGCTTCGAGCTGCCACGGCTTCGGCCTTGGGACGTGGAAGAGGGGTTGGTCACGGGTCCGCGTCAGCGGTTCGCTCACGAACTGATAACTTCCCAAACGCTGGCCGACGCCCTCGAAGCCGTAACCGACGTCGATCACGAAGACGCTGAAAACGACCATCGTCAGCCCCTGCGCGACCGATCGCCCCACCCGGCGCCAGCGACCGGCGGACGGTGCGGCGACTTCCTGAATGAGCCAGAGCAAGGGCCAGATCCCGTACAGCAGCAACAGGCTGAACTTCGTCAGTTGCGCGAGCCCGAGGCAAAGGCCCGCCAGGATCGTGCGCCGCCACGTCGGATGTTTGAGGTAGAGCGAGAACACGAACGTCGCCAGCACGCCGAGCGACGTGGCGCTGACGTCGGAGGTGATCAACCGCGCGTGCGCCAGGATGTTCGGGCACAGGACCCAGAGCGCCAAGCTGAGCAAGCCACCGCCGACGCCGTAGAGCCGCCGGGACCAGGCGAAGACCGCCAGCGCTCCGACGAGCGAGAAGAGGGGCATCAGCAGCCGCGATCGATTGAAGAGTTCAAAGTAGATCGCCGCATTCAGGCGCATGAACTCGTGTGCAAACCCCGACTTGTTCGGCGGCTCGCTCCGCCAGTATTCCGTGTCATAAAGCGGCTCGATTACCACGTTCGGTCCAGCGACCGGCCAGGCGGCGAGCAGCTTGAACAGGGGCGGGTTGTGGTGGTAGAGCCGAAACGTTCCCTTCTGCCAGTAGGTGACCCCCGCCGGGAGGTGGATCACCTCATCGACCGTTGGGTTCTCGCGTACGAGGCTCCGCACGGCCAACGTCAGGTGCAGGGCCAGCAACACGACAACCGCGAGCACTGTGCGCGGGCGATTCCAGTACTGTGCCGCCTGGGTCGTCGCAGTGGCCGGCGCCGGTTCAGGCTCGGCGGACGGCGGACGTGCGGGACGGGGCGACGTGCGGGCCAAGCTCACCTCTTCCTTCCTCGCAGGGCGGCGGAGCCGCAAATAATGTTGGGTCCGCACGGCGGACCTTACGAATTGACAATCCGTGCTGCACGACCACAAGCTCCGGACTAACGCCGTAGGCGCCCGCCGGTTGGCGAGTCAATTCAAGATGACTGGGATGCCTGGGACAAGACGCCCGGCCGGCCGCAGTGGACCAAGGCGCGAGCCCGCGCGGGTTTTTCGGAGTTTCTCGTAATTCCTCGTGATTTCTCGTAACGGGTTTGATCGCATCCCGGGGTCATCCGCGGCCCTGCCGACCGGCCTGAGTGGACTGTCCGTAACAGCAAGCAGGGCCAGGAGATGGGTACTGTCATCGCCACGTCCACGACTGGCGGGAGCGGCACGCAGCCGGCCCCGGCACAGCAATTTCTCGTAGTTTTCGTAGCCATGTCCGCTCGCAGTTCCCGTAGCGACCGCCGACCCGTCTGACTGACCGGCCGCCATCAGACTTTTCTGCCCGTGAAGCCCGCAACGGCCGTCCCTCGGAACCGCTCCATGCGACTTCGAGCGCACGGGCGCACACTATAAGACGACGCGGGACCCCCGGTTGTTCGATGCGACCCGTGAATTTCGAGACCTCGCGGTGAACACCACCGCTGGGCGACCGACGTTCGGACGGTCCTTGGAGTGCGACGGCTTGCCGTCGCTTTGACTACGGCCCCACTGGCACCGAGGCCTCTTGGCCGATGGCACGTCCGCAACCGTCAGCGCGTTTTGTTCCGACCTGCGACCGTCGCGCCTGCGACGCCGCGCGTCCTCCACGAACGGAACACTTATACAGTAGACGTCAAGGAGGGTCAATGGAGTCGATTCCGGTTCGGGAACGAAAAGAAACAATGAACCGCGACAACGCGAGACCACGAGGAAGCCCACTCGCTTGCGCTTCATGCTGGTACAGGCGTCCGCGACCAGGACGAAGCGCAAGCGAGTGGCCATCTGGTTGTCGGTTGTCGGTTGGGACCAGAGCGGAAGAGGGCTGTCAGTTTTCAGTCGTCGGAGAACAGCAAACCGTGTTCATCCCAACGGACAACTGACAACCTACAACTGACAACTTACAAGTGGCTTCCAGGACCGCCGCCAATGAGGTGCAGCGCGACGAATGCCGCCGCGAACACGCCGGCGACCGCGAGCAAGATCATGAGTCCCGGCGGCAGGCCGTCGCCGATCGGCTCGTCGTCGCAAACAGGAAGCGCCGACGAGCCGGCAATCGGCGTTCCTCCCGCGGTTTCACACCGCTCCCGCGGCGCCTGGCGACGCCCGTAGCGCGTTCTGCCTCACGGTTTGTACACGGAAGGCGTCGTGGCCGCGGAGCGGAAAGCGGGACGGGTCCGATATCAGGAGCAAAGGCCAGTCCGCATGCGAATTCCCCGCGTTCAAACCCATAAAAACCGGATCTGTCCCGCTTATCCCAAACCCATAAAAACCGGACCTGTCCCGCTTATCCTCTTCGGGGATGGAACAGCGGGTAGATCCGGTTCCCGATACGACCGGCCAGATTGGGGCCCTTCGCAAGGTTGCACTCCGCACAGGCGAGGCACAGGTTGTCGGCGTCATCGGAGCCGTGGTGCTGCTTCGCCATGATGTGCTCGACATGGAACGACAGGAAGTCGGCGTCGTCCTGGTGTAGCCGGCAGTATTCGCTGCGCCGGCCTGCCCGCTTCCACACCAGGGCCCTGACGTCAGCGTCGATCACGACCCCGACGAGGCGGCCAGGAGCTGGCGCGCCTTGGATTTGAGGATGGCGATGAACGTGCCGTAGGAGACGTCGCTCCGGTACTCGGCCTCTTCCTCGGGGGACAGGGACCCCGCGCGACACCGTTCGGCGAGTTCATCGACGCGGGCCTGGAGGGTCGCGTCCGCTCGCAGCGCGAGGATTCGCCGCGCAGACTCAGGCGTCAAGCAGTCGCCCAGCGGCTCCAGCAAGCGGTCGAGGACCGGCATGGCTTTGGCAGATTCCATTCCAGGATTGTACCCGACGCCCCAGTCGCCGGCCATCGGGGAGCCGAGACCCGTTGAGCCAGGGGGGCAATCCTCACTCGGGTGGGGCGTCGGGAATCAGCGGCGCGAAGCCTCCGCTTTCCCAGCTCACACAGGCAGTCCCGAACCCATGAGAAAGACCGAACGCCAGAGGCGGTCGTTCTCACCCCGTTGCAGCGCCTCGACGGGGCTGATCCCGCCCATACCCTCGTTCGGGGTCACCAGCCAGGTCGCCATGAAGCCCGGTTTCATCACCTTCTTCAGTGAAGCGGCGAGCCTTTCCATTTCGCGAATCCGGCGCAGCGAGCTTTCATTCACCGCGGCCCCGGCCTCCCAGCCGGCGATCGAGCGCGAGGTCACGCCGACCATCCTGGCGAACAGTTCCTGCGTTACCCCGAGCTCACGGCGAATGTTCGAGACCAGCGCCGCCGATTCGCCCGCGGCAGGACGAGCGACCGCGATCCGTCCCGGCCGCCTGGCGGAGGCGATGGGGGCCTTGACGATCACCGGTTTCTTCGGTTTTGCCGACGTCTTCGCCTTCACGCTAGGCTTCGTTGGGGCCGGTTTCCCGGCGGCCTTCTTCCGTTTTGGGGCCGGCCCTTCCTTGTCCTGAACCTTCATGGCCATCGGTTGATCGCCCCCCGTTGCCGCGATTGAGCGAGTTGTTCTCCACCTCGATTCTATGTCGGCTCCGTCGCGTCGGGAAGAAACATTTCATGAAAAATTTCATCCTGGCCCCTTGCCGGCTTTGCTGGGAAGGCGATCGGCGTGTGTCACACGCAATTGCCCGGGGGACAGCGACTCCGGGAAAATGACCAGATTGAAGTGCCCCGATACGGCAGCGGAGGGCACAAGCAGTCCCTGATAGTTCTGGGAAAATGCGATCCTGCCAAATGCCTGGGACACGGACTCCGGACCGGGATCGTGCGGCTCGCGAAGCATGCGGTCGAGATAGGCGCCGAGAACCGAACGCACGCGAACGTCGCTCAGGTCGACGATCGCCGTTAACTTCACAAAGGCGCTGGTGAGCACGAGCGGCAACGCCTGTGAGTCGGGAAGTCCCTGGCGGCGGCTTTGCGCCAGGGCTTCTTCAACCGCGGTCGTGACGTTCAGGGAGAAATAAACCGTGCGGAAGAGGCCAGGTGGATTCCAGCGCTGGCCCCAGAGTTTGCTTCCCTGGCCGCTGATCAGATCGTCTTCGTTGGCTCGGTCTATGCTTGCTACACGAAATAGGTCGCCTTGCCATACTTTATCATAGACGCGGCAATCGTCGAGCGCCTTGAGGAGCAAGGCCGACTCTGCGTGTGGAGGAGGTGTCGGCGGATAGGGACTACCGGACATCGCGAGAACCTGAGAGGGAGCGACCATTCTGACGACAGTTCCCGATGCGGAGAGCGATTGTCCGGCGAGATCGCTTGCGTTGCAATCACATTCGGCGTTTCGAAGGATGGGGGAGAGTCGTGACCGTTCCGCTGACCCGTGACGCACACCGGCTTCGGTTTCAAGCAAAGGGGCCGAAAGGGAACATCCCTAATTGGTATTAAGGGAAGACACAGGGGACGGAAAAAGGGGTCAGAGGATGGAAAAGGGGTCAGGAGCCGACGTGTGTTTTCGGCTCCTGACCCCTTTTCACTTCCTGAGATCGCATGCAGCGTCAGGAAAGGCGACGAGCGCACAATACCATTCTGACAATGGACGAAACGCTGGCGATCTATTCCATGCGTGGACGGCTTTCAAGTGAGGAGATTGGCGAAATATTCAGCGTCCATAGACAGACCGTTCATAATATTATGACAGGTCGATCTTGGAGGTGGGCTAGTGGGGCGACGGGAAGCCATCATCCTCCTCGGAAAGGGCAAGCTGCGAGAAACAGACGGAGGAAGCAAATCTTGGAGGCAGACCCAGCGCTATCGAGTCGGACGCTGGCCAGAATGCTGGGGACGGGCAAGGATACCGTGCTGCTGGTACGGCGAAGGGCGCGCGAGGAGGGTTGTTGACCGTCACGGCTCCGACTTCAAGGTGCGATCAAAGGCAGGAGGCTGGTCGAGGACGGGAGGGACCGTGACGAGCCGGATAAAGGTCGGACCGGCATCTATTGGCGCGCCCTGGAGGGCGCGATACCCTGGGGCAGTGTTCGTTTGTTTCGGTGCCGGGCTTGTGTTCGGATCGAGTGGGGATGATGATGGCCGTCGAATGGCGCGAGTTCGAGCAGTTTGTAGCTCGAATCGAGAAGAGCCTCGCGCCGCACGGCGCCGTCGTTACTTGTCCGGATCGAGTCAAGGATCTGATTACCGGCCAGGATCGCGAGGTCGATGCTTCAGTTCGATTCACCGTGGGCTCCGTGCCAATCCTGATCACGATTGAGTGCCGGAGACGAGATCGGGTGCAGGATGATACCTGGCTCGAACAACTCGCGATGAAGCGTCAAAAGATTGGCGCAGCGAAGACGATCGCGGTCGCTTCAGCCGGGTTCACTGTGCCTGCGACCGTGACGGCCTCCTTCACGGGCATCGAAGTGCGGACCATCGGGGATATCACCTCTGAGGCAATGATCAATTGGCTGAAGATCACGGGTATTGAGCAGGTGGTCGGCGGGATGGAACTGGTGTCGTTTCACAGTGCTCTGTACGGAGAAGCGGCACAATTACACGAAGATGTGATGCGGCAAATGGAAGCCGACGCGGCTTATGCGCGTGTGTTTTTTGAGGTAGCGAAGGGTGACTACGTTTGTCTTAACGATTTCGTGACTTCTCTTCAGCAGGGTGGACTGGATTTGCATGCTGGGGTGCCTGGAGATGGTACGAAGGTCCGGCGGCAACTTGCTCTTCCGATTCCCCCCGATAGCCTTCAGATTATGACCGAGACCGGTCCCCGATTCCTGAGTTATCTGTGGATTGGCCTCGATGTGTTTGCGGTGAAAACGTTCATCCCGCTCCCATCGGGATTCGAATACTCAAACACAGAGGACTCGATCGTCAAAGGGATAGAGCATCGACCAGATCTACCGGGAATTGACTGCATCATGACTCTCGTGCGTGAGCCAGAATCTGAGTGGATCAAGCTGGGGATGTTGCTGCGGAAGAAACCGGAAGAGGGTGCTCCGGAAGAAAAAGAAGCGGGGTGGTCAGTTTAGGACCAACGCTCGAAAGACATCGGTTCCGGTTCCGCAACTTCCTGTCCCGATAGGGCAATGCGGCTTTAACAACAGAGAGGCAAGCATGACGGTAAAGGAGGTTGGCGCTCTTCTGGGTTACTCGAATGAGAAAGTGGAAACTCTCATCAACGACGGTTTGACATTACCGACATCCGGTTCGAAGGTGAAACTCGACTGTACACGGGTCGGCAATGACATCGACATCAGCGATGACCAATTCGACGCATTTGCCGCCAAGTGCGAAAAGGAAGAGCCAAGTCGATGGCCCCCGGTAGACGTGCGACGAATACTACTTGTCGAGGCACGACATCGCTGTGCCATTTGTCGCAATACGGCCCCTCCCCAGTTTCATCACATGCTCGATTGGGCACGACTTAACCATCATGATACTGAGCACATGCTTGTTCTCTGCGGAACGTGCCATAGTCTTTGCAGCAATGGACAAATCGACTACAAGTCGCAGCTCGCCTACAAAAAGGAACTGCAAGCTCTGAACAAGGTGATCTCACCGAAGAGCAAGTACCGAATTATCGAAGACTCCGAGCAACGCCTTGGGTTGTCGGAAGGACAGCGGGCGCTTATTCGTGCCTTGTCTGAAGAATTCGGCTGCGAAGTTAAGTTGAATGTCAGGGTTGCATGCGGCGAACGTTGGTTCAACCTCGACGCGGCAGTTGTACGCGGTGAAGACCTTATTGCAATTCAGTTGTATGAATGCAGGTCCGGTGGAATTCCGTTGTTTCAGATTGAAGGTCTTCTTGACATCGCAAAAGAGGCGAAGCTCGACGAATTTCAGAAATTCGTTCTGTTTGTCGCTGTCGTGTCGAATGCAGACCAGAAAGTCGATGAAGACGTGTTGGCTGAATTGCGAAAGTTGAAGACGTCTGCGCCCATCGAGTTTGATTTCCGTTGGTATAGGCGCAGCGAATTGCGGAGAAAGTATCGCATGTGAAGTGAAAAGAAGTGAAAACGGGTCAGGAGCCGCAAACACATTTCGGCTCCTGACCCCTTTTCCCACCTATAGCTCTCCCACAGATGACAACGTGCGTAGCCACGAATGTCGTTGTGACCGTTCCCACCCCACCAACTATCAACTTTGATCCAGTCTTCAATCTTTATTCATACGTATTCGCGAACTGGACCGTCCAGTACACCTGTCCCGACGGGGACCTGCCCAATTGCGGATTTTGCAGCACCCAAGAGCTTTGGAGTTCAATCTCAGGGGTTACTGGCTCGTACACGAAGGTCTCATCGGACTCTGCCAACGACCAAGGTTTGTGTTTTCATACATATACTGATAATTATGCAACCGTGTTTGACTGGCTTGCGCCAAACTCTTATTATGAAATGATATGGACTATCAAGACGATTGACCAGAGCCCCTGTAGTGATTCGACAGGGTATAGCGTTGTGCGGAACCTGTTCTACCGAACCGACGCAGGGAATTAACGAGGGCGGCCGAGGTCTTCTTCATTATGACGCCAATATCGCTTGTGCGATATTGAACAGGCCGGGCATTATTACGCGAGGATTAGATGAAGACTGCGTTGTTCCGGACAGTCGGCCTGGTTGTCTTGGCGGCGGGTACTTCGTGGGTAGTTTCCACGATCGTCGGCACGCCACATGTCACACCCATTGCTCACGCTGCGCCCGTAGTAAAGGCCATCACAGGCCGTGCCAAGACCACGGTAAATGGCAAGGTGGATCGTCAGCTGGCGGTGGCACCATCGGGACCGGCCGTGACGGTCTTCTCAGAGAATGTCGTGGCGGACTTCCAGATGGATGCGTTCAACGTCGAAACAAATGGCCGCAATGTGGCGGTGTCGGCTCAGGCGTCTTTAGTGGACAAGCGTCGCCAAACGACACATGTGTGGACGCTGGTCGCACGGGATCGGACGACCAACGAAGCGGTTCACACCAATGTGTACCGGGAGGCCGCGATGACCGCTGCGCCTGGCGACGTCGGTCGCCCGACGTTCCTCGACGTTCTGGCGCTTCCCCCCGGGGGGTACACGATCGAATTGCGGTTACACCAGATTCCGGACAACTTCAAGTTCGCGAGGATGGAGATTGTGAATGCCGAAGCCAATGACCGCGGCAAGCCAGGCCCCGGTGGCGACGTCGTTTTGCTGGTGGCGAAACGCTCCGTCACGGTATCAGAGTAGGTTTCGCAAGGCACTGTGTTGGGTGCCGCGTTCGCGCAGAGATGTCAACTCGTTCGGCATCGGATAGGCCCGAAAGGGCCTATTTTTATTTCCCCATCTCTCAATCCTTCCTCGGTTTCGGACGGTGCCCCGTGGTGCTTAGTCGGCGATGAGCGATCGAGCCGCCGGGCTTCCATGCCCGTCATCTCGATCGCGGGTTCGTCGCCTGAGGGCCGGCTTG
>JARLIH010000482.1 GCA_031291845.1 Isosphaeraceae bacterium | reverse complement strand
TGGCGTGGGTCTTCCAGATATCGCACGGCGTTGCCCCTTCAACAATGAATGAAGGGACATTAACGCGAGCGATCAACGAACGCCACGAAATCCCGACCAAAAGGAGGGGATTTTCAACGCGACTTTTGTCGCACGTGTCTGATCATCAGCAGTCCATCCCGGATGCAATAGGCAAGCCCGATTTGGCGGAGTAGCAATCGCAGAGTGACCCGCAAGGGAACGCCTTCCAGATCAATCGTGACCGTCGACTGCAACGTCACCTGCGCCTCCTTGAGCCCCTCCGGGTCGACGTAAACCGGGATGCCCGAGTCATTCGGACTTTGAGTCGTCGACTTGATGTACTTGAGGACGACTTCCAGGGGCGTCTCGTTGGCGAACGACATCGAGATCGGCACGTCCAGCTTTTTCCGAATGGCCTGATCCGCCGGGTTTTCGGCCTGGACACGGGCCGAGAGCGTGGCGATCTCGCGACGTATCTCTGCTTTCGCGGCAAGCGCGACGGAATCGTCGCTGCTCCCGCCACCGGCCATGCCGCCGCCCGAATTCGCTCCGCCACCGGCCATGCCGCCGCCTGAATCCGCTCCGCCACCGGCCATGCCGCCGTCTGAATTCGCTCCGCCACCGGCCATGCCATACGCCGGCGGCGCATTGGGTAATCTAAAAGGCTGGAGGAAGACCTGTTGTGCAGACGCCCGGCGATACTCGGCTTCAATCGCGTAGGTTCGGCCGACCGCCTTGACTTCATCGCGTTGATGCGCGATTCCGTCCACGCGCTTCGAGAGGTCGCGCATCCTTTCGGCGTGAGCGGAGACTGCGGCCAATCGTTCGGCCGGATCGTGAATCACGTCGAGGTGGTTTTGAAGCACGCGCAACGACCAGTCGTGAAGGGCGCCGAGGTCGTTTACGCTGATGAGCCTCGCGGAGTCGGCCAGCAAGGTGTTGAACGTGGCTTTCTCGACATCCATGACGCTGAGTGCGCTGAGCGCGGTCGGTGTCACGGACGATCCTTTAGCCGCCGCAGGAGCGCCGGCGGCGGGATTGATCTCGGCTTTTCCAGCGTCTTTCGGGAACGTTGATTGCCCCCGCCGATCGGTCCCCGCCGGGCCTCCCGCAAACTGGTAACCGCGCACGGCCGTGGTCGCTGCGACCAGGCTCGAGGCCACGAACAATGCCACGGCGATGGGCTTTAGCTTGGTGAGAAACATGGTATGGATAACCCCTTCCGCGAGTACGAGGGCCGGCGCCACGACGAGCCCGGCGGTCGGTCCGAGCGCAGCGCGAAGCGTGGATTCGATCAGTGGCGCAGGGATGGCCGACAGGGCCTCCCGCGGGAGTTCGGTCAGCACGGCCGCGGCGCCGGCGGCCGTCAAGCCGCGCCGCGTGAGCCGCGACCGCAGAAGGTCGCGCGCCCGCGCCAGGCGGCCCTTGACGGTGCCGACGGGCCAGCCGAGCCGCTCAGCGGCTTCGTCGTGGGTGAGGCCTTCGAGGTAGCAAGACACGACCGGCGCGCGATACTTCTCGGGAAGTCGGCCGATCTCTTCGTGTAGCCAGGCGTAAAGATCGGTCGAGAGTCTTGCATCGACGCCCGCCGCGACCTCGATACCCGCCGGCCCCTCATGCCGCGACCGTCGTGTGGCCGACTCGCGGGAACGCCTGGCGATGCGCCAGGCGACTCCGTAGAGCCAGTTGCCCAGCCGCTCACGTTTCTGGAGCGAGCCTGCCTTGCGAGCCAATACGACGAACGTCGCCTGGAAAGCGTCGTCAACGTCATTGGGATCGCGCAGCAGGCGTCGACAAACCGTGAGCACCATCGGACCGTGGCGCGCCACCAAGGCCTCGAAGGCCGCATCGTCGCGACGGGCGACGAAGCGGTCGAGAAGCTGCCCCTCACTCAAACCTGCAACTCCGCCGGATGTGAACAGTCGTTCGACCTGCTTCGCCGCCGCGTGCGCTCGCTCGGTCGTCATGCCTCGTCTCCCCCCGCTGGCTCGATCTCCATGAGATACTGCGACGAGGGCGGCCTTTCGATACACTTTTTTGGGGCGGATTCCGGTTAGGACCGGATGGCCAGCAGCTTCACCGCGCGGTCGTGCAGGCCGTCCCACGGGGGGGAGAGCTCACCGGGGATTTCCTCGGGTTCGACCGGCAACGGTTCGGGTCGGCCGGACGCGTCGACCTGGACGAACTGCATGATGCTGTCCAGCCACGGACCAGGGCGGTCGGGCAGGGGACTGCCCCAGAGCGCCACGACCACCTGGGCCCGTGCCCGATGCACCTCGCGGCCCCGGATCTCCACGACCTGGCCGATCGGCACGGGCTCATAACAACGCAGGTCCAGCACGCGCTTCAACACGAGGTTCGCACTCAAACCGGCCGCGCGGTAGGCCGTCGCATAGGCCGCCTCCAGCGCCAGCGACAGCAAGACACCGGCGTAGAGCGTGCCGTGATGGTTTGCGTCGCGCGGCAGGATCAGGCGGTGAGTCAGCGTCTCACCGTCGTACGCGTTGGCCATGAGCGTCGGACCCGGATGAGCAGGGGAGATAGGCGATTGTAAGTGCTCGCGAGACGACAAGATAACGCATGCGGTACCGGGAGGCAATCGTTGCTCCTTGGGGTGCATTCCATGCACTCTACTGAAACAGCCGGAGCTGGCTCTCCCCCGGCTTGCGGAACGACGCCGTCGAGAGACTCAGCCGGCGCGGTTCGATTCCAGCGCGCTTCATCCCGGTCGCGAAAAGCTGCTCGATCAGGTCGGCAAACGGTCCCTGCCCGTGCATCCGGTCGCCGAACCGCGAATCATTCAATCGTCCCCCGCGAATCTCGCGAATGCGATAGAGGACCTTCGCCTTACGCTCGGGGTAATGACGATCGAGCCACGCCTCGAACAGCGGCCCGACGCCGAGCGGCAGCCGGATGGCCGTATAACTCGCGAACTGGGCGCCTGCTTTCGCGGCCGCTTGCAGGATCGCGGGGATCTCGTGGTCGTTCAGCCCTGGGATCACCGGCGCGACCATCACGCCCACGGGCACGCCGGCCGCTCGCAGCGCTTCGATCGCAGCCAGACGCGCTGGGGGCGTCGATGCGCGCGGCTCCATCCGCCGCGCCAGGTCGCTGTCGAGCGTCGTGACGGACACGAAGACGGCCGCACCGCTGTAGGCCGCCATCGCACCCAGCACGTCGGCATCGCGCGTGACCAGCCGGTTCTTGGTAACGATCGCCACTGGGTTACGGAACTCGGCCAGCACCTCCAGGCAACGTCGCGTCAGCGTCAGCCGGCGTTCGATCGGCTGGTAGGCATCGGTCACCCCGCTGAGCGCGACCGTCTTCGGCACCCAGCGCGGTGAGGCCAACTCGCGGCGCAGGAGCTCGGGGGCGTCTTCCTTGACCATGATTTTCGTCTCGAAATCGAGCCCGGCCGAGAAGCCCAGGTACTCGTGCGTCGGCCGCGCATAGCAATAGACGCAGCCATGCTCGCATCCCCTGTAGGGGTTGATGCTCGCGTCGAAGCCGACGTCCGGGCTATCGTTCGTCGCGATGATCGCACGCGTCGAGTCCCGGAAAACTTGCGTCGCCGGCGACAGGCTTGCATCGGGATCGTTCTCCGCCTCGTCGAGATCGACTTCGAAGTGCGTGCGTTCAAACCGGTTCGCCGGATTGCCGCTCGCTCCCCGTCCCTTCGGTGTATTCATCGGGGCACCCCCCCAAAAAGAAAACGTCCGCCGTGGGTCTCTGCGAAAACGCAGGCCACGGCGAACGCTCTTGTGCGGGTCTCGCGATACAACGCCGCACCTGTTGCACCTATAGTATACAGAATCCCAGTCGCTGTCAAGGGTCCGTGCGAGACCGCTAAGCGGTGTACATGAACCGCTCAGAGGCCGCCGTCGAAGAGGTCGCGAATCGTCGGCAGGTACTTCTCGGGAGACGCGGTGTTCACGAGCACGACGCGGTCGCCTTCACGGATCATGCCGCGATCGGCCAGCTCGGGAAGGGCCGCCAGGGTCGCGGCGCCTTCGGGCGACCAGCCGAATCGGCGCTCGCGCCATTCCGTTTGGATGGTGTTCCGGATCGCGTCGTCGGTGACGGAGAGGGCACAGCCCCCCGACTCGCGAATGATGCGCAGGACGTTGATGTGGCCCACGTTCCGCGCGACGTTCAGGCCCGTGGCGATGGTGCTGCCGGGGCCGAGCGGGGTGATGTCGGTCGCGCCGTCGTTGAACGCGCGGACGAGGGGGTCGGTCGCGTTGCTCTGCACGCAGATCATGCGAGGGCGGGCGGAGCCGACCAGGCCGAGGGCTTCGAGCTCGTCAAAGGCCTTCGCCATGCCGACGACTCCCGTGCCCCCGCCCGTCGGATAGACGATGACGTCGGGGAGCGCCCAGATGCGCTCGACCAGGCGATCGCCCGCCGGCTCGGCCATCTCCAGTCCCAGGGTCTTCTTCCCCTCGGTGCGCCAGCCCGGCTCCTGGAAGGTGGCGACGCTGAAGTACCCGCCCGGCACGTAGTGCTCGCGAATACGCTGAGCGCATTCGACGATTGTGCCCGGGACCAGCTCCAGGTGGACGCTCGAGGGATGAAGCTGGGCGACAGCGGCCACGTTGCCGAGCACGGGAAGGTCGGTGTCGGGGGACATGACGACGGCCGCCTCGAGGCCGGCCGCCACGGCGTATTCGGCGAGTGCGTCGCCCGCGTTTCCCTGCGTGGGCACCGCGAGCCGGGAGAGCCCGAGCGCCCGTGCCAGCGACACGGTGAGCGCCATGCCGCGGTCCTTGAAGGAGAGTGTGGGGTTGGCCCCATACCCTCGGTGGGGCTTCCCCTCATCCTTCACTTCGAGCCGGCAGCGCAGCGTTTCGGCCCAAGGGTGGGCGTACGGAAGGGAAGGGGTGTTCCCCTCGCCCAGAGTCACGATGTGCCGGCGATCGTTCGCGTCGGCCACATCGAGCGGGAGCAGCCCGCCGAACCGCCAGAGGCTACGCCGTCCCGGGTCCCAGCCGCCGTCCCGTCCTCGCTCCGCGCGCAGGCGGTCGAGGTCGAGCACCATCTGGACCGGCCGGCCGTCGCGCTCGCAGAGGTTCATGACGCGGTCGGCCGGATAGGTCGCGCCACAGGTCGGACATCCGAGGTGAGAGACAAACCGCATCGCACTGGTCCTCGCGGTGGCGCCGGTCCCGTAGGCGTCGTAGCGCCCGTTGTGTGGGCGTCTTCGCCGTCGGGTCCCCATCGTAAGTATTGGCAACTCGAAAGTTTGACACCCCCTCGCCGATCTCCATCGGTCATCCCTCACGCGAAGCCCGGGCGCTGCGTGCCATGCCCACGTCTTCGTGAGCGTGTGCTGCGGACCGAGCTGGCGGATCGGCGTATGCCCACGAGGACGTGAGCATGGCACCCAGCACCGTTCCTGCTCGACCGTTCGAGCCGGCGCCGCCGCTCGTGTCGGAGATCAGCGAGGCATCTCCGAAGTTTGCTGTCACGCCGCGCGGATTGTCAACTTGCGACGACCGCGCTGCCCCTCCGTCGATCCCCCGGAGTTCGCAACCGAAATGACGCCATCGTGAGTCGGTCGTGTCCATTTCATGTGCCCGAGAAAAACCACTCGACCCCCTTACCGGAAGAGTCCGCCCTGTGCGATCATCTCCCCTCATCGGCGCGGGGAGCGCGTCGCAAAACCTGGAAAATCGGGGAGATGACCGAATAGCGACGGGTGGTGGGCCGTCTAGTCTCTCGTTCGGGCATCTCGCCGCTGTTTCCTCCTCTGCTTTCCCGGTTCTCTACTACCAAGTGAACCCAGGCGCGGTATGCTCCGTGCGTCGTAGAAGCTGTTAATGAGTGGGACGTTCCTCCTCGCATCAGCTTCCCCCCCACGTTCAATGAACGACCTGATAGAGAAAAGAGGTTCTCCCATGCGTCGCGTGTTCCTCTCCCTCGGTTGCTTGGCCGCACTCGCCGGCGGTCTTTTCCCGCTTGCGGCACCCGCAAGGGCCGCTGGACCGGAGAAGGCGAAGGCGGAAAAGAGCACCCAGAAGGAGGCACAGGAAATCTCCCTCCTCGACGCC
>JARLIH010000481.1 GCA_031291845.1 Isosphaeraceae bacterium | reverse complement strand
GGGGGCAAATCACCGTCCGCACCTATCCCCCGGCCCGGGGGGGGGGGGGGGCCCGCGCGGGCCGGGGCCGGGGGGTTTTTTTTTTTTTTTTTTTTTTTTTTATATCCGGGGGGGGGGGGCCGCGGCGGGGGGCGCCCCCCCCGCCCCATTATGTCGGGCAGAGTCGCGGCTTACAACGCACGGGCAGGGCGTGAACCAAGGGCGTTCGAGCCTACTCGCTCAGGCAGAACGGTGGCACGCCCAGAGTCTCCGATGGGCGTGGCGCATGACCCGCGGCGGCTCGGCCACGCCCGTCGAGGACTCCGGGTGTGTCACCCCGAGCAGTCCGTCACTCGACCGGACGATTCTTCGGCGAGACCGCAGAGCGCGGAGCTACTTCTTGCCGGACTCGGCGTGCCCGGAGGGCCGCCAACTCGCGCGGGCGTTCGGCTCGCCACCGCGTCGGGGCACGACCCGGATTTCGAGATCGACACCGTTCAGCGGCCAGTGGAACTCGTAGGCTTGGACCGGGGGAGGGGGAGCTTGAGCACCGTCGTCCTCCGCCTGCGACGGCATTGGCTGCGGATTTTGGCCCAGCATCCAGAAGCGGTCCCACTCATTACCCGCGATCCTCAACTGCTCGGCGGCCCGGAGCATCGTCGCAATCTGCTTCTGAATCTCCGCCCGTGAAGTCGGAGCCGCCGACGGCGAAGGAGCGCTGACGACAGCCTCCGGTAACGGCTCCGGGACCAAGGCTGACGTGCGCTCGGTGGCTTCGCAGCAACCGGCGGACGCCGGGTCGACTCGCATCGCCTGCGTGCGTGACCGGCCCCTGGTAGCCTGAGTTCTCGCCCAGGGAAAGTCGGGCCCAGGCGCGAGATTCGGCACGTCGTTCGGTGAGAGGGATGTTTTCTCGGCCTTGGGATCGACCTCGGGACGGGCCTTCTCGACGTCCTTCGTCGTCGGTCCGGACTGCCCGTCTTTGGTGGCCGGCTCGTCGGTTTCCTCTCGCTTCGCGTCGGGGTTCGCGTGGTGCTTGGATTGTGGGGTGGCCACGGGCTCCGACGAATCCGGACGAGCCGTTGGGGCAGGCGCCTCCGCGGGCAACGGGGGCAACGCCACCGGCTCGCCGTCGGCGTCGAGTGGTTGCGGGAGCGTTCGGCTCGGCGCACTGGGCGCGGGCATGGCCGGCGTTTGCGGCTTGTCCGGCAGCCTGCCGCGCAGCGGTGCGAAGCCGATTGCGAGGGGCTCCGAAAGCGTTTCGGCTTTGACGAGCACCAGCCGCTCGCGGACAACGGCCTTCCCTGTCGGGTCGGCGACGCAATAAACGCCGAGGCTCGCGAGGAGGACGCCGTCCTTCGGGATCAGCCACTCGCCCGCGAGGTCGTTACGGATGACCTCGGGGACCTCCAGCTTGGCTTGCACCTGCTCCCACCTGACCTGCTGGTGGTCGCCGCTGTTCTTGGGTTCCTGGTACTCGGTCACGCGAACGGTGTGGACGGCCGTGACCCGGGTGTCCTCGAGCACGAGCTTGACGAGCACGCCCTGGTCGAGGCGTCGCCCGGTGAGCGTCGTGGCGAACCCGTCGCGAATCCTCTCGGTCTCGGGGGTGTAGGCGACTTTCGAGGCATGATTCACCGGGCCGTCGGCGAGGCGGCTCAGGTGCGTAACGACCCCGCGGGAGACCTTGGAGGCCACGTGCACCGGGGCCTCCGACAGGGCGGTCACCTTGGGCGCAGCAACCACTTTATCGGCCTTCTTGGCGATCGCCGCGGCTACGGAATCGGTAGTCGTCCAGATCGTCGCACTCCCTTGCCGGACGACCGGCTGAAGCGAGGCGTAAACCTGCTCGCGCCATTCGACCCCGGGCATTTCCAGGAAGCGGAACTCGTAACAGATCTGGGGCGCAGCCTCTTTCGGCGCACCCTCGGCCCCAAGCAATACCAGGGCCAGAACACCCAGTGCGGCGCTCATGCGACGACCTCCATTCCGTCGGTGCTCGGCTGTCCGCGGACGACGACCCCCGGACGTAAGCGGGGGGATCATACGCAGATTGCCCCAAGGCGTCAATCGCGGCTCGTCGGCCGATCGTGGGCGGATCTTGAGCGAAATCGCCGAAGACCGCGCCTCCGTGCGCGGTTTCGTAGTGCGGAACCGGTCGCAGCAGGTTAGCGAGCGGCCATGGCGTCTCTTTTGACCAAACCCGCTGCCGTTTTTCAACCCCCCCGCAAGGATCTCGACAAGCACGGGCCGAACGGCTAGCGTGAGTCAGCCGACACCCAACTTCGCTAGCCAACGGCGTGCCGAATGTTCGAATCTATCAATCACCTCAAGTCGAAGCTGGCGCGAGGTGAAACAACCCTCGGAATCTGGGTCACGCTCGAAGCGCCCACCATCACCGAAATCGCCGCGTTGCTTGGATTCGACTGGGTTGTGATCGACACCGAGCACGGGCACCTCGACTTCAAGGAAGTCGTTGAGCACATCCGCGCATTGCGGGGCAGCACGACCACACCGCTCGTGCGCGTCCCCGAAGTCTCGCGCGCCGCGATTAAGCGCGTGCTCGATCTGGGCGCGCACGGCGTGATTGTGCCGCAGGTCGAGACGGCGGCCGAGGTCGAGCGCGCCGCCCAGTTCGTCAAGTATCCCCCCCGCGGCCTGCGCGGGATCGGCGGCGAGCGCGCGACGCATTGGGGCATGGGCCTGCGCGAGCAGACGCGGCTGGCCGACGCCCAGACTCAGCTCATCCCGCTGATCGAAAACGTGCACGCGGCCGACGCGCTGGAGGGGATCCTCGACGTCCCCGGCGTGGACGCCCTGTTTTTCGGACCGGCGGACTTCTCCGCCTCCGCGGGTTATCTCGGCGAGTGGGAGGGGCCGGGGGTCGCCGAGCGGATCCTGGCTCTGAAAGACGCAGCGCGTGCCCGAGGCGTGCCGTGCGGCGTGATGGCGACGGACCTCGAGAACGCCCTGCTCCGTCAACGGCAGGGGTTCCAGATGATCGGGATCGGGTCCGACACCGGTCTGTTGATCCGGTCGGCCCGCGAGGCCCTTGCAAGGCTCAGGGACGCTGCCCATGAGTCGTGACGCCCTGCTCGCCCGCCTGCGGGCCGGGGGGACGTGGGACGTGCTCGTGATCGGCGGCGGCGCGACCGGCCTGGGCACCGCGGTCGACGCCGCGGCGCGGGGATACAAGACCCTGCTCGTGGAAGCGCACGACTATGCCAAGGGCACGTCCAGCCGGAGCACGAAGCTGATCCACGGGGGAGTACGCTACCTGGCCCAAGGGAACGTCGGCCTCGTACGCGAAGCGCTCCACGAGCGAGGGCTCTTGCTCCGGAACGCGCCACACCTCGTGAAGCGGCTCGGCTTCGTGGTGCCGGCGTACTCGTGGTGGGCAAAGCCCTGGTACGCCCTGGGGCTCGCGGTCTACGACCGCCTTGCCGGGCAGAAGGGCTGGGGCGACTCACGGCCCCTTTCGACCGGGGAGACCCTGGCGCACGCGCCCACACTTCGGGTGAAGGGGCTGCGCGGCGGCGTGCTCTATTACGACGGCCAGTTCGACGACGCGCGGCTCGCGATCGCGCTCTTGCGCACGGTGCTCGATCTTGGCGGCGTGGCGCTCAACGCGCTGCCGGTCACCGGGTTGATCAAGCGGGGAGGGCGGATCGCCGGGGTCGAGGCGCGCGACGCGGAAACGGGTGAGTCTTTTCGGCTCATTGGCCGGGCCGTGGTGAATGCCACCGGGGTCTTCGCGGACGCGGTTCGCCGGCTTGACGATCCGTCCGCGCCGGCGCTCCTGGCGCCGAGCCAGGGGGCGCACGTAGTGCTCGACCGCGCATTCCTCCCCGGCGACGCCGCTGTGCTCGTGCCCCGAACGGACGACGGGCGTGTGCTCTTCGCGATACCCTGGCACGACCGCGTCCTCGTGGGCACGACCGACACGCCGGTCGTCCGGCCCACGCTCGAACCACGCACGCTCACTCAAGAGCTGACGTTCCTACTCGGGCACGCGGGTCGTTACCTGACCCGCGCCCCGCAGCGCGAGGACGTGCGCAGCACGTTCGCCGGCCTTCGGCCGTTGCTCGGCGTGAAGAATGGTTCCAGCACGGCCCAGCTCTCCCGCGAGCACAGCGTGAGTGCGTCGTCCTCGGGCCTCGTCACCGTCACGGGGGGGAAGTGGACGACCTACAGCAAGATGGGAGCGGATGCCGTCGACCTCGCCAGCGCCATCGGCGGGCTTCCGGAGCGCGCGTCGCGCACCGCATCGCTTGCGCTGCACGGCGCGGCCGAAGACGCAGGGCAGGGGTCCGTGTACGGCTGCGACGCGCCCTCGCTCGAACGGCTCATTCGTCAGGAGGCGGGCGGCGATGCCCCGCTCCACTCGCGGTTTCCTTACCGCGCCGGAGAGGTCCTTTGGGCCGCCCGCCACGAGCAGGCCCGCACGGTCGAGGACGTGCTTGCGCGGCGCACGCGCGCGCTATTCCTCGATGCGGCCGCGAGCGCGGAATGTGCCCGGACGGTTGCGGTTTTGCTTGCCCAAGAGCTCGGCCGTGACAGAGCCTGGCAAGATCAGCAGGTGCGCGATTATCAATCGCTCGCGCTCGGCTACTTGCCCGTGTAGGGTGCGTGGAATGCACCGGCGCTCACAGCGACTCGAGGAACGCGATCAGATCGGCGCGCTCCGCCGCGCTCAGCAAATCGCTCCGCCCGGGCGCGTGGGTGTCGATCACTTCGCCGAGCGTCGCCGCGCTACCATCGTGGAAATAAGGCGCGGTGCGCGCCACGGCGCGGAGCGAGGGGGGATTGAACCGAGAGTGGCCCGCGGCATCCTTCAGTCCAACCTCCCTCAGGGCCTTCGAACTGTAGTGCGGCGCTCGATGGCAGCTCTCGCACCCGCGTGACCGGAAGATGACCTCACCACGTTTCGCGGCGGGATCTTCCGTTGAGCGGAGCGGCGGCGGCGGCGAAAGCGATTGCAAGAACGCGCTGAGGTCGGCGAGCTGGCAGTCGTCGGGCGCCGGTCCGCGCAGGCTCGACTCGAGCGACTGGTGGACCTGCGCCTCGAGTGTCGGGAAGCGGCCGGTCCACGCGTAGGGTGCGGTGCTCCCGACGCCGAGCAGCGTGGGAGTGTTCTTGGGAGCGCCGTAGTCGCCGTCCCCCAATGTATCGAAGCTCAGACCGTTGGTGTGGCCCGACGGATGGCAGCTCGCACAGGTCATCCAGCGGTCATGCGAGCGCCGGCCGTCGTGGAACAGGGCCTCGCCGCGCTGCTGGGCGGTGCGCTCGGGCTCTCGCTCGCCGAGGGGGATGGTCGTCACATCGCTGAAGTCTTCCAGTGACACGATCGAAACCGTGTCGGACATCGCGTCCGCGGATGCGGCGAGAACGCCCGAGGGGTCGATCGCGATGGCGGCCGGCGAGCGCCCGACTTCGACGACGTCGAGCTTCTGGAAGTGCCCGAGCGGCAGCAGGTCGAGCGCATCGGTCGTCGGGGAACCGAGCGAGCGATCGTTGAGCAAGAGCTGGTGCGCGCCAGCCAGAGCGATCACGACCTTGTGACCGTCGGAGGTCACGGCCAGCGCCGACGGATCGGCCGCCCCGTGGACTGCGCCGTCGAGCGTGAGCCGCCGCCGGGGAAGCGTCGCTCCTTCTCGTCCCGCAACGTCAAGCTCGCTGAGCCGGATGGCGCTCAAGCGGCTGGAGAGAACCAGGCCCCAGTCGATATTGGCGTTGGTGATCGGGACGGTGCCGTACTGCATCGCGTGCGCGACAAGCAACTCCTTGCCGTCCGGCGAGAGCGCGAGGCCGCGCAGATTCAGCCCGTCCAGCCGGTGCAGGCGTTCGCTTCCCGCCACACCGGGCCGCAGGGCCGCCAGGTTCCCGCCAAAGGCGTCCGCAATAATAATCCGTTCATCACGGCAGGCGACCATCGAGCCGGGCGAAAACGGTAGGCGGTGAACGGCCAGGACCTTGCCCGTTCGCCAATCGACAAGGCTCACGGAATTGTCCCAGAGGGGGGCCACCGCGACCCGGCCGTCCGCGAGCGCGACGACGCGAGTCGGCCCGCGGCCGATCTGGAACGTGCGGATCGGGCCTCGTCCACTCTCGTCCAGGACGGCGAGCTCGCCGTCCTGTCCGCCGACGAGCAGCGTCTCACCGGCCCCGGCCGGTGCAAGCGCGAGCGGACGAAACGGTAGGGGCCACTCGCGGGCGACCCGCCGCTGATCGACGTCCACGGCGATCACGCTGCGTGCGTCGCGCAGGGCGACGTCGATGCGGCCGCCGGATCGCCAGAGCAGGTCCACCGGCACTTTCGCCGGGCCGCCCTGGGACGAAGACGCGATCGACGTTACCAACAACGCCGGTAGCAGAAGGCGCAAAACGACCATGGCGGGGTTCCGGGGGTGGGGCACCGTCCGAGTGAGGCTCCAGTCTATCGCGCGGGGTGGACGAGAAGAAGGAGTCATCCCGGAGGCCGTGGCTGAGGTTAACCTGCCTGAGTCTCCAACGTCTCCCACCGCTCGTAGGCTTCCGCGAGGTCGCGTTCGAGCGTTTCGAGCCGAGCCTTGTCATTGGCGATCGCGTCGCCGTCGCGGCGGTAGTAGGCGGGGTCGGCCATCGACTCGTGCAGCGCTCGCAGCGCGAGGTCCAGCTCTTCGATTCGGCCCGGCAGCGTTTCTAACTCGCGTTTTTCCTTGTAACTCAGTTTGCGCGGGCGGTCCGCCGGCACTTGCGGTGGGGATGCCGCACTGGTCTGGGCCGGCCTCGTTTCGTCGGGGGTGCTCGGAGGCCGTTGACGGAGGTAGTCGTCATACCCGCCGTCGTATTCTCGGACTCGACCTCCCTCCTCGATGACCAGCGTGCTGGTCGCCACGTCGTTCAGGAACGCGCGGTCGTGGCTGACGAGCAAGACGGTCCCCTGGTACTCAACGAGCAGACTCTCGAGTAGCTCGAGCGTCTCGAGGTCCAGGTCGTTCGTGGGCTCGTCGAGCACCAGCACGTTCGACGGCTTCGTGAACAGCTTCGCCAGCAGTAATCGGCTCCGCTCACCCCCCGAGAGATATTTCGCGAGCGTGCGCGACCGCTCGGGCGGAAAAAGAAAGTCCTGGAGGTAACCGATCACATGACGGTGCTGTCCGTTGATCGGAATCGTGTCGTACTCGCTCACGTTTTGCTGGACCGTTTTCTCCGGCTCGAGCACGGCCTTCAACTGATCGAAGTAGGCGACCTCGAGGTTGGTTCCCTGGCGGATGGTCCCGGATTGCGGCGCGAGCTCGCCGAGCAGGAGGCGCAGGAGCGTGGTCTTGCCGGCGCCGTTGGGACCGATGATGCCGACCTTGTCGCCTCGCATCAGCGCCGTGGAGAGCTCTTGGATCACCGGCCGGCCGTCGTAGCCGAAAGCGACTCCCTTCGCTTCGATGACGAGCATGCCGGAGCGCTCGGCTTCCTGGGCCAGGACGCGTGCCGACCCCTGCTTGTCGCGCCGCTGCTGGCGGGCGTCGCGCATGGCCTTGAGCGCCCTGACCCGTCCTTCATTGCGCGTCCGGCGCGCCTCGATCCCCTTGCGGATCCAGACTTCCTCCTGTGCTAGCTTCTTGTCGAAGAGCGCGTTCTGCCGCTCCTCGGCGGCTAGCCGTTCTTCCTTGCGCTTGAGAAACGTGGCGTAGTCGCACGACCAATCGAAGAGCGAGCCACGGTCGAGCTCGATGATCCGCGTGGCGAGCCGTCCGAGCAGGGCGCGGTCGTGCGTGACGAACAGGAGCGTGGGACCCGAGCGCAGCAGGAACTCCTCGAGCCAGCGGATGGCGTCGATGTCGAGGTGGTTCGTCGGCTCGTCGAGCAGCAGCACGTCGGGTTCGTTCACCAGCGCCCGGGCGAGCAGCACCCGGCGTTTCATGCCGGAGGAGAGGTCCTCGAACCGGGCGTCCCCGTCGAGTCCCATGCGGGAAATCACCGCGTCGACGCGGTGATCGTGTGCCCCGAGCTCCGCGTGCGCGTCGTCCAGGCCATCCGCGACCACTTCGGCGACGGAACCCACCTGGCCTTGCGGCACCTCCTGGGCGAGGCGGGCCAGGCGCAGACCTTGTTGCCGCACCACCTCCCCGTCGTCGGGTGTCAGCTCTCCGTGAATGAGCCGCAGGAGCGTGCTCTTCCCTTCGCCGTTGCGGCCCAGGACGCAAACGCGCTCGCCGCGCTCGACCTGAAAAGTGACCTGATCGAGGAGTCTGGGCCCGCCGAAGGCCAGACTGACGTTCCGT
>JARLIH010000480.1 GCA_031291845.1 Isosphaeraceae bacterium | reverse complement strand
CTACGTCGGCAAGGCCAAGAACCTGCGCAGTCGCGCGGGCTCCTACTTCCACAAAACGGCCGAGCAAGACCGGCGCATCTGCGAGTGGATCGGCGAAGTCGCCGATATCGACTTCCTCGCGGCCGACAGCGAAGTCGATGCGCTTCTGATGGAAGCTCGGCTCATCAAGGACATCCAGCCCAAGCACAACCAGGACCTCAAGGACGACAAGTCGTTCCCTTACCTTCAGATCACGACGGGGGAGGACTTTCCGCGCGTGAATTTCACGCGTGAGCCACTCGACCGCGGGGTCAAGCTTTACGGTCCGTTCCCTCGCGCGAAGAGCCTTCGGGGGGCGATCCAGGTCTTGCAGAAGATCTTCAAGTTCCGCACATGCGCCCTTGAAATCGAGGAAGACGACCCCCGATGGCGCTGGTTCCGCCCGTGCCTGCTGCACTCGATCGACCAGTGCACCGCGCCCTGCAACCTGCGGGTGGACCGCGAGACGTACCGCACCGACATCCGCCGCCTCCGGCTGTTCCTCGACGGTAAGAAGGACGAGGTGCTGCGCGAGATGGACGAGGAGATGCGGGAGGCGAGCAAGTCACTCCTCTTCGAGAAGGCCGCCCGATTGCGCGACGAGATCAAGGCGCTCAACACGCTGAACCTGCGCGGCGATCTCGCGAAGCACGCGCAGCCCGAGGTCTTCTACGTCGACCCGCGCAAGGGCCTGAAGGGGCTGAGGAAAATCCTCCACCTGGAGTCGACCCCGCGCTCGATCGACGGTGTCGACATCGCCCACCTGGGCGGGACCGAAACGGTCGGCTCGCTCGTCACGTTTATCGACGGGCTCCCGTTCAAGCCCGGCTACCGGCGCTACAAGATCAAGAGCGTCGCCGGAGTTGACGATTTCGCCTCGATTCGCGAGGTCGTCAGCCGCCGCATCCAGGGCCTGCAGGAGCGCGACGAGCCGTTTCCCGACATCTTCCTCATCGATGGCGGCAAGGGGCAATTGAGCGCGGCGCTCGATGCTTTCAAGGCGCTCGGGGTCACGCCGCCCACCTTGATCTCCCTGGCAAAGCGCGAAGAGGAGATCTTCGTGCCGGGCGCGAGCGACCCGATCGTGCTCAGCCGTCGTTCGTTTGCGCTTCGTCTGCTACAGTATGTTCGCGACGAGGCCCACCGCTTCGCCCAGCACTATCACCACATGCTCCGGAAGAAGCGGACGCTCGGCGATCTGGAGTGACGACCGCTCCTTGCGGAGAGGCTTCCGAGCGATTCGTCTTGAGAACTGTTCCCCCATGATTCTTCTATCCGCCAACGGCCTCGGCCGCCAGTTCGCAGGCGATCCCGTCTTCGAGGACGTCAAGTTCGAGCTCCGCGCCGGGGAACGCGTGGGGCTTGTCGGACCGAACGGCGCTGGCAAGACGACGCTGATGCGGCTCCTGTCCGGCGACGACCAGGCCGACTATGGCAGCCTGTACGTGCGCCCGGGGATCCGCGTCAGCCTGTTGCGCCAGCATCCGGACTTCCGCACCGACGAGTCGCTGATGACCGTGGCCCGCTCGGGAGTCGCCTCGATCCTGGACCTTCAGCGCGAGCTGGAGGAAGCAGCGCAAGAAATCGGGGAAGCCGAGGACGACGCCGACCGGGAGCGTGCGACGAAGCGTTACGCCGAGCTCCACGACCGGCTGGAGCACCAGGATGCGTATTCCGTCGACCACCGGGTCGAGGAGATCCTCACGGGCCTGGGCTTCGGACCGATCGACTTTCCCCGCCCGGCGAGGACTTTTTCGGGGGGCCAGCAGTCACGCTTGATGCTCGCCAAGCTGCTCCTCGAGACTCCGGACGTGATGCTCCTCGACGAGCCGTCGAACCACCTCGACATCGAGACCACCGCCTGGCTGGAAAACTACCTCTCGCGGCAGACGGTCGCGATGGTCGTGGTGAGCCACGACCGTTACTTCCTCGACAAGGTGGTCACGAAGATCTGGGAGCTGCACGAGGGGAAGGTCGACGCCTATCCCGGCAACTATTCGCAATACTGGCGCCTCCGCACCGAGAAGGCCAAGGTGCTCGAACGCCAGGCCGAGCGACAGGCGGACAAGATCGCCGACCTCGAGGCCTACGTCCGCAAGTACGGCGCGGGCCAGCGGGCCAAGCAGGCGAAGGACCGGGAGAAGAAGCTGGCCCGGATCGAGCGCGTGGAAACGATGCGCGACATCGTCGGGCCGGTCATGGGCTTCGACGAAGTCGAGCGCGCGGGCGACGTGGTGATCGAGGCACGCGACCTGTCCAAGGCGTATGACAAGCCCCTCTTCCAGCACTTCAACGTCCAAATCCAGCGCGGGCAGTGTGTGGGAGTGCTCGGACCGAATGGCTCGGGCAAGAGCACGCTCATCAAAACGCTGATCGGCCGCGAGAAGCCCGATGCGGGCGAGGTCCGCCTGGGGCACAAGGTGCAGATCGGCTACCACGACCAGGGGCTGCAATCGCTCGCGCCCGAGACCTCGGTCGTGCGCGCGGTCTGGCCCGAGGACGACCCGGATTGGGTCCAGGAAGACGTCCGCGACTTGCTCGCGCGGTTCGGGCTGTCGGGCGACATCGTGTTCCAGACGGTCGGTCAGCTTTCAGGCGGCGAACGCGCCAAGGCCGCGCTCGCCCGGCTGTGCGCGACGAACGCCAACGTGCTGGTGATGGACGAGCCGACCAACCACCTCGACATCTGGTCGTGCGAGGCCCTGGAGCGGTCGATCAAGGAATTCGAGGGAACGGTCCTCGTCGTCAGCCACGACCGGTACTTCCTGAACCAGGTCGCCGACCGCTTGATCGTGCTCGGGAACGGCAAGGCCCGGGTGATCGAGGGGGACTACGAAACCTATCAACGGCTCGCCCAGCAGGATGCCGCCACCGCCACCCGGGCCGCATCGCCCCCCCCTGCTCCGGCGGAGTCGACCGATGGCAAGACGGACCGGCGCAAGCGCAAGTTCCCCTACCGCAAGCCCGACGACCTGGAGCGCGAGATCGGCGAGAAAGAAGCCGTGGCCGCCGAGCTCGAAGACCAGCTCGGTCAGCCCGCCACGTGGCGCGACCCGGTCAAGGCGCGAGATACGCAAATCAGGCACGAAGACCTCAAGAAGGAACTGGCCCGTCTCTACGAGCACTGGGAAGAAGCGCTCGAACTCAACGCGTGACATCCACCGGCGTTTCATTTTCGGCACCGTGCTCGGAACCGACGCGACGCGTGTTAAAATCATGAGGAGGCCGGGTGACGAGGACGTGATGCCGCGGCCCGGGTGCAACGTCCGCCCCGCATAACCCGAACCCACGATGCCCGACCCCGAAAAGCTCCTGGCTACCATCCGTCGGGCAACCGAGCTCTTTCGGGCGACCCCGGGCCGTTCGGGCGGCGTCATCGCGCTCGAGTCGGCCGAAGATGTCATCGTCGTCGGCGACCTCCACGGCAATATTCCGGCGTTTCGCAAGGTACTCGGGGTCGCCGCTCTGGCGCAACACCCCCGGCGGCACCTCGTGCTTCAGGAACTGATCCACGGTAACCGCATGTATCCCGACGAGCAGGGCGACAAGTCGCACCAGCTCGTGGACCTGGTCGCCGCGCTGAAGTGCCAGTACCCGGACCGCGTGCACCTGATCCTGGGCAACCACGAACTTTCCGAGCTCACCGGCCGGGTGATCGGCAAGAACGGAATGGCGCTCAACGCGATCTTCCGCCAAGGGATCATGACCGCGTACGGCGGCCACGCCGATGCCGTCTACAACGCCTACAGGTGCTTGTTCGCAGCGCTTCCGCTGGCCGTACGGACGCCCAACCGGGTCTTCCTCTGCCACACCATCCCCGACGCGATCTATCTCGACGACCTCGACCCGGCGATCTTCGGGCTCGACGAATGGCCCCCCGAGACGATGAAACGCGGCGGGGCCGTGTACGCGCTGACCTGGGGCCGCGATACGTCCGAGGAAACGCTCGAACGGTTCGCCAAGATGGTCGACGCCGACTGGTTTATCACCGGTCACCAACCGTGTGACGAGGGCTTCCGCCAGCCCAACCAGCGGCAGATCATCATCGACGGCACCGACCCTTACCCAGCGTACTTGCTCTTCCCGGCAAGCGAGCCGGTCACGGTCGAGTCGCTGCTTGAAGGTGTGCGCATCTTACCCGTCCCGTGAGGCGGGCTCGCGCCACGCCACGCATGCAGCGTCAGCGCTTGAGCCGGTAGAGGCCCAGGTGCTCCATCGCGTCGACCAGCCAGGGGTGGCTCCAGGGCGTCCGCAGCGCGTAGCCCACGGACAGCACCGAGACGAACAGCGCGGCGAGCGCGAGCCATCGCAGCCAACGGCGATCCTGCCCCCCCGACACACCCGGGGGGAGGACGACGAGCCAGGACGGAATCAGCCAGAAGAGCCAGCGCAACCCCTGCGTCGAGCCCCCGTAGTTGCGCGCTTTGGGGTTCCACGCGTAAAAGGCGACCATCGCCGCCGTCAGCACGAGCGTGAGCCAGGCCACCGGCTTTAAACGCGCGCCGCGCCCGAACACGATCGCAACGGCGCCGGCGATCGAGAACAGGAAGATCGGGGTCAAGGAAAAGACGCCGTGATGACCGAACGTCATGTGGAACAGGTAAACACTCTTAGGTTCCGGATGTACGTTGAACCAGTCCATCTCCAGGGGCTCGTTCCAGTAGCTTCCCTCGTAGGTGTACGACTTCGTCCCGAACTCCTCGTAGACCGGCTTGAACTGGCCCAGGGCGATGAATTGCGTGACGAAAAACGCGACGCACGGAACGGTTGCCGCGGGGACGAAGTAGAGCAGCGTCAAGCGGGGAAAGCGCGCAGCCAGGATCGCGAACAGAGCGAGTCCAAACACGGCCGCCGGCAGCTCGTTGCAGGCGCAGAACGCCGCCCAGAAACCGGTTGCCGCGAACGTCCAAGCAGAGCGCACGCCTTCGTCCCAGATTCGGATCAGCCCGTAGATCGCGAAGAAGGCCGCCCATGCCGCCACGGTGTGATTGTTCAGGGTCTGAACGAACGAGAAAAGCAGCGTCCCCCACGCGGCCGAAACCAGGCAGAAGAACCAGGCCCAATCGTTGGCTGCGTACCGGTCTAGCAACCGCGCATACATGATGAGAAATACGAACATCGGCACCACGTTGAGCAACAGAATGATCGATTTGAAGTAGAAGCTCCACGCCGGCCACTGCACCGGCTCCGCGGGTACCTCAACCACCTTCTCGACGACTCCCGGTTTTCCTTCGACCGGTTTTTCGACCAAACGCGGTAGGCGTGGTTCCGTCGCGAGCCGATCAAGCCGGACCCCACTGAGCTTGCGCACCGGGTAAATCAGGCCGGCGATCAGGGTTGGCAAGAGGGGAGGTTTGCTCGAGTAGAAACGTTCGACGGGCTCTCCGTCCTTCCAGCTTCGTGCCGCCAGCCCGTATTCCAACTTCCGCAGCAGGCCTGCCTCCGGACCGGGGGGCGCGAGCTTGTCTGGCTTCTTGACCTTATCTTGCGTTTTCCCTTGCCACGGACAGTCGTCGATCGCATACGTGCCTCGTTCGAGCAGGCTCCAGACCGTGCACCAGCGAGAAATATCGTTGGCACCAAATTGCGATTTCATGTTCAGTGTCAGGCCCAAGGCCTGCGCCGTTGCGGCGCAGATGACGAGCAGGGCCACGAACTGCCGCGTCTGAGAGCGGACCAGCGGAGTTTCGATCGGTTCGTGCGCGGGCGGGTGCATGGGCAGGACTCGCGTGGGTCAGGGTTCTTCCTTGAAGTTCTCGCTCGGCTCGATCGTTTCGGCGACGCTGAACGTGTCCTCGGCGCGGATGCTGTACGAGGTGACGAGCTCGGCCAGCACGCCGAGCGTCACCAGTTGGGTGCCGACCCCCAGGAACGTGGCCGAATAAAGCAATAAAGGGCGATCGCCGATTGGGCGGTTCGCCGGGTCGAGCCAGACCACGGCCATGTACGCGAGCCCGAAGACACCGAGCGTCAGCAGGCCCAGACCGATCGTGCCCAGCACGTGCAGCGGGCGCTGACTGAAGCGAGTCAGGAAGCGGACCGTGATCAGGTCGAGCAGCCCCTTGATGAAACGCGCCACGCCGTATTTCGACGAACCGAACCGGCGAGGGCGGTGATTCACCTCGATCTCGCCGACGCGGAAGCCCTTGGCGTGCGCCAGGACCGGGACGAACCGATGCAGCTCGCCGTAGATACCAACCTCGCGGAGGACTTCCCGTCGGTAGACCTTGAAGCCGCAGTTGTGGTCGTGCAGGTGGCAGCCCGTGAGGCGACTGACCATGGCGTTGAAAACGCGGCTCGGAAGGACCTTGTGCCACGGATCGTGGCGAGTGCGTTTCCAGCCGCTGACGACGTCGAGCCCTTGGTCGAGCGTCTCGAGGAAGCGGGGGATCTCGGCCGGGTCGTCCTGGAGGTCGCCATCGAGGGTGAAGACGACCTTGCCGCGCGCCGACTCGAAACCCGCGGTGAGGGCGGCGGCTTTGCCAAAATTGCGCCTGAGGCGGATCCCGCGGACACGGGGGTCGCGTTTGGCGGCTTCCTGAATGACCCTCCACGAGCCGTCGCGGCTGCCGTCATCGACGAACAGCAACTCGGCGGGCCCGATCACGTCGGCGCCGAACACGCGGTCGAGCTCGGCGTGGAGCTGCGCGAGGCTCTCCTCCTCGTTGTACAGGGGAATGACCACGCTGATCATATGGCGGCAGTCCTCGGCGGCAGCGGGCGGACAAGGGAAAGCACCGCCGCGATCGCAACCTCGCCCACCACCCACGCCAGCCGCAGCGCCAGCGCAGAGACCACGGCGAGGTCCGTACCGACCACAGGGACGAGAGTGGCCATCAGCACTCCCTCCCGCACGACCAATCCCCCCGGGAAAATCGCCACCGCGAAGCCGGCCACCGTCGCCAGCGCCACGCTCGCGACGACGAGCGGCCACGTCGAGACCGGGGCGCCCCCCGGAACAATGGAGCGAATGACCGCAACCTGGCTCAAGCCCAGCAAGCCCCAACCCGCGACGGACCAGCCCATACCCTCGGCGAGCAAGCGCTGCGAAAAGTGCGGCAGCGCATCCGGCCCGACTCCAGGAAAGGGCACGCTGATGAGCCGCGACAGCCGCGGAAAAACACGGGGCTCGACAAGGACCAAGAACCCGATGCCGAGCCCGAGGCTTAAGAACAGCAAGGACATCGGCACAACCCGGCCCTGCCCGATCGGCACGTTCAACAGGGGTAGCGGTCGCATCAAAAAACCGGCCGTCGCCACGAAGCCTCCGGCTGCCATCATGGTCAGTGTTTCGTAGAGGGCTGCGAAGGCCGCGGTGGCGGGCCTCGCCCCATATGCCGTCAGCAAGCCCGCTCGCATCACGACGACCATCGCTTTACCCGGGACGTACTTTCCCAGGTGGCTGATCAAGTACGCGCGCAGCGCTGGGAAGTAGGCGACGGGCGTCGGACTGGCCACCAGGATCCGCCCGTAAAAAAGACCGAAGGCCGAAAGGCCGGCGAGGTAAAGCACAGCGCCCCCCGCCATCCATCCCGGATCGAGCCGGACCGATTCGCCATGGCGGCGCAGGTCGTACCAGGTTCGTACCATGTGGCGGCCGACCGCCCAGAGCACCAAAAGCCCCAGTACGATCTTCAGCGCCCGCATGCCCCACCTTGTCCAGACCGGTCGGGCCATGCGTTCGAGCAACTCCGGGGGGAAAGCGACAGTCCGCGCCTGGCGGACGAACCGACCCAAAGGTAGCCGTCGGTGTTTCGGTTGACAAGGACCAACCTCGTCCGTCGCAATGGGATCGGGATGCCGGTAAACCGTCCGTGTTGCCAGCCTGACGGAACGAGAATCGAGTGCGTCGTCCGACTTAACTCTTGATTCCGCGGCGCATTCTGGTAAGTGTGGGTAATAAGTTGCGTCTCGCCTCGGTCGGGTGGTCCGTCGTGAACCGGCACCTTCTCCCGAGAGGCCCCGCTTGCAGGATTGGCGGTAAGTCGCCGTGGGGGCGCCCGGCTACCCCGCGGTCCCGATCCTGGTCAGGAGTCTGCCCGATGTCGCAAGCCTCTCGTCGCCACCTCCGCTTGGAAAATATTGACGGCGTCACGGTGGTCAGCTTCGTCGATACGAAGATCGTCACCGAGGAGAATATCCAGGAAGTGGGTGACCAGCTCTACAGCCTGGTGGAAGACGAAGGGCACAAGCAGCTCTTGCTCAATTTCGGCAACGTTCAGTATCTCTCGAGCGCGGCGTTGGGCAAGCTGATCAACCTCAAGAAGAAGGTTGGCGCCGTCAAGGGCAAACTGAAACTCTGCTGCATCCATCCCGATCTGCTCGAGGTCTTCCGGATCACGCGGCTGGACCAGGTCTTTGAGATCTACCCCGAAGAGCAGACCGCGCTCGACAAGTTCTAAGCCATATCTGACGTACTCCGCCGAGCCGCCTTTCCGTGCAAAGTCGGGCGCGGCGGTGGTCGCTACGCCTGCGACCCCTGATCGAGAGGAGCCGCGCCGTGACGGATCCCCCTCGCTCACGACTCCGCCTGGAGAACATTGAGGGGGTGATCGTGGTGCACTTCGTCGACGATAAGATCGTGAGCGACGACACGATCGAAGCAGTCGCGGGCGAACTTTTCGAACTGGTGGATCAAGCGGGGGAGACGCGTTTGTTGCTGAGCTTTCGCAATGTTTCCCTCCTTTCCAGCAGCGCGCTGGCAAGCCTGATGAACTTCGACAAGCGGGTGAAGCAACAGCGTGGTACACTCAAGTTCTGCGGCTTGAAGCCCGTTCAATTAGAGCTCTTGCGCGTCACCGGCCTCGACCGCGTCTTCCAGCTCTACCCCGACGAGCAGTCGGCTCTCGACACGTTCTGACCCCTCTCCCCTTCCGACCACGGACGAGATGACCGACCCTGCCTTGACGCCGATGATGCAGCAGTATCGGGAGATGAAGGCGCGCGACCCCGATGCGCTGCTGCTGTTCCGGATGGGTGACTTCTACGAAATGTTCGGCGAAGACGCCGAACGAGGCGCGGCCCTCCTGGGGTTGGCGCTTACCACGCGCGACAAAGGAACGAACGCGGTCCCGATGGCGGGCTTCCCCCACCCGGCCCTTGATTCGTACCTGGCAAAGCTCGTGCAAGCCGGCCAGCGCGCGGCGGTTTGCGAGCAGGTCGAGGACCCGCGCTTTGCCAAGGGGCTGGTCAAACGGGAGGTCGTCCGGGTGGTCACGCCCGGAACTCTGACCGACGACGAGCTGCTCGACCCCAAGACCGCGAACTACCTCGCCGCAGTCGTGGAGGCCGGGGGAAAGCTCGGACTGGCGTGGGCCGAACTATCGACCGGCCGTTTCGCCCTGACGGCCGTCTCGCGCACCGAGTTGGCCGACGAGGTCGCGCGGCTCCAGCCGGCCGAGACGTTGATCTCGGAGACGAACCTCGACTCCCCCTGGGTCCGCGCCTTGCGCGCTCAGGCCGGGCTGGCGATCACCTCCCGTCCGTCGTGGGATTTCCAGCCGGAACAGGCCCGCACGGCACTCTTCGAGCACTTCCGGACCGTCACCTTGACCGGTTTCGGTGTCGATGACGAAGCGCTCGAAGTACAGGCCGCGGGAGCGCTCATCGCGTACCTGCGCGACACCCAGAAGTCGTCGATTGCTCACATCACTCGCCTGACACCGCACCGCCGGGCCGAGACGATGGCCCTCGATGAGATGACCCGGCGCAGTCTCGAGCTCAGTCGGACGCTCCGCGACGGCAAACGCGATGGTTCGCTGCTCCAGGTGATCGACCGGACGGTCACGCCGATGGGCGCGCGGCTGCTCGCGGACTGGCTGACGACGCCGTTGACCCGGCTCGACCGCATCCACGAGCGGCAGGACGCGCTCGAGGAGCTGCTGCGCGACCCTGGGTTGCGCGGCGATCTGCGTGCCGCGCTGAGCGAGGCCTACGACCTCGAACGGCTCGCCGCGCGGGTCGGCACGGGCCGGGCGACCCCGCGCGACCTCGTCGCCTTGGCGCGGACGCTCGCCCTGCTCCCCAAGATCAAGGCAAGGCTCACAGCGCGGTCCGCCCCCAAGCTGAAAGAGCTGGAAGCCGCGCTCGAACTCTGCCCGGAGGTGCGCTCGGAGATCGAATCGGCCCTCGTCGACGATCCTCCCCTTGCCGTCAAGGAAGGAGGCCTGATCCGACCGGGCTACCACCCCCAGCTCGACGAGCTGCGCGAGGTCGCGCGCGGGGGCAAGTCGTGGATCGCCAAGTTTCAGGCCGAGCAAGTTCGGCGCACCGGGATTCCGAACCTCAAGGTCGGTTTCAACAAGGTCTTCGGCTACTACATCGAGATCACCCACGCGCAAGGGTCGAAGGTCCCACCCGACTTCATCCGCAAGCAAACCGTCAAGAACGCCGAGCGCTACATTACGCCCGAGCTGAAGGAGTACGAGGACAAGGTCCTCCGTGCTGAGGATCGCGCGTACGACCTCGAATACGAGCTGTTCACGACCCTTCGCGATCGCGTTGCGGCGGAAGCCCCTCGCCTCGTTCAGGCGGGCAACGTCCTGTCGCAGGTCGACGTGTTGACGGCGCTGGCCGAGCTCGCCGCGCGCCAGGGCTATTGCCGCCCCGAGGTGGTCGCCGAGCCGGTCCTCGAAGTCGAGGGAGGGCGCCACCCGGTGCTCGACTTGCTGATGCCGCCCGGTGATTTCGTCCCGAACGACTCGCAGCTCAACGCCGAAGCCACCGTCCTCGTAATCACCGGCCCCAACATGGCGGGCAAGAGCACGTACATCCGGCAGGTCGCCTTGCTCGCCATCCTGGCTCAGGTCGGCAGCTTCGTTCCCGCCCGGAGGGCCCGGCTCGGAATCGTCGACCGCCTGTTCGCCCGCGTCGGCGCAACCGACGAGCTGGGCCGCGGGCAGAGCACGTTCATGGTCGAGATGACCGAAACAGCCAACATCCTCAACAACGCCACGGCGCAGAGCCTGGTAATCCTCGATGAGATCGGCCGGGGCACCAGCACCTT
>JARLIH010000479.1 GCA_031291845.1 Isosphaeraceae bacterium | reverse complement strand
GGTGGATCGACGCGCGCGGCGGCATTCGCCCGGGCATTGTACGGAGCCGCCGTGCCGTCCGCCTCGCGCTCGGCCGTGACGGGCCATGGTCAGACGTTCGCGGAGCGTACGGTCGTGCCGACCCTCGCCACCGCCGGTCTCGGGCTGCTCGTCGGCGACCTGACGACGGCTGCGGCCGTGCTCCGCCCCGACTACGCGACTGGGCCGGGTCTCGGCGTTGCCCTCGAATTGCTCGAGGACACCGCGGAGTGTGCCCGCCGGGGGATCCTCGTCCGCGACCCATCAGCGCTCCGGCGCCTGGCCGAGGCCGACGTCGTCCTCTTCGACGACCACCCCGCGCTCCTGCACGCTCCGTTGGAAGTCGCGACGGTCTGCTCCGACAGCCCGGCGGCCGCGGACGTGACGCTCCGGTGCGCTGCGGCGGCGCTCCGCCACCTTGCCGACGAGCGATCAGCAGCCCTGGCTGCCGCGTGCGAGGGCCGCGGCCTGGCGCCGCTCGACGTCCGTCCCGTTTATCGCGACCCGGTCTTGGTCGTTGAGCTTGAAGGGCGACCGATCACGGTGGCCGATGCGGGCAGCAGCTTGGAAGGAACGCCGGCACTCACGGTCAAGGCAGGGAAACGGGAAATCGGGTGGATCGGCTTCCGCCCCGAGCCGCGGCCGTATGCGAACACGGCCGTGCAAGAGCTGCAAGACGAGCACGCGCTGACCGTGGGCCTCCTGTCGGGCCGCACCGAGGCGGAGGCGTTCGCGCTTGCGGGGCTCTTGGGTATCGAGCACGTCCGGGCCGGACTCCCGCCCGGTGCGAAAGCCGAACTGCTCCGCTCGTTCAGCGCCCGCGGCCTCAAGGTCGCGCTCGTCTCCGATGGGCGGCTCGAGCCCGAGGTCGCAAGGGAGGCCTATGTCGCGCTTTCGACCACTGCCGACATCGAGCCGGCAGGCGATCCCTCCTCGATCGTGATTCTGGGCGGCGACGTCAGCCGGCTGGGCTGGCTCCGGGCGTTCGCCCGGTCGCACGTGGCGCGCGTTCAGTCCGTTCACGGCTCGACGATCATCCCGAACCTCGTCTGCGTCGCCGGCGCCTTCTTCTTCGGCTTCACGAGCATGTCGTCGGTGCTGATCACCAACCTCGGGACGTTGGGAGTCTACACTCGACTGACCCAACGGGTGCGCCCGCGGCCGACTCACGAACGCACGCCCCGGCGCGGTTCCGCGACCGGCAGTTTCCGGTATAATGGCCGGTCATCCTGGCAGGAAGGGAACACGCCGTGCCCAGCGGGCCCGACCCACGAAGTGGCGATTCCCTCTGCGCGAGGCTGAAAGCCGACAGGCAAAATCGTTACCCGGTCCTCACGAAACAGTCCGAAGACGTCACCGGAGAGGCTCCGACCGTGGACGAGACCGACCTCCGCCTGAGAACACTACCACCGGAAATCGGCAGCCTGCTGATCATCGTCGGCATCGCCGGCGTGCTGTTGCCCGGACCGGTCGGCACGCCGTTCCTGATCGCGGGAGGCATCAGCCTATGGCCGTCCGCCCTGGGCCGGGTC
Organism: Isosphaeraceae bacterium; assembly: GCA_031291845.1. Taxonomy (GTDB): domain Bacteria; phylum Planctomycetota; class Planctomycetia; order Isosphaerales; family Isosphaeraceae; genus DAIDJG01. The sequence goes on along the minus strand of JARLIH010000479.1, from coordinate 19,717 downwards.
GACGACTGGTTCCGGCACCGCTTCCCGAAAACGCATCGCGACGGCATGGCGCAGGTCGGGCGTTTCCTGACCGACCTCGATCGCCGCTATCCCGGCTCGACAGGTTAGGACCCGCGCTGGCGTCGTTTTTACCGTGAGGTCTGCCATGAATACCGATCCCGAGAAGGCGACACCGGAGTCACTGCCGGCCGTTCGGCAGGATTGGTCGACACCGGCCCCCGCCCAGGAGATGATCCCGGAACTGCGCTCGCTGCCGAAGGAGGTTGGAGTCATGCTCCTCTCCGCGGGCGTCGTCGGGTTCGTGATGCCGGGACCGGGCACGCCGGCCATCATTGCCGGCGGCCTGGTCCTCTGGCCCGAGGGCTTCGGCCGCGTCGAGGGTTGGGTTCAGCGGCGCTTTCCGACAATGCACCGCACCGGCTTGAAGCAAGTGCACCGCTACTTGAAAGACCTCGACCGCCGCTATCCCTGGTCCAAGGATTAGTCGCCGCCTTGCTTGGGACGGCTCCGGCATAAAGTTGGAGACAACCACCCGCTAGCGCGTCGTGCTGGTCAATCACCAGCACGACGTGTCAGCAAGTATTCCCATTTCCGTAGGGCGCTCAGTACCGGCAGCCACATCCGCGGTAGTGGTGGTGGTGCCGGTGTTGATGGCCGTAGCCGAATCGACCCGAAACCGGCCCGTATCCCACCCCGCCGTACCCGTAGGGCCCGGTGCCGCCGTAACCGATGAACGCGCCGGTGGTGATCACGGGCGCCTGAAAATTGCCGTACCCCGTGCCGTAGGCAGGACCGCCAGGATAGGCGCCGTAGGCGTTCGGATAGTAACCGCCGAAACCCTGGGCCCGGGCCGGCGCGGCCCCGAAGCCCACCAGACCCCCGAGCGCCACGAAGCCCGCCAGGGCCACACTTCGCAGTGTCCGTCGCATGATCTTGACCCTTATCGGGCCGGAGCGGTCCGGTCTTACGGCAAGTCCGCGCCGTTCGTCCCGTGGGCTCCGGCCTCATTCCGTTCTTATTGCAGCCGTTGTGCCGGCCAGGCCAAACACCCCTGGGGGCACCGCGTGAACCATGCGCAACCCCATGCCGCAATGATGGTTCGGAATTTCGCATGCGAGCCAGCGATTGGCCGAGCGGAGCCCGACTTGCGTTCGGCCCAACAGATTCCTGGTACGCTCCGGGCGGGTCTCTGTCGAATCGGAGGCAACTGGTGAGGAGTCGTCGCGTTCCAGCACGCCCCGGAACAAGCCGGGCCCCCCGCTTGGTGGTTGCCCTGGGTTGCCCCCGGGGCACCCGAGGATCCACCTCAATAACGAAAGACAACGTGATTCCCTATCGACTCCTCTGGGCCGCGTCGGCGGCGGCCGTTTTCAGTGACGCGGCATCCTAACACCGGTGATCGGCCGTCGAAGACACCTGCATGGCTTGAAGCCGAACACATTTGAGTAGACGAGGCAACATTCGCGATCGCCCCCCTTTTGCATCTCCCGGGAATTGCGGTTATGTTACCCGTTTTTCACGGGAGGCGCCGGCAGATGGATCAACCGCGGAAAGTCCCACTTCAGGCTTGGGTCGTGACGTTTGCCGGCACGGCGGTAAACCTCTGCCTCGGCATCCTCTACGCATGGAGCGTGTGGAAAGCCAACCTGATCGCCGGCAAGGATCACCCGGCCGGCTCGCCGATGACCGGTCTGAACGCGGGCTGGACCTACCTGACCGATGCGCAGGCCACGTGGGCCTACGCCCTTTGCGGCTTCATCTTCGCGCTGTTCATGATTCCCGGCGGGCGGATCCAGGACCGGTACGGCCCAAGACTGGGCGCAACGCTCGGTGGGCTCTTTCTGGCCAGCGGCTGTATCTTGGCCGGACTGCTGAAGAGCTACGTCGGGCTGCTCCTCGGCTTCGGGGTGATGGGGGGCATCGGCATGGGACTGGGCTATGCGGCCGCTACGCCCGTTGCGGTCAAGTGGTTCGGTCCGCACCAGAGGGGGCTCGTCGTCGGCCTGGTCGTCGGCGGCTACGGTGGTGCCGCGATCTACATCTCCCCCCTCGCCAAGTACCTGATCGCCGACTACGGTCTCTCCGGCAGTTTCATCGGGTTGGGGGCACTCTTCGCCGTGGTCGTCATCGTGGCGGGCCGGCTGCTCACGCCTCCTCCGCCAGGGTACGTTCCCCCGTCGCCACCCGTGTCGACGTCGAGCAAGTCGGTCCTGACACGCGTCGATTGGTCGGCGCCTGACATGCTCAGGACGTGGCAGTTCTACGGCCTCGTGTTTCTCTTCATCGGCTCGGCCCAATCCGGACTGCTGGTCATCGCCAACGCGACGCCGATGCTGAACAACACGGCGAAGTCGATTGCGTTTCTGGCCGCGAACGCTTGGATCTTGTCTTCCTTCGGCGGGCTCGTGAATGCGACGGGACGAATCGGCAGCGGCCTCTATTCGGACCGGATCGGCCGGTCAAATGCCTATCTCGTCAACGGCGTCGTGGCGGCATGCTGCCTGTTCCTGATGCCCAGCATCATGGCCTCGGGCAATGTCGTTTTGCTGTTCCTCGCCGTCGGCGTCGCGTACTGGCAGTACGGCGGCGGCCTGGCGCTGATGCCGGCCTTTACCGCCGACTACTTCGGCCCGAAAAACCTGGGATTCAACTACGGTCTCGTGTTCATTGGCTGGGGCATCGCATTCTTCGTCCCGCAACTGGGCGGCTATCTCAAGGACGCGACCGGCAGCCTGAACGCGACGTTTTACGTCTCGGGCGCACTGTTGGTTTCCGCCGTCGTTTTGAGCCGGTTCCTGCGCCGACCGCTGAGCCCGGCGGAGCGAGCGGCGGCTGTCAACGAAGAACTGGCCTCCCGCACGTGACTGCCGACCGGAGGAATCCCACGTTCTGGGAGCACGTCTCGGGGCACGTGCTCGCACCCGGACACCATTCGAGGTGACAGATGAAGCTGAGCGGCAAGATGGCCCTCGTGACCGGGGCGGCGCGCGGCATCGGCAAGGGGTGTGCGCTGGAGCTCGCGCGTGCGGGCGCGGACGTCGCGGTCAACGACCGGGAGCGCACCCCGGCGTTTGAGGCCGTCGCGGCCGAGATCGAGCGACTCGGCCGAAACGTGGTCCTCGTCGAAGGGGATGCCTTCGATCGCACTTCGTGCGAGGCGATCGTCCAGCGCAGCCTTGACGTATTCGGCCGCCTCGACGTCCTCGTCAGCAACCCGGCCTTCTCGCGCCGGGGCGATTTCCTCGAGTATCCGGCCGAGACGTTCGACGACGTGCTGAAAGGCACCTTGAGTGCTGGTTTTCACATGAGCCAGCTCGTCGCCCGGCACATGGCCGGGCGCGGCGGTGGAGGCAAGATCGTGTTCATCTCCAGCGTCCACGCCGAGACGGCGTACGCGCGGAGCGTCGCGTACAACGCGGCCAAGGCCGGGTTGAACCACATGGCCCGCACCATCGCCGCGGAGCTCAGTCCGCACCGCATCAACGTCAACGTGATCGAGCCGGGCTGGATCGACACACCGGGCGAGCACGAGACCTTCGGCACGGACGCGATCCGTCAAGCAGCGCCGACGCTACCGTGGGGCCGTTTAGGCACCCCGGAGGACATCGGCCGAGCCGCCGTTTTCCTCGCCTCCGACGACGCCGACTACATCACCGGCTCCTCGCTCCTGGTTGACGGCGGCCTCTTGCTCCGCGACGCGATCCAGGGAGGCTGACAGAGTAACCACAGTCATCCCTCAACGCACCGGGGCGATGATTCGCGAAGCGTGATCCATTTCGTGGTACACGGTGTTCCGCGCCACGACGGTGCGGGCCGGTGGCTCGACGGTCAGCGGCTCGCCCGTGTTCGGGTTCGGCTCGTAGAACGGCGCACCGGTGCTCGCGACGGTCACCCGGATGCGATGTCCTCGATTGAACACCTGGCTCAACCAACCGACATCGAACGCGACCCGTGCGACTCGACCCGGCTCCATCGGCACCTCGCGATCGAAGCCCTCGCGATAGCGCGCCCGCCGCACGGCATCGACGATCAAGATGGAGCGCCCGTCCGGATAAACGTCGCTGACCCGCACGATCACGTCGGTGTCCTTGGCCGTCGAGGCCACGAACAGCTCGGCCTTGACCTTGCCGGTCCATTCGACAGGCGCCGTGAGGGGCTCGGTGGTGAACGTGCGGACTTCGGCCTGCTGTTCGAAAGCCCGAGCGTCTCGCGCGCCCGGAAAAGCACGACCGGGGATCTCGGCGGGGTGGAGCGGGTCGGCGACCAAGGTAGTGCTGGAGCTTGCGAGCGTTGGGGCGGCCGTGGCAAGGCCACCTTTTTCACTCAAATAGTAGTCCGTCGCGCGGGTCGAAATGGGCCAGTCGGGCGCGGTTCGCCACTCGTTGCCGGGGGCTCGTTCCTCACCGACGGCCCCCATCGCGTAATACCGCACCGGGGGCTCGCGGTCGACGCCATTGTCCACGCCCTTCAGGTAGTGGTCGAACCACCGGACGATGTGATCGTCAATGGCGAACTGCGCGTTCTCCGGGAACACCAGCTCGCCCACGCGTTCCGACTGCTTGCTCGCGGCGCCACCGTGGAGCCACGGACCAATGAGCAGCCACTGCTTACCGCGCGAGCCCGGCCCCCCCTTGTGTTGCCGGCCAATGTAGCTCTCGACCGAGCCGACGCACATGAAGTCGAACCAGCTCCCGACCGTGAAGCAGGGGACGTCCATCTTTTCGAAGTGCCGCGTACAATCCTCCTCGGCCCAGTAGTCGTCGTACGTCGCGTGAGCGAACCACTCTTCCAGGAGACGGCGGTTGTCCGCGGGGTCGCGACACACGGCGTCCATGGTCTTGAACCGCTCCGGTCGCGTCGCTCCACCGATGCGATACCCCTCGTGGAACAGGCTCAGTCCCGTGTCGATCATGTACTGACAGACCAGGTGCGGTGGCCGCGCGACCGCCAGGAAGTTCTGTGCAAAGCCGGCTTGCGAGCTGCCGAGCGTCCCGACCTTCCCCGTCGACCAGGCCTGCCGCGCGAGCCACTCGACCGAGTCGTAGCCGTCGCGCTTCTCGCCCCATCCGAGCGCGCGGTAGCCGACCCAAGTCCCCTCCGACTGCTGGGCCCCTCGGAAGTTCTCCATCGCAACGACGTACCCCCGCGCAGCGAGCCGCGCCGCGGCCTGGCGCGTGCCGGCCCCGCGGATGTCGGCGTACCGCTGCTCGAAGATCACCGGCCAAGGGCCTGCGCCCGGTGGCGTATACACGAACATCGACAGCCGAACGCCGTCCCGCATCGGCACCATCGCATGCGTCTCGGTCACCCCGCCAAGGTCCACGGCCGGTTCCGCTGCTACGGCAAAGTGAGCGAGCCCGAAAACCATCGCGTGTGCGAAGGCTAGCGATAGCCATGACTTCGCGATCCAAACAGGCACGCCTATCACGCTCATCCTCCTTTAAGTCCGACACGGCCTCGGAAGTCACGGCTTCTTGGCGTTCACGCTCGTACGATCCATCTCGGTGGTTTCGACCGCCAGGCCCTGGGCGATCGACCCGTTGTACCGGGCGATCACCTTGTCGTTCGGGTCAAGACCGCTGATGACCTCGACGTCCTGGCCGTTGTCGCGACCGACACGGACAGCCTGGCGCTCGACTTTGCCGTTCCGTACCACATACACAGCGCCTTCGCCCCTGTCGCTCTGGTCGATCAGGCACGTCGAAGGAATGGTCAGTTGTTTTAATGAGGGGGGATCGACCTCGATCGTGGCGGTACCGTACATACCGTCGCGGAGCCGGTTGTCGGGGTTCGGCAGATCGACCTCGGTCCGCATCAGCTTGAGTTCCGTCTCGGAATTCGCAAAGCGCGCGACTTTGCCCCGAAAGACCTGCCCGGGAAAGGCGTCGACCCGGATCGTGACGGGGTCGCCCTGGTCGACGAACGGCACGTCGAGGTCGGGAACCATAATGACGACGCGCATCAGGTCGGTCCGCGCGACCGACAGGACCGGCACCGCGCCCCCCTCGGCGGCGGAGCGAATGAAACTGCCGTCGTGAAAGCTGCGGTGGGTGATCACCCCGTCATACGGAGAAGTCAGTTTGGTGTAGTCGACAAACACCTGGGCCTTGGCCAGGTCCGCCTCGGCGGCGATCACATCCGCCTTGCATTGTTCGACTTCGGCCCGCGCCTGCGCAACCCGTGCGGCAGCCGCGGACAGCGAGGCCTTGGTCGCCGCGATAGCGGCAACGCCCGTGCGCTCGGCGGCGACCGCCGCGTCGTATTGCTGCTGTTTCTCGTCCAGGATCTCCTGCTGCACGGCGTTGCGCTTGACGAGCTCGGCGATCCGGTTCCGCTCCTTGTCGCGAAAGACGCGCTCGGCCGTAAACTTCGCGAGTTCCGCCTCGGTCTGCGTGACGGTCGCCGCGGCCGTCTGCCGGTCGGCCTCGATGGTCAGGACTTTCGCTTCCGCCAGGTCGAGCTTCGCTTTGGCCTGCCCGAGCGCCGCTCTCGCCTGGTCGCGGCTCTTGAAGAGCTCGGGGACGTCAACCTCCGCGAGCACCTCACCCTTCTTGACGGCGCTTCCGATGTCGACCCGCTGGCGGACCAGGTAGCCCGACACCTTGGCATAAAGGTCGGCCTTGTCAAAGGCGAGGATCGTTCCCGGCTGCACCACGACCCGTCCGAGACCCTTCGGGTACGGCGAGATCACCTCGACCCGCAAGGCACCCGCGCTGGAAGTGGCCGACGACGACTTTCCGGTGCTTGCCTGCCCGGGATGCGACGCCGTTCGAGGGATGAGCCACCACGCCGCGCCGAGGCCGATCGCGAGCAGCAGGCCGAGGACCGGGATCAGCCGGCGTCGGGCGGAACTTGGTTTCGCGATCGGGCCAGTGACTGTTGGCCGTTGCGGGGTTGTCGCCACGTCTTCGGGCATGATCTTCGGACCTCCTCGGGGGACCGAACGCGCTCGCGTCGATCGGCTCGGCCGCGCTCAGGCATGCGCCGGGGGCGGTCCCTCATCACCGGCACGGACAATGGGCTGGACCTGCGTGCGGTCCTTGACCATCAACGAATAAAGCATCGGCAAGATAAAGAGCGTCGCCGGTTCGCCGGCGAGCAGGCCGCCCAGGATCACGCGTGCGAGCGGAGCGTTCGCCTCGCTGCCCCGTTCGAGCGCGAGTGCGCCGGGGACCATGGCAAAAAACGCGGCGAGCGCGGTCATCGTCACCGGCCGCACGCGGATGGAAGCCGCCTTCCGGATCGCGGCGGTGGGCGACAGCCGCTCCTCCCTGCGCAGGTCTTGCGCGTAGTCAGTCATCAGGACCGTATTCGACACCTTGATCCCAACGATAAAGATCATGCCCAGCACGGACTGCACGTTGATGGCCGTTCGCGTCAGCAACAGGATCAGCAGGATCCCGATCAGGGCAAACGGGACGGTCAGCATCACCGTGAGCGGCACGACCCACGACTTGTCGAGCGCGACCATCAAGAAGTAGATCAAGACCGCGGCCAGAACGAGCCCCGCGCCCAGCTCGGTGAAGGTCTCCATCATCTTCCGATATTCGCCGCTGATGACGATCTTTGAGCCGGGAAGCAGCTCCTTCGTGCTCGACGACGGGTCGTACGGAATCCAGGTCGACGCCCCCGCGGGCTGCCCGAACTCACTGAGGGCCCGCGTCACGTCGTCAGCGACGTGGCCGAGGTCGCGCCCTTGAACGCCCATCGTCACCTCGATCGTGGGCTGGATGTTGTAGTGCGTGACCTCCGTCGGGACGTTCGTCTTTTCGAGCGACACAACATTGCGGAGCGGCACAGGCGCAGGCTGCTTCGGCCCGGTCACCGGCACGTTCAGCATCGTCTCGACCGACTTCATGTCCTTCTCGCGGTACTGGACGCCGACGTAGTACTGGTTCTTGTTCAGCGGGTCGATCCAGAAGTTGTTCTTGTTGAACTGGATGCTCGAGTTCATCGCGGACACGACGTTTCGCATGACGTCCGTCTGCGTCAGCCCGAGCTCGGCCGCCTTCTTCCGGTCGACGTTGATCCGGTACTCGGGGTAATTCAGCCGCTGGATCACACGCGCATCCACGACGCCATCGATCTGCGCCACGCGCTGGCGGATTTCCGAGGCAACCTGGTGCGCGATCGCCGTGTGCTTGCCCGTCACGCGGATGCTAATCGGGGTCGACTTGCCTTCGTTCATCGCGGCGTGAATCATGCCACCGGCATCAAACGCGAATTCCAGGTCGGCGAAGCGGGGATCCTTCGCCAGGCCCGTGCGGACGATCTCAACGTACTGCTGCGACGACCGGCTGCGTTCGGCCGTGAGCTGGACCCGCACGATCGCGTCCATCGGACCGGCGTTCGGCGTGAAAGCGGCCGACCAGTCTGCGTTGACGCCAATCTCGGTGATATAGAGCTGCAAATCCTTCGGGGCGATCGTTCGCTTGAGGAACGCCTCCACCTCGGCGAGCCGCGCCTCCGTCCGTTCGATCCGCGTCCCGCTCGGCGCGCGCACCGTCATCTCGAACGCGCCCGAATCGACTTCCGGATAAAAGTCCCTGCGCAGCACCGGAAAAACCGCGACGAGCGTGCCGGCCAGCAGGGCGACCGCCGTGACCACCACCGCGACGCGATGCCGGAGCAGACGGTCGAGAATGCTCACGTAGCCGGTGAAGAACGCGTCGACCCCCCGTTCCCAGCGCCCCCAGGCCCGGCCGAAGAAACCGCGCCGGGACGCGCGGGCCTCTTCCTCGATCTTGAACGTCTCTTCGTGACCATTTTCGTGTCCCTCCCCAGCGCTTCGACCGCCCGACCCATGGCTCCGCAACCAGGCCGCTGAACAGGCGGGGACCAACGTTCTCGACAGCACGTACGCCGCGATCATGCAGAACGTCACGCCGAGCGCCATGGGCTTGAAGAGGAACATCCCCAGTTCCGACGTCAGGGCCAGCGGCCAGAGGACCAGGAGCGTGCAGATCGTCGACACGAGCTCGGGCAGCGCCACCTGGCTGGCACCGAGGTACGCGGAGTCCTCGGGGCTGTAGCCCATCGCCAGGTGCCGCTCGGTGTTCTCCAGACAGATGACCGCGCTGTCGACCATCGGGCCGATCGCCAGCGTCAGCCCGGCGAGCGTCATCACGTTGATCGTGTTCCCCGTGAGGTACAGGCAGGTGATCGAGACCAGCACCGAAAGCGGCAACGTCATGCCCGCGATCGCGGTCATCTTCCACTGCCCGAGGAACAAGAGAATGACGAGCACGCAGAAGAACCCCCCCGTCACCCCCTCCTGGATCAGGCTCTTGATCGACTGGCGGACGAACACCGACTGGTCCATGACGACCTTCAGGTCGATGTGCGGCTTCGAGAGGCGCTCGGACATATCTTTGACCGACGCCTTGAGCGAGTCGACCACTTTAAGCGTGCTCGACCCGAGCTGCCGGAAAACGGGGATGTAGACCTCGCGCCGGCCGTTCACGCGGACGATGTCCGTCTGGATGAAGTTCGAGTCCTCGGGCGTCGCCACGTCGCGCACGAACGCCGCGTTCCCCTGCTGGGTGGTGAGGGGGATGTCGCCCATGTGTTTGATATCGAGGAACATCGAATTGCTGTCGATCGCATAGTCGGTTTCGCCCAGCTTGATGTCACCGGTGGGGAGGAAGACGTTGTAGTCGTCCATCGACTTCATGACGTCGAGCGGCGAAAGTCCGCGCGCCTGCATCCGCTCCCGGTCGAGGTAGAGCATGACCGCCCGGACCTTGCCGCCGTAAACCACCGGCGCATTGGCACCGGGGATCGCCATGACCATGTTGCGCACTTCGTACCGGCCGACGTCGTAAAGCACCGACTCGTTGTTCGCCGGGTCCGCGCTATCCACGGCCAGCAAGCAGGCCGGCGTTGTCGCCGTGGGGTCGAACGGCAGGACGACCGGCGGCAGCGTGCCGGGGGGCAGGTTCGGGATCGAGCCCAGGGCCAGAGAATTGACCTGCGTTAAGGCCCCGTTCGGATCCACGTTGTTCTGGAAATAGTTGCGCACGATGCTTGCGCCGACGATCGACCGCGACTCCTGGAGCTTCGTGCCCGACGCCTGCCCGACCCAGCGTTCCATCCGGTTGGTGATGTCGTTGGCGACGCCGTCGGCCGGCATGCCCCCGTAGAACGTCAGCGTCAGCACGGCCGGACTGTTGAAGACCGGCAGGATGTCGACCGGAATGGACATCAGCGAGAGGCAGCCGATCACGGCGATGGTCAGCGCCATCACCGTGACCGCATACGGATTCTTCAGGGAGGCCTTGATCAAGCCGTTCATGCGTTTCAGGCTCCTGAGCCAGAATGCGAGCGCGATCCCGGCAGACGGCGGGGGACCCGGCAAACCCGAAACGGCGCGTGCTTCAGGCCGGGTGTCCGGGCGAGTACGGCTTGAGCTGGCCGCTCTTGACAAGCTCTTCGAGGGCGTCGGCGATCACGCTCTCTTTCTTGTCGATGATGTTGAAAACGTCGCGCATCTTCGAGCGTTGTTTTTCGATCTCAAAGCCCAGGTAGACCGTCACCAGGCCGCCGATCACGAGCGGCACGAGCGGAATGTCTTCGTTCATGGATTCTCCCGCTAAGCCGGTTGCCGGCCGGTCAGATCAACTCGATGGACGCCTCGGACGCCTCGCGCAAGACTTTGACCATTCCCGAGAGCCCCTCGCGGTGCAGCTCGCGCCGGACCTCCGCGTGCAACGAGGCCGCAGTCCGGTGCTGGTTGATGAACCGGACAAACTCTTGAAGGCGCGACAGCGCCTGCTCCGCGTGCTTGAACCGCCCGAGGTAAAGACGGAACCCGCGGTAGTTGCCCACCTTGTGCTCGGCCGGAGCAAACAGGTCGTAGATGACGATCGCGGGGTCGCGGCCGATCAGCCGCGGCTCCCGTTTGAGGATTTCGATCGACTGCTCGGGCGTGAGCAGGTACAGGGTGTCCTGTTTCTGGTACTCGTGCATGATCGGCAAGTGCGCCCGCACCGCCTTGGACACGCACACGTTCCAGCCGGTGTCAATCAGGAAGATGTCGAACCGCTTCGCGTCGCAGGGAATCGGTCCGGCAATCCCTCGACTCCTGAGGTCCAGCTCGGGCCGATGGTGTGCATTGGATTTCGACGTGTGGGCCATGATGCGGAACAACCAGGTGACATATGGACAGAATCGACCGGGGCTGCCGGGCAGCGCATGCGCAGCCCCGACCCATCCCACACAGCCTACCAGAGACGTAGGACACCGGCGAGGGACTCGGTCAAACAGACGGCGGTTTCTCGGTTTGTCTTAAGTCCCAGCCCGGCATCCCGACGGCAACCGAAATCGGCGCCTACGAGACGTCTTCCTCCTTCGCAGCGCTCTGGCTCAATTCCAGCCTGTGACGACGCTGCGCTTCGATCCGGGCCACGTGGCGCAACGGCAGGACTCCGCTCGCCAAGCCCGCCAGCGCGGCCACCTGGCTCGCGACGACCGCGGCCATGAGTCCAAAGCCCATGGTGAACACGCCGATGACGCAAGCCACGTTTGGAGCCAGAGTGACCGACCAGGTCCGCTTGACGCTGCGATCGAGGTCACGGGCAATCCCCTCGAGCGCGAGCAGGCCGCCGAGATCGCCCCGCAGGAACAGGATTGCGGCGGCGTCGGTCGCGACGGAATGGGCCCCGCGCAACGAGATCGAAACGTCGGCCTGCCGAGCGGCGATCGAGTCGCTCACGCCGTCCCCGACGAAGCAGACCCGGTGACCACCGTTTCGAAGACGTTGCACGTAATCCGCCTTCTCGGCCGGGAGCACCCTGGCGAAATGCTGGTCGACCCCGAGCCATTCAGCGAGCTGCGCGGTCGCGGCCTCGTCGTCGCCCGAGACGAGCGCGATCCGTTCCATCCCACGCGCTCGTAGCGAGGCGACGACGTCCGGCGCCGCCGGCCGAACCGCGGCCACCAGTTCGATCGCGCCGCCGAACTCCCCGTCGATGGCAACCAGGGCCACGACGCGCCCCCGTTGTCGCGACGCATCGATCGCCAACCGGACGTCCGACGGCACCCCGATCCCTGCCGTCTCGAGGAATCTCTCGGTGCCGACGCGAACCGCTCGCCCGCCGACCAGAGCGCTGATGCCATGACCGATCCGGTATTCCACCTCATCGGCCGGGGGAAAGCGCAGTCCGACCTCGACGGCTTTGCGCCCCAGTGCCAGCGCGAGCGGAAGGTGAAACTTGCGCACCGCGGCCGCGGCGAGCGATACGACCCCATCCTGCGACAGCCCCGCCACGGCGACAATTCGCACGACGTCGAGCTGCTCCGCGGAACGGATCGCGCTCGCGTCAAGCAGCACGGTATCGACCTCGTTCATGATCTCCAAGGCCCGCGCGTCCCTGACGACAATGCCCTCGTAGGCGCAGCGCGCCAGCGAGCCGAGAACGGCGTAAGGCGCCGCCGTGCGCATTCCCGCGCCCGGGTTGCTCTTGAGCACCGCCAGGCCAGCCGCCGACCCGACCGCGGCGAACCCAAGCGCACCGACCGCCAGGGTCGGAACCACCGACTTGTCCGCGACCTGTTCCGTCGCGAGCCGGGTATCCCAGTGAAAGTTCGCAGCCTCGTTCAGGATCCGGCGCACCTGCGCCGCTGCCGTGACACCGTTGCAGGCGCCGGCGGAGTTGTAGACCTTGCCCGCCAGGACGATGGTCGAGGCGAACACCCGGTCGCCCACCCCTCTCTCCACGGCCGCCGGATCGCCGGTCAGCGAATGCTGGTCGACGAGCGCCAGGCCTTCGACGACGTGCCCGTCGACCGGAACCACGTCGCCCGCTTCAACCACGACGATGTCACCCCCTCCGATCCGTTCACACGCAACCCGCACCTCGAACCCATCGCGGTACAACCGTGCGTTCTCCGGCAGTTTCCCGAAGTCGTCCAGGAGCACCTTCTGCGAGCGCTGGTGGGTCTTTTGAACGAGGGCGCGCCCGAAGGTCAGGCACCAGCAAAGCACCGCGCCCGGGACGATCGACATCGTACCCAGGCAGCCAAGTAGCACCGTTGCATCCAGCACGTCGGCGCCGATGCGGCGGTCCTGAACGAGCGATTTCCTCGCCCCCTCGAACGTGGGGATTGCCGTGTACGCGAAGAGCACCGCCGCGACCGGCAGCAGCGGGGGAAACACGAATTCGGCAGCCGCCGCCAGCGGCAGCGAGGCCGTGCAGATCGAAAGTTGCAAGCCGCGTTTGCGGGGCACCGTTGCGAGCGGCGTCTCGGCCACGAGCGCAAGGTCGAGCGCCTCAATGATCTCGACCCCGGTCAGTCGCCGTGGGTCGTAGCGGATCTGCACGGTCGACGTGACGGTGCTCGCTTTGCAGGCCGCGACGCTAGCGAGGCGCAACAGCTCCCGCTCAACGACCCGGCACGTCTTCGCCCGGCGGAAGAGCGCTTGGTTCTCGACACGGAGCCGGCCGGGTTCGTCGTGCAGGACCTTCCAGCCCGTGACGATCCGGCCATAACGGTAGTAACGGACCGCGCCCCGCCGATCCCGTGCTGCCGCGGTGGATGGGAGCTTGGGCGGCGGCGCTCCCGGAGTCTGGCGCAGCAACGCCGCGATCCGACTCACCACCACCTGGGCGGAGCTCGTACGCGGGCCGTACCGCAACTCGGCGCGAGGCCGCGTTCCCGGGCGAATCGCCGCTTCCGTGATCTCGTCGGCCTGAAAGACCCTCTCCAAGAAGCGGCGGCAGGTGGGACCCTCGGGGTCCGCGAACAAAGAGCAACTCCGGAGCAGGATGAGACCCGGCGACGGAAAGGTGACGGACAGGTCGAACTCGCTCATCCACAGTGGTCTCGCATGCGACGGTCGGCTTCGAACGGGTTGGGTTCAACCCCCAGTATAGGGCCTGAGTCGTTCCCGGACCTCGTGATAATGGCGGTCTTGGAAGGATTTGGTAGGGGCTCGCAGTTCGTAGGGCGTTGCCGCGCGTGGGTGGCAATGGCCGGTCCTCCATGTGAGCGAATCGCCGGCTGAACAGAGACGGATAGAGACAGAACGCTCCCTTCGGGTTAAGGTGAGTTTACCGGCCGTTCGGAACGCCGGGGCGCACTCCACGGCCGGCCTCGATTCCTTACCCTGAGGTCCTCATGCTCGGAGCATCGTCAGTGCTTGCGGGACTCCTCGCCCTTTGCAGCGCTTTGCCGGGCGAGCCCAGGATCGAGTCCGCGTCCTTTCAGACCTGGTTCGACGCCGCCCTGAACGGCGAGCTCCGCTTACCCCCCTCGATCGAACAGCGGGCCGAACGCTTCCGTTACGTCTTCGTCGGGGGTTTTGCGAACGAACGCATGCCCGGGTACTTCTCGCAGTGCGCCCAGGAGCTACGCACGCACGGCGTGGCAAAGAGCGCGATCCACTTCATCTTTCCGAGCTCCCACCGCTCGTTTGACGAGAACTGCGACGGCGTGAAGGAAGCGTTCCTCGAAATCGCATCCCACGGCCCGGAGCCGCTCGTAGTCATTGCCCACAGCCGAGGCGCTGGCGATTCGCTCGCCTTCGCCCTTCAGAACGCCGATTTCGCGCGCGACCACGTTTACGCCCTCTTTCTGGTCCAAGGGGCGTTTGGCGGTACCGGCGCGGCCGACTACGTGCTGGGGGAGGGCCCGCCAATGGACCGGCAAATGCCCATGCGGCTCCGGGTCATGACACAGCTCCTCGGGCGGGCCGAGCGCTATGTGTTGAGCCGCGGCAAGCACGACGGCCTAGCCGGGCTGACCCGGGACGAGTCCGCGGAATTCTGGGAGCAAATCCGGCACAAGTACGCGAGCGCGATCGAGATCGTCGGACCGAAGACGTTCTACATCACGAGCCAGGTCCCGCCCAAGCAACTGCGGTTCTTCAAAAAGGCCGTCGCGACCTACCTCGATACGTACTACGGACCGAACGACGGCGTCGTCGCCCTGGAGGACCAATCCTTGCCCGGGCTGGGAACGACCCTCGTCATGCTCGACGCCGCACACACCGCCCTGACGCACCGGTTCCCGGCGACCCATTCGCCCCGCCGCCTGCGGCAAGCCCTGGTCGAAAGCCTCCTCATGGCCGTCGGCCAGGCCGATCCCGCCGCGGAACAAGAGGTCGCTCAAAGTCCACGGTCCGCCGATCCGGCAGACACCGTCGGGGGAGCCGATCCGAAGCGACCCCGGCGCGACGGTAATTCCGGCCCCGTCAAGGAAGCGCGGCGCCGTCGCGGTCGTTTCCCGGCCGATTAGAAAACTCGGACGCTTGCGGCTGATCTGGGTGTGCCCCCCCGCGCTGTCCTCGCATCGCAACGCCCATTGCACGCTTGAACCGACGTGCGGTTCCGTCCAGAATGGCTCCTCGCTCCGGCCCCCGAATTCCTCCGCATCCTCAACAAACATGCATCCCGACACCCCCCCGCCCCCGGGCCGGCTCACGTCGGTCGACGCCTACCGCGGCTTCGTCATGCTGCTCATGATGGCCGAGGTTCTGCACCTGCGCGCCGTCGCGGCCGCGCACCCCGGAAGCGCTCTCTGGACTTTCTTATCCCACCAGCAAGAGCACGTCGAATGGATCGGCTGCTCGCTGCACGACCTGATCCAGCCGTCATTCTCGTTGCTCGTGGGCGTGGCCCTTCCCTTCTCGCTCGCCAGCCGAACCGCGCGAGGACAGCCGCGACGGACGCTGATCGCCCACGCTGCCTGGCGCGCGCTCGTGCTGGTTGGCCTAGGGATCTTTCTCCGCTCCGTGAACAGTAATCGAACCAACTTTACGTTTGAGGATACGCTCACGCAGATCGGGCTCGGCTATCCGTTCCTTTTTTTGCTCGGACTACGCCCGCGTCGAGAACATTGGGTCGCTCTCGTCGTGATCCTGGCCGGGTACTGGCTGGCCTTCGCGCTCCACCCGCTCGCCGCGAGCGACTTCGATTTCAAGGCCGTCTTCGTGCCCCCCGACTGGCCGCACCTGATGAGCGGGTTCGCCGCACACTGGAACAAGAACAGCAACATCGCGTGGGCCTTCGACCGCTGGTTCCTGAACCTCTTCCCGCGCAGCGAGCCGTTCGTCGCCAACCGCGGCGGGTACGCAACGCTGAGCTTCATTCCGACGCTCGGCACCATGGTCCTCGGCCTGATCGCCGGGGGCGTTCTGCGCGATGCTCGGCCCCCGCGCTCAAAAGTCGCCTGGCTCGTCTCAGCCGGTCTGCTCGGGCTTGCTCTCGGCTATGCGGCCGGATGGCTCGGGGTCTGCCCCGTCGTGAAGCGGATCTGGACCCCGAGCTGGGTGCTCTTCAGCGGCGGCTGGTGCTTTCTGCTGCTGGCGGGATTCTATGCCCTGATCGACGTCCTCGGCTGGAAGGCCTGGTCATTCCCATTGGTCGTCATCGGCATGAACTCAATCGCCGCCTATTGCATGGCCGAACTTCTGCAGTCATTTATTGTTCACAATCTCAGGGTCCACTTCGGTCGAGATTCCTTCCTGGTCCTTGGGCCCTCCTACGAGCCATTACTGCTCGGCGCGGCCGTACTCTTGGCGCTCTGGCTGGTCCTCTTCGGGATGTACCGGCAGAAGATCTTCGTCCGCATTTGAACCCGCCGTCGGCAAGTATCCAAGGGCCTACGTTCGAGACCTCCTATGGACGGGACCGGGATCTCGCGTCAGCGCGTCGCATCCGTTAGATTGACGTGACCTCGTTGCCTATTTTCGACCGACCGCTTCGTCCTGAGGCGACCCGCACGGGCAAAATATGTCCAACGCGCATCGGCAGATCGAGCACGCTTATCGGATCGCGCAGGAACGCTACGCCGCGGTCGGCGTCGATCTTGACCGTGCTCTCGAACGGTTGGCGGGAATCGCCGTGTCCTTGCATTGCTGGCAAGGGGACGATGTCGCCGGCTTCGAGAACCTGGGCGAGGCGATCGGCGGCGGGCTGGCGGTCACCGGCAATTATCCGGGACGAGCACGCACGCCGGAGGAGCTCCGCGGTGACCTGGAAAAGGCCCTGAGCCTCATTCCGGGCACGCACCGATTGAACCTGCACGCCAGCTACGCCGAGACCGGCGGCCACCGCGTCGAGCGGAACGCCCTCCGACCCGAACACTTCCGGGGCTGGATCGACTGGGCGAAGGCCAAGGGGATCGGAATGGACTTCAACCCCACCTTTTTTGCCCACCCCAAGGCCGCCGACGGACTGACGCTGACCCATCCCGATCGGGGCATCCGCGCGTTCTGGATCGACCACGGCATTGCCTGCCGCGAGATCGGCGCGGCCATTGGGCGGGAGCTCGGGAGCGCTTGTATCACCAACGTCTGGATCCCCGATGGCTCGAAAGACACGCCCATCGATCGCAAGGGACCCCGCGAGCTCCTGGCGCGGGCCCTCGACCTCGTGTTCGCCGAGCCCATCGACCAGCGGCACAGCCGCGACGCCGTCGAATGCAAGCTGTTCGGCCTCGGGTCGGAAGCCTACGTGGTCGGCTCGCACGAGTTTTACCTCGGGTACGCGATCAAGAACGAGATGGTGTTGTGCCTGGACGCCGGCCACTTCCACCCGACGGAGGTCATTTCCGACAAGATTTCGTCGGTCCTGACCTGGCTCGACGAGGTCCTGCTGCACGTCAGCCGCGGCGTGCGCTGGGATAGCGACCACGTGGTCACGCTCGGCGAGGAACTGGTGGCGATCGCGCAGGAGGTCGTGCGGGGCGACTACCTCGACCGCGTCCACATCGGCCTCGACTACTTCGACGCGAGCATCAACCGCGTGGCCGCCTGGGTCATTGGCACGCGGAACATGCTCCGTGCCCTGCTGCTGGCCCTCGTCGAGCCGACGCCGCTCCTGCGCGACCAGGAAGCCGCGGGCGATCGGACGGGACGCCTGGCTTTGCTCGAAGAGTTGAAAGGCTTCCCCTTCGGCGCAGTCTGGGACTATTACTGCCTGACGAAGGGGGTCCCCGTCGGCCCGGCTTGGCTGGAGGAAGTCCGGGCCTACGAGCGCGACGTGCTCGCACGGCGGGTCTGACCGGGTCGCATTGTTGTCCGATTGACAACGGAAGTTCAAGGTCGAAGCGCGGTGGGGCGCACATTTGTCGACGCTGCTCAGGCTCAATGGCATCACCAAGGCGTTCGCGGGCGTCCACGCTCTGAAGGGAGTCCCCTTCGACCTGGAGCCCGGAGAAGTCCACGCCCTCGTCGGCGAGAACGGCGCAGGGAAATCTACGCTCATCAAGGTGATCACCGGCGCCCACGCGCCCGACCAGGGCACGCTGGAAGTGCAAGGCACGCTGGTGGAGCACAACGACCCCGTCCGCGCGCGGGCGCTGGGCATCGCGGCGATCTACCAGCAGCCGGCCCTGTTCCCGGAACTGACGGTCGCCGAGAACATCGCGCTCGGCCTGGAAACCGGCGGCGCCTGGCGCAGAATCCGCTGGGGCGAGCGGTGCACGCGTGCGCAACGGCTCCTCGCGCGGATCGGCGCGGCGATCGACGCCGAGGCCCCGGTGCGCGGGATCACCATGCCCGAACAGCAGCTCGTCGAAATCGCCCGCGCCCTCGGCGCGAACGCACGCATCCTGATCATGGACGAGCCAACCGCTTCGCTGAGCGACCAGGAGGTCGCAAACCTCTTCCGCGTCATCCGCGAGCTGAAGGGCCAAGGGGTCGGAATCATCTACATCTCCCACCGGCTCGAAGAGCTGCCCCAGGTCGCCGACCGCGTCACCGCCCTCCGCGACGGGTCCCTCGTCGCGACACGGAAAATGGGCGACGTGAACCGTGCGGAGCTCGTCCGCCTGATGGTCGGCCGGGAGCTCTCGGCGGTCTTCCCGAAGCAGACCGTGGAACTCGGCGAAACCGTGCTCGAGGTTCGTGACCTGGGCTGCCGGGAGTCGGGCGTCAGCGGTGTCGGCTTCCGCGTGCGTGCCGGCGAGATCCTGGGCCTGGCCGGACTCGTCGGCGCCGGTCGCACCGAGCTGGCGCGGGTCCTCTTCGGACTCACGCCGGCCGACTCGGGCCAGATCCTCCTGCGCGGTCGTGCCGTCACGATCGACCGCCCCGAACGAGCTGTCGTCCTGGGGATCGCCTACGTGCCCGAAGACCGCAGGCGCCATGGCGTGGTCCTGGAGATGCCGGTCGCCGCGAACATGACGCTCGCGACCCTGCGCGCCGTCTCTGCGCACGGACTGATTGACTTCCGCCGAGAGCGCGCTGTGGCAACCGATCTCGTTCGCCGGCTTGCGGTCAAGACCGCGACGATCGACACGCCCGTAGGCCACCTGTCCGGCGGCAACCAACAAAAAGTGGCGCTCGCGCGCTGGCTCGCCGCGGAGCCCGCCGTCCTCATCCTGGACGAGCCGACCCAGGGCGTGGACGTCGGCGCCAAGGCCGAGATCCATCGCCTGATGGGCGAGCTGGCCGCGCGGGGGATGGCAATCGTGATGATCTCCTCCGAACTGCCCGAGATCCTCGGCATGAGCGACCGGATCGTCGTGCTGCACGGCGGGCGCGTCGCCGGCACGCTCGACCGTGCCGAGGCGACCCAGGAGGCGATCATGGAGCTGGCGCTCGGCCATCTGCCCGCGCACGGAGCCGCGTCATGACCTTCCTCCGGACCTATCGCCGGGAGCTGTCGGTGGCCCTGGCCTATCTCGCGGTAGTGCTCGTGCTGGCCGGGGCCGCTCCGCGGTTCTACCGGCCCGACCAACTGCGCGCGTTCGCCGTGAGCAGAGCACCGAT
>JARLIH010000059.1 GCA_031291845.1 Isosphaeraceae bacterium | reverse complement strand
CCCGGTCGGCGACCTGGACGAGTTCGTGGACCTCCACCAGAAGCGCTGGGGCGAGGACGGCCTGTTCCCGGCGACCCCCGGCGGCGACCAGAGCCGGGCCTTCTTCCGCGGCCTCTTCGAGCACTGCGGCCAGCAGGGCCTCATCGCCCTGCACTTCCTCACCGTGGGCGACCGCCGGATCGCGGCCGGCATCTGGTTCGACGACGGCGAGACGCTCTTCTTCTACAATGCCGGCGTCGACCCGGAGGCGCGCGACCTGTCGCCGGGCGTGGTTTTGGTCGCCCGCTCCATCCAGGCGGCGCTGGAGGCCGGCCGCTCGCGGTTCGACTTCCTGCGCGGCGACGAGTCGTACAAGTACGGCTGGGGCGCGCAGGACGTGCCAATCCAGCGCCTGCTGGTTGTTCGAACGAGCATCTGAGATGAGCGCACCCACTCCCGGCGATCCATGCCTGGAACCGCGCATCCGTCCCGCGATCCCCGGCGGCGCCCCAGTGCGCGTCGTGGAGGTGCTGGCGACCGGGACGAACGGCGGCGCCCAGGAGCACGTCTTCTCGCTCCTCTCCCGGCTCGACCGGTCGCGCTACGAGGCGAGCGTGGTCTCGCTCTCCGGCGGCAGCGCGGTCCGCCGGATCCAGCGCCTGGGTCTCCCGGTCCACGTCCTCGACGAGCCCGACGACGCGATCGCGGTCGGCGCGCTGGCAACGTTCCTCGCCGACGCGGGCGCGGAGGTCGTCCATAACCACATGTACCGGGCGGAGCTGGTGGGGACGCGTGCCGCGATCGGACTCGGCGAGGCAGGGCACCAGCGGCCGTACGTGATCGGCACGGTGCATTCCAGCCGGATCCGCAGCGCGGAGGACCGCGACGAGCTCCGCCGCCTCACCCCGCGGATGGACCACCTGGTCGCCGTGAGCCGCGCGATCGTCCACAAGATCGCCGAGGAGCGACCCAGCCGCACGCCGGTCTCCCTCGTCTACAACGGCGTGGACCTGAATCGCTACGACCGGACGGAAGCCTGTTGCACGCTCCCGGAGGAGTATGGGTTGGAGGCCGGGGCCCAGATCGTGGGGGTTGTCGGGCGCCTAGAGCAGGAGAAGGGCCACCCCACCTTGATCGACGCCTGGCCGCTCGTCCTTCGCAACGTCCCCAACGCGCACCTGCTGATCGTGGGCGAGGGCAGCCGGCGCGAGGCCCTGGAGCAGCAGGTCGCGGAGCTGGGGATCGGCCGGCACGTGATCTTCACCGGGCGTCGCGACGACGTCCCGGAAGTGACCGCGGCGCTGGACGTCGCGGTGCTGCCGTCCTACCGCGAGGCGCAGGGCCTCACGATCCTGGAGGCGATGGCGCTCTCGCGTCCCGTCGTCGCCTCGAACGTGGGCGGGATCCCGGAGATGGTCGAGGACGGGCGGACCGGTCTCTTGGTGCCACCCCATGACCACGCGGCGCTGGCGGCGGCGATCACCCGGCTCCTGACCGACCACCCGCTGGCCGACATGCTGGCGCGCGCGGGACACGACCTGGTCCACGAGCGATTCTGCGTGGAGCTGATGGTCTCGGCGATCGAGGACCTCTACGACGAGGGCGTGGCCGCGGTCCGAAGGCCCGAGCCGGAGTTGATCGCCGCGCGCTGACACCACGTCCCGCCTCGCCACAATCGGGCGCCGGATTCGCGCACCCGACTGGCCCCGCTTTGGCAACCTGAAACCGTGTCGGTCGGCGCCTGCGCGCTCCGGTACGATGGGCCGGATGCGCCTTGACTCGACCGGACGTGCCACTCACCTGGCGCGCGCGTGGATCGGCGCTGTCGGGCCGCTGCGTCTCCCAGCATTGCCATCGTTGACCCGGCTGGAGCTCAGCAACGAGAGAGCCATGGCGGTGCCGGCCAGCGCCTTCGCGACCCCTCGTGAAGCCGGCACAGCCGGCGGTCTTCAAACGCTACAGCGGCTCTCAGGCCGCATTGGCGCTGCGGTCACGCGCACGCGCCTGGAGTACGTGTTCTTCGTCATCGCACTGGCCTGGGGAGTTGCGCAGGTCTTCATCGTGCCTCCACTCCAGGTCCCCGACGAGGGCGATCACTGGTTCCGGGCCTGGGCGTTGACGGACGGACAGCTCACCGCCGACAGCCAGGGGATGCTGACCCTGCCGGGTGTCATGGCGCGCACGGCCGATCTCTACACCCGGCTGGTCGGCGGCCCGGGAGGCGCGCTCGGCCTGCCGATATCCCTGGAAGGGCAGGCAGGATTCTCCGGCTACGAGAACCTCTTCAACGCCCCGGGCCCCCCAGGCACCGTGGAGGTTGCCTCCCGGGTAGCAAGCTACGGCCCGATTGGCTACGTGCCCCAGGCTGTGGGCGTCGCCATTGGGCGACTCGTGGGAGCCCCTCCCCTCACCTGCTTCTACCTAGCGAGACTGGCGAACCTCCTGATGGCCATCGCCCTGTTCTTCCTCGCCATTCGACTGGCGCCGTTCGGCAAGCAGCTCATCGTGCTGCTGGCGCTCCTGCCAATGACGATGTTCGAGCTGGCCAGCGTTTCCTGTGACGCGCTGACCATCTCCGGCGCCGTTTTCTTCACGTCACTCCTCCTGTGGGCAAGCACGCGTCCAACGCTGCGACGAGCTGACGTCGCGCTGGTATTGCTGGTCGCTGCGCTCTTTCTCGACGTGAAGCCCGGGTATTGGGCGCTGATCCTGTTGGTGTTCCTCATCACGCCGTCGCAGCTGGGAGGCCGCTTGCGGTACGCCGCGTTCGTAGCGGGCAACGTGCTCGTGGTCGTCGGCGTCTCCCTGATGTTCTTTCTTCTCACGGGAAGTGATGCGCGAGTACAGGCGGCGGGAGGCCCTCACGCGCAGCTCTTGTTCATCCTGCACCAGCCCTTGAGCTTCCTGGGGATCGTATGGTCGAACGTGCGTGAGGGCCTTCTCGCCTGGACGCTCCAGAGCATCGGTGTCCTCGGGTGGCTCAGCTTCGCCCTCCCGGCGGCCCTCTACCTGGTTGCGCTGCTGGGAGGAATCGGGTTCTTCGTTCGAATGAAGGAGGAAGTGCGACTGCAGCCCTGGCGACGTGCGCTTCTTGCCGCGGTCGGCGTGGCGCTGTTCCTCACGATGGCCGTCGCTCTCTACGCGTTCCTGGAGCCGCTCGGGAGTGACCGGATCTACGTTCAGGGCCGCTATCTAATCCCGGTGTGGCTGCTGCTGCTGCTGTCGGTGTATGGCATCGGATTCGCCCAGAGGCAGTTGGGACGTCTCTTCATGGTCGGCGTCCTTCTTGTGGTGATGGTGCAGAACCTGCAGACGCTGATCTCGGTCTACCACCCGTGAGTCCATGCCAAGGCGGATACACTGGCGCCATCGTCCACGGTTCGTCGTTTGGGGAGGCGGGCGCCTCGTGAAAGTCGTGATCCTTGCCGGCGGTCTCGGCACACGCCTGTCGGAGGAGACCGCATCCCGACCCAAGCCCATGGTGGAGATCGGCGAGCGGCCAATCCTGTGGCACATCATGAAGACGTACAGCCACTACGGGTTCAACGACTTCGTGGTGTGCCTGGGCTACAAGGGCTACGTCATCAAGGAGTACTTCTCCAACTACTTCCTGCACATGTCGGACGTGACCTTCGACATGCGCGACAACTCGATGGAGATCCACCAGGCCGCCGCCGAGCCGTGGAACGTGACCTTG
>JARLIH010000478.1 GCA_031291845.1 Isosphaeraceae bacterium | reverse complement strand
TCGCCCCGTTGGCCGCTGGGAGACACTCCCGCCGCCCCCGTTTCGCCGGCGGGCGTTGGCGGCGGCCTCGCACGCGGGAACGCTCGTGGTCCTCGGTGGACTGACCGAGATCGGGGGGGTGGTGAAGACCGTCGACTTCTACGATCCGGCGCGGCGGACTTGGTCACGCGGGCCGGACCTGCGCGGGAGCCGCCTCGAGGGATTTGCACCCTCGGCCTTTGAAGTGGGGGGGCGGGTTTACGTCAGCGGACGCGACGGCGTGGTCCGTCGTCTCAACGCCGCGGGCGATGCCTGGGAAGACGTCAGCAAGCTCGCCGTGCCGCGGCTGACGCACCGCCTCCTGCCGGGAATCGCCAACGACGTCCTTGCGGTAGGGGGCAATTCCGCCGGCAAGCCGGTCCGGCTCGTCGAGTCCGTCCCCGTCGGCGGGCCGAGGGTGACGCCCGGCGGTTGAGGTCGCCGAACCCGTTCAACGGTTCTTGCCCAGCGCCGCGACGCGCGCGGCCGCTAAGGCAGCGCGTCCCGAAGCCGCGTGAGGCACCTGGGAGGCCGGCCGTTCCGTGCGGGGCGGGTCGGCCTCTCGGCATTGCCGCTCCGGGTGCGCAGGGGGTATCCTGGTCGGACCGTCGCGCGGGCGAGGGCCGCTTATCCCCAGGTTGGTACGAAAGGGTCGTTGATGGAAAGCTTGGCGTGCCTCAATGGCGAGCTGATGCCGGTGGACCAGGCGCGTGTGCCGATCTGGGATCGCGGCTTCCTGTTCGGCGACGCGGTGTACGAGGTGTTTCGCCTGTACGAAGGGCGCTGCTGGCTCGAGGACTCGCACGTCGGGCGGCTGCGGCGGAGCCTCGAGTCGCTGGAGTTCGCGCCCTTCGACTGCGACGCGTTGATGGAGCGGGTCTACCGGACGATTCGGGCCAGCGGGATCGGCGAAGGGACGCTCTACGTTCACATCACGCGTGGCGTCGCGCCCCGTTCGCACGCGTTTCCGGAACCGCCAGTGCCTCCGACTGAGCTGATCATCGTCCGGGTCTATGACGATGCGCCGACGGCGCGGAAGCGCGCGTCCGGGGTGGCGGTGGTCACCCGCCCGGACCTGCGCTGGAAGCGTTGCGACATCAAATCCACGAACCTGCTCGCGAACGTCCTCGCCCTCCAGTCCGCGCATCGGCTGGGCTGCGAGGAGGCGGTGCTGTTCGGGGCGGACGGCCTCGTGACGGAAGCGACCCACTCGTCGGTGATCTGGGTCCGTGGCGGCCGTCTTGAAGGGACTCCCGAAGGGACGGGCATCTTGCCGGGAACGACCCGAGGGCTGATCCTGAAGCTGGCGGAGGAGATCGGCATTCCGTTCTCCGGGGCCGAGCTGACCGTGCCGGAGCTCAAGGCGGCAGACGAGGTCTTCCTGGTCGGGACGTCGACGGAAATCTTGCCGGTCGTCACGATCGACGACGCGCCTGTCTCGGGTGGACGGCCGGGGCCGGTCGCGCGCCGGTTGCAGGAGGCGTACCGGAAGGCGGTCGCGCAGTGGCTGACCGCGAAGCCGGCCTGAAGCCCCCCTTCTCCCGCCGGCCCGTGGAGCCTGGAATGTCCGAGAGTGATGAGTTCGTCGACCCGCTGGAAGCGCACGTCCACCGCGACCCGCTCCCGGGTGCGGGGGTCCGCGCGATCGTCCTCGGTTCGGGGGATCTCGCGGCCGCGACAGCGGTCGCAGCCTCGATCGAGGCCCTGATCGCGGCGCGCGGGCGTCCCGTGGAATCGCGCGTCGTCGACGTGTCGGCCGGCTGGAACCGTGCGCTGGCCACCGGGCTGGAGGGGGCGGGCCTGCCGATCGTGCTCGTCACGTTTGCCGGTGAAGCGTGGACCGAGCCGCATCTCGACCCGCTGCTCAAGGCGCTCGACAAGTGCGACCACGTCTTCGGTCGCCGCGCTTGTGGCCTGGGTCGCCGGCTGTTGCGCTGGCTGGGAACGGTCTGCTGGCGCGTGCTGTTCAGCGTGCCGGTGTCCGACGTCTTTTCACCCTGCCAGCTTCATCGCCGCGAGAAGCTGGAGCGCATTCCGCTGCAGTCGCGGTCGCCGTTTCTCTGCGTCGAGCTCCTGGCGAAGGCGACCTTCTTCGGCCACCTGATCGGTGAGGAGGCTGTCCCCGCGCTCAGCGCGGGGGTGTCGACGAAGTGGTCCGGGGCCGATCTTCGGGTTGTGCTCCGCGAGCCCGAGTTCCGGCACGGTTCAGGTCCATCGGAAGATCCGGAGTGCGAGGGCGAAGCTCAGGAACGCCCAGAGTGCCAGGATCAGCATCGCGGGATAGACGTCGAACCACCCCGCCCCCTCGAGGATCACCCGCCGCAGGGCGCTGATGAGTTGCGTGAGGGGCAAGGCCTGGATCACGGGCTGCGCGGCGGCGGGGAAGCGCTCGGACGAGAAAAAGACGCCGGAGAGGAGCCACATCGGCAGCATGACGAGGTTCATGAGGCCGCTGACGGTCTCGGTCGACTGCGCCCGGCTGGCGATGAGCAGGCCGATCCCGGCGAACGCGAGCGCGCCGAGGACGTCGATCGCGACAACGAGGATCAAGCTCCCGCGCAGGGGCATCTCGAAGGCAAGCGTGCCCAAAAGCAGGAGAACGGTTAAGTCGGGGATCAAAAACGTCAGGCGCGCACCGAGCAGGGCCATCAAGAAATCGCGCCGGGGCATCGGGGTGGCGACGAAGCACTTGAGCAGCTTGGCGATCCGGAAATTGACCAGCAGGAAGCCGATCCCCCAGAGCCCCCCGCCCATCGTGTTCAGACCGATCAGGCCGGGGATCAGGAAGTCGATGTACCGTGAGCCCTTTTCGGTGACGAGTACGTCCTCAGTGGGCGTCGGGTTCTTGCGCCCAGCGGACTCCTGCAGGATGTCGTCAATCAGTCCGCGCGCGGTGACCGCCTCCGGGCGGGTGGGGTCGTAGTGGTAGCGGACCTTACCGCCGGACTCGGCCTCGACCACGAGCGGCGTCTTGCCGGTGGTGAGACGCCGCAATGCCTCGTCCGGTGGCGCTTCCCGCAGGAGCAGCGCGGGCTTGTCTTTGGAACGCGACTGGCTGTACAGCTTCAGCGCCGTCTCGACCGGCGCGACGCCGGCGTTCCGCACGAGGTCGACCTGAACGGTCTCAGTCCGCCCGCTCCGGAACGCCAGCCCGAGGCCGACGGCCAGGACGGTCGGGAACCCGTAAACCCAGAAAATCCGCGCCGGCTGGCGGTAAAACTCGCGCAAGCGGGACAGATAGAGCTCAAAGAGAGGGCTCGAACGGGACATCGGGCGACTCGCAGGCGACCAGCGTGATGGGCAGATCCTCATCTGCTCCGTGAACAGCGCTCAGGGCAACGCCGGGGATGGGGATTATACGAGCACGAGGGATCGGCCGGCCACCCGGTAGCTCCGGTTTGGATCGAGAGTTACCTCCGATGTGCGACCGCCCCGTGTCCTAGGCTTGCCGGTAGCGGTGTCGCTTCCCCCGGAGGGTTGCGCGCACAGCGATCAGGCAAGGGGTTGCGTATGTCCACGATGCGTCGGTGGATGCCGGGAGTTCCCGACGCGGTTTTCGGTATCGTCCTGGCGACGGTCCTGGTCGGGGGACGGTCGGGTTTCCTGAACGACCCGGGAACGTTCTGGCACCTGCGGCTGGGGCGCGAAATTCTCCGCACGGGCGATGTACCTCGTTTCGACACGCTCACCTACACTCGCGAGCTTCAGCCGTGGGTCGACCAATCTTGGCTGTTTGACGTGAGCCTGGCGTCGTTGGTCGACCATTTCGGGTGGTCGGCGGCGGTGGCGGCCACGGCCCTGCTTCTGGCCACGCTCTATGGCGCCCTCGCCAGGGGCCTCGTCCGCGATGGGACCTCCCCGTTCATCGCGCTGGTCGTCGCAGTGGTGGCCGTCGGGATTGCGTCGGTCCACTTCCTCGTGCGGCCCCACCTGTTCACGTTCATGATGGTGCTGTGGTTCCTTGACGCCTGCCGTCGTCAGCATGAAGAGGGGGGTTGGCACATCGCGGTTTTGCCCCCTTTGATGGTGCTCTGGGCCAACCTGCACGGCGGGTTCCTGGCCGGTCCGATCATCGTGGCGACGGCCTTGCTCGGGCATGTCGTGTCGGGACCGTGGGATTCCGGGCGGCGGAAGAATGTCACTCGATTCGGGGCTGTGCTCGTGCTGTGCGTGCTCGCGCCCCTGGTCAACCCTTATGGCGTCGGACTTTATCAACATGTGGGAAAACTCCTCATATCGAGCGGTGTGACCGAGCTGATCGACGAGTATCAGCCGATGCCGTTCGGCCAGGCGAAGGCCCGGGTCTTCGAGTGGGTGGTGCTAGCCTTGATCGCGCTGCCGACCCTGGGGTCGCGCCGGCTGTCGCGGTACGACCTGGCCCACTCGCTTGTTTGGCTGCACTTCGCGCTCGGCTCGATTCGCCACGCGCCTCTTTTCGCGCTGGCGATGGCCCCCGGGTTGGCCCATTTGCTCGACGGACTGCCGCTCTCGTTGTGCTCGGAGCGTGGAGGGGGCCGTTGGAGCCTTTGGCCGGCCGTCGTCGGCGTGGCACTGGTGGTGTTTTCGGTTTCGGGCGCGCCCCTGGGCGGATTCAGCCCGACGCATTGGCCGCTGAAGGCCGTGCCCGCATTGAACGCCCGCCCGGCCGACGCGCGGCTGTTCCACGAGCAGGATTGGGGCGGCCTGATCGAAGCCGAGACGACACCACCGCGCAGGGCGTTTGTCGACGACCGTTTCGAGCTGTTCGGTAAGGCCGCGATTCTCGAATATGTCGAGGCCCTGCAGGGAGGGCCGCGATGGGATGCCCTGCGGGACCGCGAACGGTTCGACCTCGTCTGGGTTCGCCCCGAGCGCGGGCTGGCGCGGCGACTGGAGTCGGACGTGAATTGGCGGGTCGCATACCGCGATGACGTGTCCGTGCTGTTCGAGCGGGTCGTTCCGGCGACCCACGCGGCGGCGCGCTGATCGCGGTTTGACTTCCGCGCTGCGTCTAACACACTTCGAAAGAGTCCCGCGCCAACGGGCACCCCACTCCTGCTTGACGAACACCTTTGAGCTCGCTCGCACCGCGAGGGAGTAAGGCTTCTCCCGTGAGTCGACTACGCGCGCGCCTTCGGCCGCTTCTCCTGTTCGCCTGGGCCGGCCTGTTCGCGGTCCTCTGTGTCATCCCGCCGGAATCCAACCTCCAGCGCGTGCGGGCGCCACGGCCGTCGCCCGAGCGGCGAGGAGGCCCGAACGTCCTCATCATCGTCGCCGACGACCACGCCGGCGGCACACTCGGCATCGACGGCGACCCCCGCCAGGCCACGCCCATGCTCGACGCGCTGGCGCGCCAGGGCGTGCGGTTCGACCGGGCCTATTGCAACTCTCCGCTTTGCACGCCGAGCCGGCAGGCCCTCATCACCGGGCGGTTGCCGCATGCCGTGGGCGTGACCCGGCTCTCGTCCAAGCTGCCCGACGACGCGGTCACCCTGGGGGATTGGTTGACCGATTTCGGCTATCGGACGGCCGCGTACGGCAAGATGCACTTCAATAGCCGCTCGCGACACGGCTTCTCGGAGCGCCTCGACACCCGAGACTGGCGTGCCTGGCTCGAGGCGCACCCG
Source organism: Isosphaeraceae bacterium (assembly GCA_031291845.1). Taxonomy (GTDB): domain Bacteria; phylum Planctomycetota; class Planctomycetia; order Isosphaerales; family Isosphaeraceae; genus DAIDJG01. The sequence continues at coordinate 26,066 of JARLIH010000478.1, read as the reverse complement.
CCGTTGGGGGGTGACCTCAGGCGCCCGTGGCATCCCTTCGTCGACCCCCCTGCCGTCTGGCTCAACGCCGCCTGCCGCGACGCCGGACTGCCCGAGGCGTCGATGGAGTCGACCTTCTACGCCGACCGCGCGGTCGAGTTCCTCCGCCGCCGGCGCGAAGATGCTGCGCCATTCGCGCTCGTGGTCAGTTTCTACGAGCCGCATTCCCCGTTCCGGTTCCCTCGCGGCGACCAGGGGCGCTACCGTCCCGGCCAGTTCCCCGTGCCCCCTCTGAGCGACTCCGACCGCCGGGAACAGCCCGAAGTGTTCCGCCCGCTGTTGCCGGGAGACATTCAAGGCATCCAGGCCGCCTATTACACCTCGCTGTCGTTCCTCGACCGCCAGGCCGGACGGGTCGTGGCCGCACTCGACGAACTGGGTCTGGGACAGGACACGCTCGTCGTCTACGTCGGTGACAACGGCTACTTGCTCGGCCAGCACGGCCGGTTCGAGAAGCACTGCATGTACGAGCCCGCCGTGCGGGTCCCCCTCCTGTTGCGCTGGCCCGGCCGCTTGCCCGCCGATCGGGCCGTGAGTGACATGGTCGAAATGGTCGACGTGCTGCCGACGGTGCTCGACCTGCTGAACCTGCCTCTGCCATCCGACCTGCACGGCCAGAGCCTCGTCGCCGTGGCCCAGGGGCGTGCGGGTGCGAAGGGGCGCGACGTGGTCTTCAGCGAGTACCTGGAGTGCGAGGAGGCCATGGTCCGGTCGGAACGGCACAAGCTCGTGGTCGGCAGTGGGCTTCGCGCGCTGAAGGACGGATGCGTCCCGCGCGGAACGCCGCCCAGCGCCTACGAGCGCCTTTACGACCTGGAGGCCGATCCGGGTGAAACGACGGATGTTGCCGATCGGCCCGAGCTGAACGCGGTTCGCAACGAGCTGCGCCGGCGGTTGTACGAACGGCTGACTTCAACGCGGCTGGGTGTGGAACCCGTGCCGTCGGGGCTGAACGAGGCGCAGGCAATCCAGTGGTGCCTCGTCCCACGAGATGAACGGTAACTGTCGAGAGAATCCCGAGACGCTGCGTTATGACAGGCGAGCCAGCCGGTTGATACGGCTGTCGAGAGCGTCGTAGAGATCGTCAAGCGTAAAGCAGCTTACAAACTTCGAATTTACGATGACGTAGCTCTGTCTCCACTTCAAGCGTTCCCGTTCGCGCACGCTCAAGTGACCGCGGCGGCCGATGACCAGCAGCGCCGTGTAGTCGACGGAGCGATCGCCAAACCGATGCTCGAAGTCTCCCGTCCGGCTCATGTCGTCGAGCTTCCAGAACCAATCGATAATCTGACTGTAGCCACGCTCGAAGCGGCTTGCCCACTCCGGGACGTCTCTTCGTCTCTTCACGAAGATACTATTGGACCGTGCGTCCTCGAATTCGACGAAGCAATACGACGGCTTCGCCGAATCTCCCACCACCAGGTCGCACGCGAAGTTTCCAAATAAGGGGTACTCGAACGCATATCGGTCGATGGTTCGAGATTCCGGGTTGATCGCGCCGACGGATGCGGTGAGTTGGAGTCGCCTCCGGAAAAAACGGAGAATCGACTTTTCGTCAAGTTCGTTGTTCTCATCGAGGAAGCTCTTGAATTCGGCCAACTCGATGCGACACCGATCGAGATCGAACCGAACTGGTTGGAGCGAGACCATGACGATCAGTTTCGCCCCGCCGATCCCATCAAGATTGATCGCAATGCCTCAGGTCGAATTAAATCGACAATTTCCACGATATGGTTCTGCTCATCGATCCGGAAATAGACACGAAGGCTCGGATCGGCATCCGGGACGAGCATGTATGGGGCGCCTGCCCAATCGGACTCTTGGACGTTGGAACGGTTTTCGGGGTCGTTAATGAGGTCGTGGATTTCGAGGAGAACCTTGCCTCGCCCCGGCTGCTTGAGCGAATCGAGCGCGGCCAGGGCCGGTGGGTTCAGTTGGACCGTGTCGTATCTCATAGGGAATCGTCTCGGACGTTGGGCCGGGAACGCGCGGGCAATTGGATTATAGCCGATCCCAAGGGTCTTGGATGCGCCGCCGACCGGCGGCGCACGGACCTGCGACACTCGTTGCCGAATCGCTCCCGCTCCCGCTCCCGCGCCTCGACCGGAGGCTAATGCCGCCCCGTCAGCGCGTTGAGGATCAGCATCTCGAGCTGTTCATACTGCCGGTTCTTGCGCAGTTCCTCGACGCGTGCTTCGTCCACGCCACGGACGATCTCGAGCAGCCGGAGGAACATCGTTCGCGAGTGCGCGAGGTGGAACATCGAATCTTCCAGCACGGTCGTGCGCATGGCCTTCACGTCGAGCCCGACGCACTCCCCCTTCTTTCCGTATCCGCTCTTCTCGAGCACCCAGACCTGGTCGAACGCCCGGCGCAGGTCGACGGAGCCGAAGACCTTGTCCTGGTCGTACTTCAGGCCGTTCTGGTCGTTGAGGTGGACGCTCCAGAGCTTGTCATGGTAGAGGGCGAACGCCATGTCGTCGGAGGGGTCGAGCCCGGCGAGGATCGAGTGGGCGCTCTCGATCAGGACGCCCGAGCGGGACGGGTCCACCGACTTGTAGCACACGCCGATCATGTGGCCGACCGTGGGTAGATAGGCCTGGTCGGTCGGCTCGTTGGGCTTGGCCTCGCCGAGGATGCGGATGTCCGGGTCGTGCTCGAGAATGGCGTTCCAGGCGTCGACAATGCGGCCGACGGCAGTCTTGGCGTCCTTGGCCTCGCGGATATAGCTCCCCTCGCGCGCCAGCCAGAGGACGTAGTTCTTGCAGCCGAGCAGCTTCGCGATATCCACGGCCCGTTTCGACCGGTCGATGGCATACTGGCGGTCGGCTGGGCTGTTCGAGGTGAATGCACCGTCGATCGTGCGCGGGTCTTCCCAGAGGCGAGGCGCGAGGATCTCGACGAACAGGCCCTCGCCGTCGAGCAGCTTCTGGACGTCGGCCACCCCGCGCTGGGTTGCGGCCCAGTCCCAGTCGGCCGGGACGACGTCGTCGTCGTGAAACTGGACGGCGTCGAAGCCGAGCTCCTTATAGGCTCGAATCTTGCGAGCGTACTCGACTTCCTTGCGGACCGCGGGTCCGAACGGGTCGGCGCCGGTGCTGATGTTCCAGGGACCGAAGGAGAACCGGTATCGAGTGGGGGCGGCGCCGGTGGGCATCGTGGGAATCTCCTGGCGAAGGAAACGAAAATTGGTCCGCGGGGCCGGCCGGGTTACGCACGATTTTCCCGGTTCGCGGCGCGGCAGTTTGTCATAAACTAGCGATCGTCGCGCCGGATTGCATGGTGTTTTTTGGGAAGGCGCCGGGCCGAGACGGTTTGGCGGTACGGAATGCGGCTCTGGCAACTGTTTCTGGGCGTCGGCCTGCTGGCCGTCATGCTGTCCATCGCCCGCGACCCCGCCGGGCGTGTGGCCATGGTCGTATTTTTCACCATGCTCGGCGAGGTTGCCCTGGGCACGACCGCTGTGATGATGCTCTTCCAGACGTTCAGCTCCCTCGGCGAGGCCAAGGGGCTGTACGAGCACGCCGAAGCCGTTTTCGCGACGACCATCGTGCTCGCGTTCGGCACCGCGCTCATGGCGGGCCTTCTGTTCATCGGCTGCTGGCTCGTGGTCCTTTCGGTCGATTGAGCGCGGGTCCATATCCCGGGGTGCGCGATTCGGACGCGTCCTGATACAATGGGTATGCGGGTGCGCGGAGCGCGTCCCTACCTCCGGCTTGATCAGGATCGTCCACGATGAGCGCGACAGCGTATGTTCCCGAGGTGTTTCCCCGTCGTTGGTTGTCGACCGGCCTCAAGCTAAAAACCTGGGAAGAGATCGAGCCCTGGTACCGGAAGCTGCTCGAGCGACCAATCGCGTCGCCCGAGGAACTCGAGCAATGGCTTGCGGACGCGGGGGAGCTGAACGCGGCCGTGGCCCAGGAGGGGGCCGAGCGGTACGTCGCGATGACCTGCCAGACCGACGACCCTGACCGTGAGGCCGCCCACCTCGCGTTCGTTCGTGACATCGAGCCGAAGCTCAAACCGATTCAGAACGACCTCCGCGCCAAGTACCTCGACTCACCCCATCGCGCGGGGCTGCCGAAGGACCGCTACCACGTCTTCGACCGCGCCCAGGAGAACCGCCGCGCCCTTTTCCGCGAAGCCAACATCCCCCGCGAAACCGAACTGGCCGAGCTCGAGCAGCTCTACCAGAAGACGATTGGCGCGATGACCGTTTTCTTCGAGGGCCAGGAGCGCACCCCCGCGCAGATGGCCCCCTTCCTCGAGGAAACCGACCGAGTCCGCCGCCGGAAGGCCTGGGAACTTGTCGCCGAGCGGCGACTGGCCGATCGGGACACGCTCGACGACCTGTTCGACCGCATGGCCGCCCTGCGCGTCGCGATTGCCCGCGAGGCGGGCTTCGATAATTTCGTCGATTATGCGTTCCGCCTGCGCGAACGGTTCGACTACGGCGTCGAGGACACGATTCAGTTCCACCGGGCGATCGAGCGGGTCGTCGTCCCGCTCGCGATCGACCTCCAGGAAGAACGCAGGAAGGCCCTGGCGGTGGAGACGCTCCGTCCGTGGGACCTGTCCGTCGACCCCCTGGGCCGGCCGCCGCTCCGTCCGTTCAGCGACGTCGAGGCGCTGGCCGCAGGGGCCGAGTCGATCTTCGAGGGAGTCGACCCCGACCTCGGTCACCAGTTCGCCTACCTGCGGGCGCACGGCCTCCTCGACCTGGCCAACCGCAAGGGGAAGGCGCCCGGCGGCTATCAGACGACGCTCGAGGACGACCGGCTGCCATTCATCTTCATGAACGCCGTCGGCCTGGACGGCGACGTCCGCACGCTGCTCCACGAAGGGGGCCACGCGTTCCACGCCCTTGCCAGCCGCGGCGAGCCTTTGGCCGCATACCGCGAGAGCCCGATCGAGTTTTGCGAAGTCGCGTCGATGTCGATGGAGCTCCTCGGGGCCAGGGACCTCGAACGTTTCTATGATGACGACGACGCCAAGCGCTCCTACCGCCAATTGCTCGAGGGGATCGTGCTGATCCTCCCCTGGATCGCCACGGTGGACGCGTTCCAGCACTGGACCTACACCCACCCTGGCCACTCGCGTGAGGAGCGCCGCACGGCCTGGACGGGGCTCATGGATCGCTTCGGCGGGATCGTCGACTGGTCGGGCTACGAGGACGCTCGGGCCCACTCGTGGCACCGCCAGTTGCACATTTTTTTGTACCCCTTCTACTACATTGAATATGGCATCGCCCAGCTTGGCGCGCTGCAGGTCTGGCGTCGTGCGCTGAGCGACCGCGCCGCAGCCGTCGCGGATTACCGGCGTGCCCTGGGCATCGGCGGCGCACAGCCGTTGCCGGACCTGTTCGCGGCGGCGGGGATTCGGTTCGCCTTTGACGAGGCCACGCTGGAGCCCCTGATGCGGGCCATTCGCGACGAGCTGGAACAGCTCGAGCCGTGAGAGCGAGGGTTCCCAAGATCCGAGTTGTGTCGTAGATCCTCATTCGACATACAAAAACTCATTCGCATTCAGGAGCGCCAGGCAGAGGTGCCGTAGCGAATCGCCCCGGTTGAGGTACTCGCCAGCCAGCCGGCGCTCGGGTCCGTCGGGTGAACGGCCAAAGGCGAGCCAGTAGGCGCGCTCGACCTGCGCCTCGCGCACGGGTCCGGCCTCGCGTTCGACGCGCTCGGCCAGGCCGCGCGAGGCGTCGTTTGCCAGGGCGCTGTTCAAAAGCGTGAGCGCCTGTGGGGCGATCGTCGTGACCGCCCGGCGCGGGCAGCTTGTGTTGGTGTCGGGACGGTCGAACGCCTCGAAGAAGGGGTAACGCAGGTTGCGGCGAACGAACACGTAGAGGCTGCGCCGGGCGCGGTCCTCGGGGCGCGGCGAGACCGGCCAGACCGCCCCTTTGTTGCTGAGCTTCGTGAGCTCGGCCGGGAGCTCGGGGAACACGGGTGGGCCGCCAAGCGTTGGGTTCAGACCGCCTGAGACGGCTAAGAGTGCGTCGCGCAGAGCTTCCCCGTCCAGCCGCAGTCGCGCGTGTCTCCAATGGAGGCTGTTCTCGGGGTCGGCCGCCAGAGCGGCCGGATATGAACGCGACGACTGGCGGTACGTCGCGCTCATGACCATCAGCCGGTGCATCGCCTTGAGGTTCCATCCCTGTGCGACGAGCTCGGTAGCCAGCCAGTCCAGGAGCTCGGGGTGGCTCGGCTCCTCTCCCATCGTCCCGAAGTCGCTGGGCGTCGCCACGATCCCGCGGCCGAAGTGGTGCTGCCAGAGGCGGTTGACGGCCACGCGCGCCGTGAGGGGATGGTCGGAGCGAGTCAGCCAATCGCCGAGCGCCTTGCGGCGGCCCGTTGAGGCGGCGGTCGGCCGGATCGCAGGCGATTCCGTCTGGGACGCGCGGAGGATCGCCGGAAACGCCGGCACAACCTCCGGCCCTTTCGCGCCGTACTCTCCCCGCCGCAGCAGGAACGTCGGCGGGGCCTGGGTGCCGGACTCTTGCAGGCCGCGTGCTTGCGGCAACGCCCGCGGGGCCGCGGCCTTCCGTCGCGCGAGCCGGTCGAGCAACTCGCGATGTTCCTGTGCGGCCGCCGGCCCCAGCGCGGATTCCCAAGCCTGCGGCTTGACGCGCTTGTCTTTCGCCAACGCCTCGAACACGAGCCGCACCTCGGCCGGAGTGCGTTCGGCCTCGGACTTACGCAGGGCTGCGGCCATCTCGTCGTTCAACCCCGGCGGATCCCCCGGCGCGAGCGTTGCGCGGGCGGGCGCCTCCAGCCGGATCAACGCCGCCTGGACCTCCGCGACCTCCGCCTCCCAGCGCTTCAGCCGCGACTCATACTCCGCGCGTTCGGCCGCGGAGGCGATCGGATAATCGTCGCGGAACCGGGCGGGCGCGAAGAAGGCCTGAAGCTCGAAGAAATCGGTCTGCGGCAGGGGGTCGAACTTGTGGTCGTGACAGCGCGAGCAGCCGATCGTTAGCCCGAGGAAAGCAAGGCCCGTGGTCTCGGTGATGTCGTTCAAGGCGTTCTGGCGCCTGAGCCCCTGGTCGTTCAGGTCGACCATATCGGGGTAACAGCGGTGAAACCCCGTGGCGATAAATGCCGAGGGATCGTTGGGCGCAAGCTCGTCGCCCGCCATCTGGAGGCGGAGGAACTCGTCGTAAGGCATGTCGCGATTGAGCGCCGAGACGACCCAGTCGCGGTAACGCCAGGCGTCCGGCCGGACCTGGTCGAACTCGAACCCGTCGGTGTCGGCGTAGCGCGCCAGGTCGAGCCAGTGCTGCCCCCAACGCTCGCCGTAATGCGGGCTCGCCAGGAGCCGATCGACGAATCGTTCGTACGCCTCCGGCGCCTGGTCCGCAACGAACGCTTGAACCGCATCGGGCTGCGGCGGCATCCCGGTCAGGTCGAAGCTGAGCCGCCGTGCCAGTGTGGCGCGGTCCGCCTCGGGCGCGTACCGCAGTCCGTTTTCTTCCAGGGCAGCCAGGATGAAACGATCGATCGCGTTTCGGGCCCAGTCCTTTTCCGTCACGGGCGGCAACGCGGGCCGTTGCGGCGGTACGAAGGCCCAGTGTTTGGGCTCGGAAGAGAACGATTCACCGCAGAGCACGCAGAGAACGCAGAGAGAAAGACCGAGAATGAAATCAGATTTTTTCATTAACGTTCTCTCTCTTCTCTCAATCTCTCGGTTTTTCTCTCTGCGTGCTCTGCGGTGAGTTCCTCAAGCCAGTATCGCCTGAATCACCTTGCCGCTCGTGTCCGTCAGCCGCTCTTCGCGGCCGTTGTGGGGGAACGTAAGCTTCGTGTGATCGAGCCCCATGAGGTGCAGGATCGTCGCGTGCAGGTCATGGACGTGGACGCGATCGGTCTCGGCGCGGAGGCCCACGGCGTCGGTCGCGCCGTGGACGGTCCCCCCCTTGACTCCCGCGCCGGCGAGCCAGCACGTGAAGCCATGCGGGTTGTGGTCGCGTCCCTTGCCGCTTTCCGACATCGGCATGCGGCCGAATTCGCCCCCCCAGATGACGAGCGTGCTATCGAGCAAGCCTCGGCGCTTGAGGTCGGCGAGAAGGCCGGCGATCGGCCTGTCGGTGCGGGTGCACATCGCCGCGTGGTTCGTTTCGACGTCGTCGTGTGCGTCCCAGCCGCCGACGTCCCCGGAGTAAAGCTGTACGAACCGCACGCCGCGTTCGACGAGCCGGCGCGCAAGCAGGCAGCGCGTGCCAAACTCCGCGGTGCGGCGATCGTCGAGACCGTACATCGACTTCGTTTCATCGGACTCGCGCGCCAGGTCGACCGCATCGGGTGCTGCGCTCTGCATGCGGTAGGCCAGCTCGTACGACTGCGTCCGAGCGTCGAGGTCCGGGTCATCGCCGTGCAGGTCACGGTGGTGGGCGTTCAGCCGGCCGATCAGGTCGAGCATCTCGCGCTGTTGTTCGACGGTGGTGCCGCCCGGAGGGGCGAGGTCGAGGATCGGCCGGTCGCCGCCGCGCATGACGGTCCCCTGATGGCTGGCTGGCAAGAACCCCGCGCCATAGGCGGGAGGTCCCCCCTTGATTCCGCCGCCGGGGTCGGGCAGGACGACGAACGCAGGGAGGTCCTGGTTCTCGGTTCCCAGGCCGTAGCTGACCCAACTGCCTAGGCTCGGCTTGCCCATCAGGACCGAGCCGGTATTCATCTGATAGACGGCCTGCGGGTGGTTGACGCTGTCGGCCCAGCACGAACGAACCACTGCCAGCTCGTCGGCGCGCTGGCCGATGTGGGGCAGGAAGTCAGAGATCTCGATCCCGCTCTGACCGCACTTCGTGAACGTTCGCTTGGTGCCGAGAAGCGGGTTTTGCGCGACCTTGCGCCGGGTGGCGACGTGTCCGAAGCTCGCTGGCAGCGGCTGGCCCGCGAGGCGCTGAAGGTCGGGCTTGGGGTCGAACGTCTCGAGGTGGCTCGGCCCGCCATGCATGAACAGGTAAATGACGCGCTGGGCCTTCACCGGAAAATGCGGCACCTTCGGCGCGAGCTGAGCCGGACCGGCTGCCGCATAGGCCTGCTCTTGTTCCAGGAGCCAGGCCAGGGCCAAGGCGCCGAAACCTCCTCCGGCCTGCTGAAGGAACGCCCTGCGCGATCGGGCGAGCGGAAAGTGCGGTTCGCTAGGTCGCATCGTTCCCTCAATGGGCGGGAGGGCGATCCGGCGGGATGCGGGCGGCACGGCTCACGATCCGGCAATGGGAAGGCGACCCGTGCCCGTTGCGTTAGAGATTACCATGATTCGTGGCTGCCGACGCCAGGAAAAGTCGCCCAGCGCCCCAGGAACGCGAACGAAGGGGCGGCGCTTTGTTACCTGGCCGAGGCTTCCTGTTGAGCCTCTTGCGTGACGATCTGGACCTCGACGCGCTGGCCGAGCTTGAGCGGCGTAGGCTCGCTGAACGTGATTTTGACCGGCAGGACGCGCGCGTCGATCGGGCGGCCCGGGTCCTCGGGACGGATGCGGCGAGGGACGACGGAGTCGGGGATCTCCTCGACCTTCCCCTTCCAGGACGCGCCGGGGAAGCCCTCGGCGGTGATCGCCACGTCAGCGCCGAGGACGACGCGTCCTGTGTCGAACTCGTCGACCTCGGCCTCGATGCGGATGCGGTTCAGGTCCGCGATCGTGACGATCTTGGCGGCGACCTCCACCGTTTCGCCGGGGTGGGCGTGCCGCTCGGTGATGACGCCGTCGATCGGGGCGACGATCCGGGTCTTGGCCAGCAGCGCGTTGATTCGCTCGCGATCGGCCGCGGCCCCCGCGCAGCGCGCCCGGGCGCTGTCGAGTCCGCGGCGGTTGACGTCGATATTCTGGATCGTGCCCGCGCGGCGGGCGACGAGCGACTCATCGCGCTGCAACTCGCGGTCAAAGTAGCGGATGTCGGACTCGGCCTCCGCGACTCTCGCCTCGGCCTCCGCGCGGGACGCCTTCAGGTCGTCGGCGTTCAGTTCGGCGACGAGGTCGCCCTTGCGGACGGGTGACTTTTCCTGGACGTTCAGGCGGACGATGCGCCCGACCGCCTCGGTGCCGACGACGACTTCCGCGCCGGGGTAGGCGACCACGCGTCCCTCGGCCATGACCCTCGGCGGCTCGACGTGTTGCGGCTGGCCTGACGGCTCAGCGCGGGTTGATCTGGCTTTTTGGCAGCGCTCCGCGGCCCAGGCGGGGAGCCGTGACTCGAGCGCTCCGCTCTGCACGACGAAGCCCGTCGTGAAAAGCATTCCCACAACGGGGAGGACCAGGCGTAACAACCGGCGTGCGGACATGGGACAATTCCTTTCAGAACAAGTTTCGGGGGGTCGGCGAGCATTTCCAAACAATGGCCCGCGATAAGGCGTGACGGCCGTTGCATTGATTCCAGGAGGGGCGGGGCCCCGTCCGAGCCGCGCGCCGCGGTGCGTTCCGCACGTGAGAGTCGTCGGTGGTACGCGGCTCGGACGGAGCCTCGCCCTCCCAAACAGAGCCGTGGTTCAGCCGTATCGCGGGTCGTTGTTCGCAGTGCCTGGCCGCCGGTCCCCGTTCAGTTCTCGATCACCCCGTCGCGGATGTGTGCGACGCGGTCCGCGACGCCGCGGACCTTGGGGTCGTGAGTGACGATCAAGAGCGCCCGGTTCTCCCGTTTCGCGAGGTCGCGGAACAGCTCCAGGACCTGTGAGCCGACGTGGGAGTCGAGGTTGGCGGTCGGCTCGTCGGCGAGGATGATCGGCGCGTTCCCCGCGAGCGCGCGAGCGATCGCCACGCGCTGTTTCTGGCCGCCGGAGAGGTCCCGGGGAAGGAACCGGGCGCGGTCGGCGAGGCCGACGGCTTCGAGCACGCGCGCGGCCTCGGCCTGCGCGGGCTTCCCCTTCGTCCCCCGGAGGTTCAAGGCGTACTCGACGTTCTCGGCCGCCGTGAGCGCGGGGAAGAGGTTGAACTGTTGAAAGACGAAGCCGATGGAGGTTCGCCGGTAACTCGGGAGCCGGTCCGGGCGGCTGGGATCCACCTCGCGCCCGTCGATCGCGACCCGCCCCGACGTGGGGGTGAGCATGCAGCCCAGGATGGTCAGAAACGTCGTCTTGCCCGACCCGGACGGGCCCTCGAGCGCCACGATCTCGCCGCGCTGGAGCGTCAGTGAGGCTCCTTTCAGCACGGCCACCGATTCCGAACCTTCGCGGAACGTTTTCACCACGTCCGCCGCCTCCAGCACGTTCATTGAGGATGCTCCGAAATTGGCCCCTGGGCGTGCGCGCACCGCGATCGCGGCCGTGACGACCCGGAACGCCTGCGCGGCTCAGCCCCGGAAGACGAGGGCGGGGTCGAGCGACGCGACCCTGCGGAACGAGATCGCCGAGGCCGCCAGGCAGAGCGCGAGGGTTCCCGCGAAGACGTAGGCGGCGAAGCTCGGCGTCAACAACAGCTTGAGGTCGATCGCGCTCATGAGCGGCCCGAGACCGACGGTCATGACGCCCCCGAGCGCGAACCCGGCGATCGCCGCGAACGCCGCCTGCTTGGCGATGATCGCGTAAATCTGGGCATTGCCCCCGCCGATCGCCTTAACGGTCGCGAACTCTTTGATATGCTCCATCGTCGACGTGTAGAGCGTCTGCGCAACGACCACCACGCCGACGAGGCAGCCGAGAAAGACGGTCATCACCATGTTGAGGCCGAGGCCCGTGTTGTCGGTCCAGTAGGAGCGGGACCGCAGCGCCCATTCGCCGCGGGTCCGCACGTCGTTGTACGGCAGCCGGCGGCGAATCTCGGCCGCCACGGCCTTCGCGTCGGCCCCCGGTGCGAGCTTCACGAGGATGTAGGTCGTCCGATTGTGCAGGCTCTGCCTGTCAAGCGATTGCGCGACGCGGTAGTCGAGGAACGCGATCGGGTTCGTCGTGAACGAGCGGGCCTCGACGGTACGGCCGATGATCTTGAGCCGCTGGCCGTTGAACTCGCGGTAGTCGCCGGTCGCGAACGGGCCGAAGCGCTTCGTGGCCGAGTCGTCGAGGATCACGTACTTGCCGCGGCGCAGGTCGCGTGCGTCGCCCGAGCTGACTTTCCATGGCAGGTTCCAGCGGGTGAAGTCCTCCAGGGCGTAGATCACAGCGTTCTCCGTCGCTCCTGTGGGCAAGGCGACGCGGCCGAACCAGACAATCAGGTTGTCCGCGCGTGCCACGCCCGAGACCGAACGGACGCGCTGGACGAACGTTTCCGGAAACGTGTTCGAGAAGTCGACGTTCGGCGTGTTCCGCGCTGAGACCCAGAGGTCGGCGTCGATCTTCTCGATCGTCATCGAGGCGTTCGCGAGCAGGCCCTCGAAGAGGCCGACCTGCACGAACACGAGCGTGACGGCGAACGCGACGCCGGAAACGGTGATCAGGAACCGCACCTTGTCGTAGAACAGGATCTTCCGCGCGAGGTCGACCACCGGTCATTCCTCCTCTTTCAAAAGCCCGCGAAGGGTCGCGTCGGTCAAGACGTCGGCCGTTGCCTTCACGGGCCGAAACGGCAGGCACGGGTCGTTCCCTTTGGTCAGGTGCAGCGAGACGAGTCCGTGGCCACCGCTCCAGAGCACCTGGGCGATCATGTCGGGGTCGTCGTACTCGTCGCGGAACCGCCCAGCGGCGATCGCCTCGGCGACGGTCGCCCGAAAGAACGCATAGGCATCCTGGTCCGGGTTGTTCCGGTCGATCGGGTACTGACCCGGGTCGGGAATCGGGTGTTCGGACATGAACATGAAACGGTAGTGGTGCGGGTTCTCCATCGCGAACTCCACGTAGGCCATGCCGAGCTTGCGCAAGCGCTCGACCGGGTCGGCGACCTTGGCGATCCGCTCGAACCGCGCGCGGAGGGCGCCATAGTCCAGCTCGCAGATCGCAAAGATGAGCCCTTCCTTGCTGCCGAAGTGGTTCAAGATCGTGGGGGCGGAGTAGCCGGCCTTCTTCGCGACCGCCCGGAGGGTCACCTCGTCATAAGGGCGCGAGACGAACATCGCGCGCCCGGCGTCGATTAGCGCCTCCCGCACTCGCGCCCGCTCTTGTTCGCGCCGCTGTTCCACGGTCACAACCAACCTCCGGCGCGAGCGACCCCAGGATGCTTAACGTTGTTCGCTTAATTTACAGTGTTAATTTACTTAACGGCGTTATCGACGTCAAGTGGGGGTCGGCTTGAATTGCGCGCGTATGCCCCGCGGCGCCCGAGAACGAGCGCGCGTGGCGGAACTTCACGTCATCTTGGGCGTCGCCCAGTGGCTGTCGCGATAGCGGCGGCCGACGAGCGCGGAGGCCTCGGTATCACCGGCGATCGTCTCGGACTGCGGGTCGAAATGAAGGACACGGCCGACTCGGGCCGCGATGTTCGCCAGATGCACGAGTGCGGCCGAGCGGTGGCCGACCGTCACGTCCGCGTTTAGCACATTTGACGTGCCGCGGACGCAGTTGAGGAAGTTCTGGTGGTGGGCCGGCAAGTCGGCCTGGCCCGTGCGTTCGGCGAGCTTCTTATTCTTCGGCCCGTACAGGGTCCAGCCGACCGAGTGGCCGATGACCAGCAGCCCCTTTGTCCCATAAAACGCCGCGCCGTTTTCGTAGCCCTCTTGAACGTAGGGGGACCAGATCCGCTGTTCGAAGATCAGTTGCTTGGCTCGTCCGGGGCCCGCGGCGTCGGGATACTCGAACACGGCGTACTGGGTGTCGGGGAACTCTTGATCGTCGTCGAAGAACGACTTGCCCCCCAGGCAGGCGATCCGGCTGGGGTGACCGGTGACGCCGAGGCCCCAGCAGGCGACGTCGATGTCGTGGACGCCGTCGTTGCCGATGTCGCCGCAGCCGAAGTCGTGCCACCAGCGCCAGGTGCCGGGGAGCATGTTCGGGCGAAACGGGACTAGTGGCGCGGGGCCGACCCACAGGTCGTAGTCGAGGTGCGCCGGCGGCGGGGACGGCTTCGATTTGCCGATTGACCCCCGGCGCTGGCTGTTCCAGGCCTTGGCCACGAGCACTTCGCCGATCGCTCCGCCCTGCACGCGCGCGATGGCGTCCTGGACGACGGCGGTGCTACGGCTCTGGGTGCCGACCTGGAGCTGCTTGCCCGAGCGTGCCACCGCCTCGGCCATGAGCCGGCCCTCGCGGATGTTGTGGCTGCACGGTTTCTCAACGTAAACATGCTTGCCCGCGTCGAGCGCGAGGATTGCCGCCGGCGCGTGCCAGTGGTCCGGGGTCGCGATCCAGACGGCCTCCACGGCGCGGTCGTCGAGGACCTGGCGCAGGTCCTTGACCGCCTTGGGGGCCTTTCCCGATCCCTTCTCGACGGTCGCCGCGCCGTCGGCAAGGCGCACGCTGTCGACGTCGCAGACATAGGCAACGTCCACGTCGCGGCGCGCGGCGAGGAGCCGGAGGTGGTTGCCCCCCATGCCCCCCGCGCCGATAAGTCCGATTCGGATGGGCTGCTCGGCCGAGGCCTTCGCCTGAACACCACGAAACGCCAAGGCTGTCGCGCCCAGGGCGCTCGCCTCGAGGACGGTTCTGCGCGTGATCGGTTTCATGAGGGGGCCCTCCGGGGTCACAGCAGTGCGGACACGTCCACGCGATGATCGCTCTGACCGGGGTCGAACGCAAGGAGCCGATCCGGGTGGTGGCGCGGACGCCTTTCCGGCGTGGAAATCCACCGAGTCTGCACGCGAAATAAACGACACTCCTCGCTGATCTCCACCGGTTATCCCTCACGCGAAGCGGGGCTTCTAGGTGCCATGCCCACGTCTTCGTGGGCATGCACCTCGGGCCGAGCCGGCGGAGGGGCGCATGCCCACAAAGACGTGGGCATGGCACCCAACACCGTCCCTGCTCAGCCGTTTGAGCCGAAACCGCGAGTCGCGGTGGAGATCAGCGAGAAGTCTCAAGAAAACGCGCCTCGGAGTGCGCGGTTCTGGATGGAGGGGCGGTCGGCACGCACCGCGATCACGTGTCCGGCAGGCCCGTGTCGACCATGCGGCTGTCTTCGTAGATTTGCGAGAGGATCAGGCTGCCCGCCGTAACGACGACTTCGCCGGGCTTGAGGCCGGAGCGCACGATGACGGTGTCGGTGTTCTCCTGGGCCACTTCGAGCTTGCGCCGTTCGTAGTCTTCGGGACCGTCCGAGTCCTTTTCCGTCGTGGCCGGGGCGCTCCGCGGCCTGCGTATGTACGCGTAGTTGACACCGTTGAAGGTCACCATCGCCTGGCGCGGGATCACGGTCTGGCCGGGTACCGGCGGGATGTCGAGCTGGGCCTTGACCAGCATGTCGGCCTTCAGATGCACGCCGGGGTTCGGCACTGTCGCGCGGACCTTCACCGCGCGCGTGTCCTTGTCGACCTCGTTGGCGACGTACTCGACGCGTCCCTTGATGTTCTCCTTCAGGAACGGAAACTGAATCTCCAGGGTCTGGTTGAGGTGGACCTTGTCCTGGTCGAGCTCGTAGACATTGATCCAGACCCAGAGGTGGTCGAGCGGCGCGATCGTCATCAGGTCGGCGGAGGTCTCGTAAAAGTTGCCCTTCACGACGTCGCGCTTGATGACGAAACCGTCAGCCGGTGACAGCATTGTCATGCGAGCCTTGTCCGCGACGTTCGTGAGCGCCGTCGCGTCGGTCAAACGGTCGCTGAGCCCTTTGAGCAGCGGCTTGACGTCCTCTTCGGGGACCTTATAGACCTTGAGCTTGTCGCCGGCGAGGATGAAGTCGAGCCGGCTCTTCTGTTCGTCGTTCTGGGTGTCGACGAGCACTTGCGTCGAGATGGCTCCCTCCTTTTGGAGCTTCTCGCGCGCGGTGAGCAGCTTGACATCATGCTGCCACTGCACGTACTTCGTCTGATAGTCGCTCTTCGCCTGCGCGAGGTCGTTGCTATAGAGCTCGAGCAGACGGTCGCCCGTCTTGATCCTGTCGCCGAGCTTAACGTAGACGTCCTCGACGCGGGTATCGAAACGAGATCGGATCTTGATCAGCGTGGAGTCATCGTAAGCCGTGCGTCCGGTCAGCTCGAGCCGGATGGGGTTGGTCTGTGCGAGGACTTCGGCCGTGCGCAAGCCGATCGCGATACGTTGGGCCGGCTCGACGGTAATCATTCCGTTCCAGGCCGGCGTGAGCTTTGGAGCCCAGCCGGCCGGGGTGGGATGCGATTCGGCCGCGTGGGCCTGCCGGTTGGCCGAATGGAGGGCGTTGACGACTTGCGCGCGAGTGACGCCGCTGAAATAGACCGCGCCGCCGACGACGGCGATCGCGATGGCTCCGAGAGAGACTTTCCAGAACATATCAGCATCTCCGGAAGAGGGCCCGCGACCAGCGGGCCATAAGACCTTCGCCGGGTCGAGTTAGTTCCGCGGTTGATCGTCGTCCGACGCTTTCTCCTCGCGCTCGTTGTGGAGGATCTCGTCGGTGAAGTGCGATCCCTCCATCAGCGCGTCGTGCCGTGCGCCGTGGCCGGCGGGGGCGGGGAAGAAGCTGTACAGGACAGGCATCAGGTAACGGGTCAGCGCCAGGGTTACGAGCATGCCGCCGACGACCACGATGGCGAGCGGCTTCTGCGCCTGCGAGCCGATCGACGTGGCAAGCGCTGCCGGGAGCAGGCCGAGGGCTGCGGTCAGCGAGGTCATGACGACGGGGCGGACGCGCAGCTCGGCACCGCGCATTACGGCCTCGCGCACGGGGATCCCTTCCTCGCGCATCTGGTTGAAGTACGAGATCAACAGCACGCCGTCCTGTACGGCGACGCCGAAGATCGAGATGAAGCCGACGGCGGCCGAGATGCTGAACGGCGTTCCTGTCAGCCGCAAGGCCCAGACGCCCCCCATCGTCGCGGCGACGACGTTGACCATGACCAACAACGCGTCCTTCAACGAGTTGAACGCGGTGTAGAGCAGGACCATGATCAGCGTGATCGAGAGCGGCACGATCCACATCAAGCGTCCGTTCGCCTGCTGCATCTGCTCATACTCGCCCGACCACTCGATCTCGTACCCCTGCGGCAGCTTGGCGCCCGTCTTGGGGTCGTCGACCGTTGCCTTCGCCTCCAGGATGGCCGAGGCCAGGTCGCGCCCGCGGACGCCGAACTTGATGGGGATGAAGCGGCGGTTGTTCTCGCGGTAGATGTACGCCGCCCCCGGCTTGTGCGGGTGGATCGTCGCGAGCTGCGCCAGGGGGATGCGGCCCCCCGGCTGGCCGTCGGCCCCGGGGGGGGTGTCGATCGGGATGCGGGCGATGACGTTCGGGTCGTCGCGCAGGTCGACCGGGAGGCGGAGGACGATGTCGTAGACCTTCTCCCCCTCGACCATCTGGGAGAACGCCCGGCCGCCGATCGCGACCTGGATGGCGCTCTCGACGTCGGCGACGTTGATTCCGTAGCGGGCGCACTCGCGGCGGTTGATCTCGATTTCGAGGTTCGGCTGGCCCACGATGTGGAACAGGCCGACGTTCTCGATCCCGCGCACCGTCTTCAGCACGTCCACGGCGCGCTGGCCAGCCTCCTCCAGGGTTTTCAGGTCAGAGCCGAACAGTTTGACCGAGTTGGCCCCCTTGACCCCGGAGAGGGCCTCCTCGACGTTGTCGCGGATGAGCTGCGAGAAGTTGAAGTTCAGGCCGGGAAACGCCTTGAACTTCTCGGTCAGCTCGTCCTGGATCTCCTCGCGGGTGATCTTGCGTTCCCACAGATGAATGCCGAGGAACTTGACCGGGACGTCGCGCCAAACCTCCATTGGCTTGAGTGGGGCGTTGAATTCGAGGTTGAAGAAGCTGGTGACGTCGGTGCCGTCGTCGGGCCGGCCGACGTGCGACATGACGCCGCGGATCTCGGGCTCCGACGCGATGACCTCGCGGAGCCTCGGCGCCATGCGCGCGGCGTCCTCGAGCGAGACGGTGCGGGGGAGCAAGGCGCGGATCCAGAGGTTCCCTTCCTCGAGCTGCGGCATGAATTCGCCGCCGAGGCCGGGGACCAGAGTCGCGGTGAAGACGAGCAGCCCCACCATTACGGCCAGGGTGGGCCAGCGGTGGTTGAGCACGCGGTTGAGCATGTGCAGGTAGCGCCGCTTCATGATGCGGTCGACGAACGTGTCCGACTCTTCCTTCTTGTTGTGGAAGAGGAACGAGCAGAGCACCGGCGCGAGCGTCAGGGCCAGGCAGAGCGCGCCGAAGATCGCGAAGGCATACGTGTTCGCCATCGGGCCGAACAGCGCGCCTTCGGGACCGGACATGGCGAACAGAGGGATGAACGCGCAGACGATGATCGCCGTCGAGAAGAAGAGCGCTTTCTCGATCTCGTGCGACGCCTCGGCGATCCGGTCGATCAAGGGACGCGTGCGATCGACCCCGTGTGCCGTGACGTGCCGGTAGATGTTCTCGACGATGATCACCGAGCTGTCGACGATGATGCCGAAGTCGACCGCCCCGATGGAGAGCAGGTTCGCCGACTTCCCCTGGACGTAGAGCACCGAGACCGAGAACAGGAGCGCAAGCGGGATCATGAGGGCGACGATCCCCGCGCTTGCGAGGTCGCCGAGGAAGACGAACAGGACCGTGATTACCAGGATCATGCCCACGACCAGGTTGTGCAGCACGTTGTGCGTCGTCACGTGCACGAGCTGCGTGCGCTGGTTGAAGACCTGGAGGTGCATGCCCTTGGGCAAGATGCCCGACGCCTCGATCTGCTTCATCTTCTCGGCGACCGCCTCGGACACCGGGAGCGACTTCTCGTACTTGCGCATGAGGACGATGCCCTCGACGACGTCGTCTTCATCGCGGTTCTCGGGCCGCGTCGGCGGCTCGGGATTGCTGCTCTTGAAGATCGCGCCGAGCTGCGAGAGGAACCCCTGCGCCTCGTCGGGGGAGCGCTTCCACTTCGACTCCTCGACTGGTACCTCCTTGAGGCGGCGGCCGACGATCCCCAGCCGAGGCCGGTGCTTGATCTCGACCTTGGCGACTTGCCGGACGTAAATCGGCAGGCCGTCGGTCACGGCCACGACGACGTCCTGGATGTCCTGGAGCTTCTCGGCCTCGATCACGAGCGAGTTCTGGACCTGGGCCGGCTCGAGCGAGTCCTTGCCGCCGCCCAGGAGACCGATGGCGCGGACGATGTGCGACTGGCTGCCGAGAGTCAGGATGTCGCCGCCGACGTTCCCGTTGGAGCGCGAGATCGCGTCCTCGACTTGCTGGAGCGTCACGTTGTACTGGCGCAGCAGCCGGGCGTCGATCAGGACCTGGTACTGTTTCACCGTTCCGCCGAAGCCGGTCACGTCGATGACGCCGGGGACTGTTTTCAGGGCACGCGTCAACACCCAATCCTGCACGGCCTTGAGCTGGTTGAGCGTGTAGCCCGGCCCTTCGAGCACGTAACGCACAATCTCGCCGGTGGGGCTCCAGGGGGAGAGCTTGGGGGTTACCCCGGCCGGCAGGTTATCGACCGCCTGGATGCGGTTGATGACCTCCTGGCGGGCCTTGAGGTAATCGGTGCCATACGCGAACTGGCACTTGATGTCGTTCAGGCCACCGATCGACGTACTGCGCAGGTCCTCGAGGCCCGGCATGCCATTGAGCGCGGTCTCGAGCGGAATGCCGATCAACCGCTCCATTTCTTCGGGGCTTGCCCCGGGGTTTTGCGTGATGACCTCGACCAGCGGCGGGGTGGGATCGGGGTAGGCCTCGACGTTCAAATTATATGTGGACGCGACCCCGATCCCGATGAGCGCGAGTGCGCCGAGGATGACGATGAACCTGTTGTGCAGGCTCCAGGTAATGATTGCACGAACCATGAGCGCGTGACCCTTGCGGCAAGATGAGGGGGTATGAGGGGACCGCCACGAAAGCCCAAAATGGGACGATCATGACGGCAATCCATCCGGGTCGAGCGTGCGGCGGGCTTGTAGGCTAGCGAAAAGCCGCGGCAGGGACCGGGGGGCGCCCCCCTCTCAGCAGCGCAAACGGCACAATATCCCGATCGGGGTCGGCTTGCGAGGGCCGAGCACGTCCACGCTCCATCCTTGCAGGACGAGCTCGGTCGTGAAATGGGCGTGGAACGGGGGGAGCGCGGCGGTCTGAGATGGGCTTGCCGGGTCCCCGTCTTCCGACTCATCGAAATCCGGCGAAACGGCCGGACAGAGCGTCTGACACCACTTCCCCGAGCGGCTGAACTGCCGCGCGCGACTCGAATGCGCAACCCACGTGCCGTGGTTTGACTGCAGGGCGACCTGGCTGGATTCCGTAGCCGACAGCGCAAGGCCCCACGGCCAGGCCAGCAGTGCGGCCAGAATCAGCGCCAGCGCTGGACAGACGCTCCGTGAACGGCTCACGTTCGGCTCGCCGGGTTGAGAGTGAGTCACGACCTTGCGGGAAGATTCACCAATCTCACATGGTACGCCAGGCGTTCGCGATTGTGCAGAGGAATTTCCGGGAACGGCAAAGAATCGCGGAGCGCTCACAGGCATGGGCAAATCACCGTGATCGACGAAGAGTAAACACTCTGGGCGGCCCGAGGTACCGAATGCCGATTCGTGAATTTACCGGAAACGGGTGAGCTCGGTCGTCGTGCTCGAGCCAGTCGCTTCATCCTCGTCCTCTCCGGCTCCGTCGGCAGGGCCCACGCCGGGCACGAACCAACTGGGAACGGAACACCCGCAGAGACCGCTGCACCTTCTCGTGGTTGAAGATGAGCCCGCCACGTCCCGTGCCCTGAGCGCGATCTGCCGCCGCCTGGGTTGGGAGGTGAGTGTCGCGGGGACCCTGGCGGAGACGTGGCTGCTGCTCGGACGGAAGCCGGACGTGGTCGTGCTCGACCGGATTCTGCCGGATGGCGACGGTATCGGGGTCCTGAAAAAAGTGCGAGGGGAGAACCATCCCGTTCGGGTCGCGGTCACAACGGGCACCGTTGACATGGAACGCTACCAGGCCGTGCGGGATCTTGGTCCGGACCTCTTCCTGACGAAGCCGATCAACCTTCAGGCGCTTCTGGAATGCCTTGGATTCGACGGGTGAGGGCGCACGTCGGCGCCCTTTGATTGGCCGTGCCGGGAGTTGTCGCTGCAGATCATCTTGCCACGAGCACGATCGTCGACCGCGGGCGCACGATGTACTGCGATTCCGGCAGAAAGAACGCTTCCGGCTCCGGAACGATGTCCTCGCCGGGGGGAAGCGACGTATCCACCACGCGATACCAGCGGCGCCCGCTCGTCTCGGGGAGCTCGATGGTGAGCGGCTCCCAGAACGAATTCGACGCGACGTAGATCGGCACGTCCGAGCGCTGGTCGGTCTGGAACGCCTCGAGCGTCCAGGCAATGAACCGCGAGCTGTCCGAGAAGTCGGCCTGGTTCGGCTTCACGCCGTGCCACGTGATGTTCCGCAGGACGGGCGTTTCCGTCTCGTCAGACGTCAGGTAGCGCCAACGGCGCACGATCTGGTGCCGCTTGCGGAAGGCGATGATGAGCTGCGTGAAGCGGAGGATCTCGGCGTTTCGATTGGCGAATTCCCAGTTGATCCAGTTCAGCGAGTTGTCCTGGAAGACCGTGTTGTTGTCCCCCTCGGCCGTGCGCCGGAGCTCGTCGCCGTAGAGGAGCATGGGCGTTCCCTGCGACAGGAAGAGCATCGTCAGGAAGTTCTTGATCTGCTGCCGGCGGAGCTGGTCAATCGCCTCCTTTTGCTCGTCGGGCAGCTCGGCCGTTTCGAGCAACCCTTCGTAGCCGCAGTTCCAGCTTTCGTTGTCGTTGGCTCCGTCGCGGTTCCCCTCGCCGTTGCGTTCGTTGTGTTTGTCGTTGTAGCTGACGAGGTCGTTGAGCGTGAAGCCGTCGTGGCACGTCACGAAGTTGATGCTATGGAACGGCGAGCGCTCCGAGTCGGGGTTGGGGGCGAAGAGGTCGTACGAGCCGGCGATACGCGTGGCCAGCTCGCCGACGACGCCGGCATCCCCCTTGACGAACTTGCGCACGGCGTCGCGGAACTTACCGTTCCACTCGGCCCAGCGGCGGTCGGAGAAGGAGCCGAGCAGGTACTGCTGGATGCTCCAGGGCTCAGCGATCAGCTTGATCCGCGAGAGCACCGGATCGGTCTCGATCTCGTGGATGATCGGCGTCTTCCCCTTTTGCTGCTGGTCGACGTCGATGGCGAAGACCGCGGCGAGGTCGAACCGGAACCCGTCCACGCGCATCTCCGTGACCCAATAGCGCAGGCAGTCGAGGATGAACTTGCGCACGACCGGGTGGTTGCAGTTGAGCGTGTTGCCGCAGCCCGTGAAGTCCATGTAGAACTCGGGCTTGGGCGACAGCATGTAGTAGATGTTGTTGTCCAGTCCCTTGAAGCTGACCGAGGGGCCGTAGTGGTTTCCCTCGCGCGTATGGTTGAACACGACGTCGAGGATCACCTCGATATGATTCTTGTGCAGCTCGCGAACGAGCATCTTGAACTCGTCGACCTGTTCGCCCATCTTGCCGTAGTAGCTGTAATGCGACTCGGGTGCGAAGAACGCGACGGTGTTGTAACCCCAGGCGTTTGCCAGGCGTTCGCCCGTGAGCGGGTCGCGGAACGGTCCGTCGAACTGGTCGAACTCCATCACGGGCAAGAGTTCGACCGCCGTGACTCCCAGTTCCTTCAGGTAGGGGATCTTCTCGATGAAGCCGCGGTAGGTCCCCGCCAGATCGCTCTCGGACGAGTGGTGTCGCGTGAATCCGCGGACGTTCACCTCGTAGATGATCGACTCTTCGATCGGGATGTCCGGGTGCTGGTCCCCTTCCCAGTCAAAGTCGCTACGGTACGCCACGCAGCGCGGGGTGCCGGCGACGTTGTCGACCTTGCTCGGCGCGAGATGGCGGTCGGGCTTGTCGGGCTCGCTGTTGTCGTAGCCCAGCGCATCCCCTTGTTGCCAGTAGAAGTCGCCCGTGATCGCCGGGGCGTAAGGGTCGAGCATCACCTTCGTGACGTTGAAACGCGTACCGTTCGTCGCCGGGTTATACGGGCCGTCGGCGCGGTAGTTATAGAGCGTTCGGTTCGGCAGCCCTTCGACGAAGATGTGCCAGATATCCCCCGTCCGGTTCGTTTCCGGGGTCAGCGGGATCACCTGGCTCGGCTTCTGGTCGGCGATGTTGTCGAACAGCAGCAGCTCGACGCGCGTTGCCCCTGAGGAATGGACCGCGAAATTAATCCCGTCGGCTTTGACGGTCGGACCGAGCGGCTCCGGCGAGCCCGGTAGCAGGTTCGTGATCTTCGGCATTGGTTCTCACTGCGCAAGGGAAAACATGAGTGAACCCCAGATGTTTCGCACTTCAGGAGCAAACGTCGTGCCGTGCTCCTTGCCCTCAGAGCTCAACGGTATCGTCGGAGGGGATGACGATTGCGAGGATGATGTACACGATGATGCCCGGAAATGCCACCGAGAAGAACGAGCCGAGGACGTAAAGGACGCGGACCAGCGTGGGGTCGATTCCCAGGTAACGGGCCACTCCGCCGCAGACGCCCGCAATCATCCGGTCCTTCGAGGAGCGCAAGAGACGCTGGCTTGCCAGGGGAACGAGATACTCCGCCGGCTCGGTGGTCCCTTCCAGCGGTCCCGACAGCCAGCTCCCGCAATGCTTGCACTTGAGCGCTTCGGCCTGAATTTCCTCGGCGCAGTAGGGGCACTTGATCGTCGCCATCATGGTTCCTCATCGCCAGGATACCTCACGGAGCCGCGCGGGGCGCGGCGCTCAACGCCGGGAGTATTCGTCCGGAGCCGTTTTGTATTGCAAGTGGCCGCACGACCCGGACGCGGAATCACGGCCAGGGACGGGCGGAACTGGACTAGGACTCCGGCGGCTTTTCCGTTAGGAAAGGCGGGCGTCTTCGCGCCCGAAGGAGGCTGCGTCCATGGACGGCATTCGACGTACAATCGCGCTCGCACTCTTGCTCGGCGCATTACCCGCCTGCTCACCGCGGCGACCCGTCGAATCGTTACCCGATGCACGGACGACCCTCGCGGATGTCGGTCGGCGGCTCAGCCGCTCGCACTCCCTCGACGACCTTGCGGTCCTGGCCAGCCGCGGCGACCGGCTGCTTGCCGCCCTGACGCGCGCTGAGCGGGACGCGCTCGCACGCGGCTATTTCCGTTTTCGCATCGACCGCGACGCCGAGGTCACGGTCGCCGCGCCGGGGGCGTCGGTCCCGTTCTGGCTGAAGGACCAGGTGTTCGAACGTGCCCCCGGGGTGTTGCACGGGCCTGGGGGCGACTGGCCCACGTACCGCCGGACGTTCCACGCGGGCTGGGTGGGCCTCGGGGTCAACGGCCTGGATCGCCGCCCGGCGGCCCATTACGTCGTGTTCGTTCGGGGAGTGGACGGGACATCGGTCGCGGTAACAGGCCTTGACCAGCAGCCCTGGGAGGCCGTGGTTGCGCAGGAGGGGGTGAGCGCGACGTCCGACGGCGAGCGGGCGCTCCGCGGGTTTCCCCCGACGCTCTTAGGCACGGCCTTGCTCCATCCTGCGCACGACCAGCGTCACGCGACGTTGCTCGCGACGGGTAAGGTCTGGAAGACACATGTCGTCTCCCGTCCCCAGCCCGACCAGGTGGTGGTCTCATTCGGCCAGGACCCGAGGAGCGCGTTGAGTTTCGGGTGGCGGACGGACGCGAGCGTGACGAAGACCGCCCTGCGGATCGGACCCGCGCCAAACCCCGCGACGGCCCGCGTCGTTCCGGGCGATTCTCGGGTCCTGGCGACGCCGAGCGTCCTGAACGATCCGGTCACCCGGCGGCACCGCGTGGATGTGGACGGGCTCCGGCCCGGTACCGCGTATTCCTACGCCTTGGGCGATGGCTCGGCCGGTGGCTGGACCGCTTGGCACACGGTCCGGACAGCGCCATCGCATCCGGATCGCTACACTCTCCTCTACCTGGGGGACGCCCAGTGCGGCCTGGAGGGGTGGGGCAAACTGCTCGAAGCCGCGCACCGGCGGCACCCCGATGCGGGGGCGATCTTGCTGGCCGGCGACCTCGTCGACCGCGGGAACGAGCGCACGAACTGGGACCACTTCTTCCTGCGGGCGCAGGGGGTCTTCGAGTCGGTCCCGTTCATGCCCTGTGCGGGGAACCACGAGTACCTGGACCGCGGGCCCCTGCTCTACCGTTCGTTCTTTCGCCTGCCCGCCAACGGGCCCGAAGGCATCGCGCGGGGTCTGGTCTACTCGTTTGAGTACGCCGACGCCTTCATCGCCGTGCTCGACAGCACCGCGGCCGTCTCGGACGCGAGCTCCGCACGGCTCCAAGCTGACTGGCTCGATGCGGCCTTGACGCGCACGCGAGCGACCTGGAAGCTCGTGATGTTCCATCACCCGCTCTATGCCTCGCACCCTAGCCGCGAGTACCCCAAGCTCCGCGACGCCTGGGTCCCGTTGTTCGACAAGCACCATGTTGACCTCGTGCTGCAAGGGCACGATCACGCTTACCTGCGGACTTACCCGATGCGCGCCGACGAGCGCGTCGATTCTGCGGCGGATGGGACGACCTATCTCGTCTCCGTCTCGGGCGAAAAGTTCGTGGACCAGACCCCGCGCGATTACGGTGCCGTGGGCTTTACGAACGTGGCCACCTACCAGACGATCGACGTCGAAGGTGCCGGGAAACGCTTGACCTATCGTGCGTGGGACCGCGAGGGGCGGCAACGAGACTCCTTCGTTATCGAGAAGGCGCAACGGCCGGCACGGCTGGCGCGGCAGGATCGGCCGTCCCGTTGACCAGGCCGCGGGCCTTGGCACCCCGTTGCTCCACGACCATCTTCGCGTATTGCGCGCCGAACCAGAGCGCCCAGGCGAGGACGAGCCAGCCGCGCCAATCGAAGCGCGTTGTGCGGTCTCTGGACGTATCGACAACCGGCGGTCCCGGTGCGGGCCGGCCCGAATGGATTGGCGGATTTTGTACGGGCGAGCCTGACTGGCGTTTCCGACCCCCCCCGGCCCCCCCTTTGTAAGGGGGGGAGTTTACCGTTAAGCCCCCCCTTACGAAGGGGGGGCCGGGGGGGGAGGCCCCCCGGGTCGTAAAAGCAAACCTTGCGCTCCCCGCTCGAGAGGCGTCTTGGGCACCC
>JARLIH010000477.1 GCA_031291845.1 Isosphaeraceae bacterium | reverse complement strand
TCGCCATCCTTGACGACGTAATCCTTCCCCTCAAGCCGCTGAAGGTTGTGCGCTTTGACTTCCTTCATACTGCCCAGGCGTGCGAGGTCATCGTAAGCCGTAACCTCGGCGCGAATGAAGCCCTTCGCCAGGTCGGTATGGATCTTACCGGCGGCGTCGACCGCGCTGCCGCCGCGTTCGAGGTTCCAGCCGCGAACCTCGGGTTCACCGGCCGTGAAGAACGTGATGATGCCAACGGCATCGTAGGCCCTGCGAATGATACGGTCGCGCCCCAGGTCGGTGATGCCGAGGTCGGCCATGAACGAGGCCCGTTCGTCGGCGTCGAGCTGCGAGAGCTCCAGCTCGAGCTTGGCGTCGATCGCGAGCGCATCGGGGGCGGCGGCCCGGAACGAGTCGGGGAGCGGCTGCCCCTGAGTCACGTTGACGACGACCACCTCGGGCTTGTCCGTAAGGAGCCCGAACGAGCGCATTGGCTTCTTCTCTTCGTCGGTGAGCCCGAGGGACGCGATCGTCTGGCCGGAGTCGAGCGCGGCTTGCACGCGCTTGACAACGTCGAGCTCCTTGAGCTGCTGCTCTCGGTCGGGCCTCGGTTTCTTCACGCTCGCCTCCAGCCGGTCGGCACGGTTGGTGACGACGCCGAGGTCGGCGAAGAGTATCTCGTCGCGGAACGCCGCGAGGTCGGCGGCAGGGTCTCCGCCGGCGAAGGCGCCAAGCACGATGAGCAGTGCGTCGCCCTCGCGGATCAACGCGAGCCGTTGGGGATTGTCCCCGTGCGTGCCGGGGAGCAGGCCGGGCGTGTCGAGGAGCTCGACCGTTGCGGGCGTCACCTTCTTGGGTTTATGAAGCCCGGTGAGGAACTCGAGCCGAGGGTCGGACAGCGTGGCGATTCCAACCTGCCCGGCGTGGACTTTACCGGGGTCCGGCTTCGCGCCGGTCAACAGCTCGAAAAGCGTGCTCTTGCCGCTCCCCGCGAACCCTACCAAACCGACACGCATGACGACTACACCTTTCCCTACGTCGAGGAAGTTCTCACCGCGAAGCACGCAGCGCAGAAAACGGAGAACACGAGATATCTCAACCGGACCAATTGAAGACGTTGAGGTACTCTCGCGGCCCGCGGTTCCTCTCTCTGCATGATCTATGGTGAGGCATTATGCCGTTTTATCTTTCTTCGGAACGAAGTTGGTTTTCGAGCGCATCGAGACTGCGTTCCAGCCGCGCCAGTGCGTCCGGCTCCAGGTCGCGGTGGCCGAACCGGATGTGGTAGAACGCATCGACGACCGAAGCCGGAACTTCGGCAACGGACTCCGATCCGACGCCGCGGCCCGTGAGAAAGACGGTCGCGCGGCGAGCAAATTCACGTGGAGTTTCGGCCGGGGGGCGCTCCAAGCCGTACTCGGCCAGCAGGGCCGCGAGTCGTCGGTAGAACAGCACCCCGGCGGCGAGCGAGGCGTCTGCGTCTGCCGGTCCGTGGATCCAGCGGAACACCCGCCGCCAGATCCAACGCGCAACACGGTAGACGCCCGCCAGCAGCAACAGACCCACGAATGCGACGGCGAACCCGCGGC
This sequence comes from Isosphaeraceae bacterium, assembly GCA_031291845.1. Classification (GTDB taxonomy): domain Bacteria; phylum Planctomycetota; class Planctomycetia; order Isosphaerales; family Isosphaeraceae; genus DAIDJG01. The sequence goes on along the minus strand of JARLIH010000477.1, from coordinate 9,609 downwards.
GGCTGAAGAACTGGGCCGGATTCTGGAACGTCAGCAAGCTCGTCAGCGCCTCGCTGAGCCACCGGCCCATGAGCGAGAACCCCTCGCGGGCCTCGCGGATGAGCTCGCGGATCGGCTGGTACAGCATCGTGTTCTGGCGCTCGACGTTGAAACCCACAATGTAGAATACCCATAGGTAACGGATGGCGTCCGAAAACTGCCGGATACCGCCTCCGACGCCACCGACCTCGGCAACCGAACGTGCACGAGCGGTGGCCGGCGTCGCGTCGAGGCGCACCCAGTGCGGCTGCCGTTCGTCGCCGTTCGCCGGTATCAGCGCCTCGACCCAACTGTGGGCATGCTTCTGGCGCACGCTCAGAACGCTCGTGAGCGCGGCCCAGTCGCCCCCCTTGAACCCGTTGATCAGCCGGGCGCGGATGCCGACCGAACGTAGGAGTAGCGTGAGCGCGCTGGCGAAGTATTCGCAGTGCCCTTCTTTTCGGTTGACGAGGAAGTCGACGACCGGATCGAGCTTCGAATCGACCACCCCGAGGCGCAGGGTATAACCGAACCTGCCCGAGTCGCGCAGGTAGCGCTCCAGGGCCCGCGCGCGGCCGAGCACATCGCTCGGCGCGAGCTTCTCATCCTCGATGACCGCGTCGGCGATTTCCTTGAGCCGGGCCTGGATTTTTTCCGGCACTTCCCGAAGCGACCGGCGCCGAGAGGCTTGAAAGTTCTCGCCCGGCTGCACCTCCGCCGCATCCGCGCCGGAAACGACGACGTAATCGTACCCGCCGTGTCCAACGTAGTCGCGCCGGATCGTGCCGTCATCCGAGTTGAGCTCGATGATCGCCATTCGCCGTCCGGCTGGCATTGCCGAATACATCGGGCGCAATCCAAAGAGCACGTCCGAGTCAGTCGGCTCGAGTTTGATCACCTGGCGAAGATAGCGTTCCGTGGAGGGGGGCGTCGGGAACGTCTGCCGGTCTCTCCACTTTGCGCGGTGCCAACGCCCCTCCTCGTAGGTATCCATCGTGACGCCACGCCAGTAGAGCGAGTCGTCCGCGGGCGCAACTCGGCGTTCGCTCTCGTCGTAAAACTCGACGCTCATCACGATGCTGTCGCTCTCGAGAATCTCGCCGAGCTGCCCGAGCTGAACCTCGTCGTCGAAGCCGGTCATGTGTTTGGCCGTCGACTCCACGCCCTGCGCTCGCGCGTTGGACGGTCGGCGCGGCATGAGGAGAAAGATCGCTCCTCCGAGGGCGAGCGTAGTCGCCATGACTCGGAGCGCCGAAAAAATGTAGGCACCGCTGATCAGCCCGGGATACGGCTCGCCGCCTGCTCCCGCGGGACCGGCCGCCGTGCCACCGAGGGCGCCCGCACGCAGGCTCTCGCGGTGAAGATAGAAGAGGCCGAGCACCCAGAGCGCGAGGAGCGCCCAGATCAGCATCATCATCCCCTCGCGGTCGCTCTGGCTCACGACCGCCCCGACCAGCACCTGCATCACCCCGAGGCTGAACAGAAGCCACTCGTCCTCAACGCTCTTCGGGAGAAGCATCTTGACCACTTGAAGGTAGACGAGGAAGTGCGCCAGCGCGAGGACCAGGTTTTCCTCGGCCGAGTACTCGACAGCGGAGAGGGCGAACGCGAAGCCGAGGAGCCCATACGCCAGCAGCCGGGACAGGCCCAGGCGCGGGTTGCGGTCGACGGTCAAGAAGGCGAAGACCCCGACAATCGCTACGCCCGGTGGGAAAAGCCAGGCCACCTTGCTGTCGGTCGCATCGACGTTCAGGCTGAGCGTCGCGAACAAAAGCATCAGATAGAAGCTGGCGCGATAGACGCTCGAAAAGATCACGGCCGGCTCCTTCCCCCTGGTTGGACGGTGCGGTTCGGCGTTTGACCGTTCGGCCGTTCGTCCGCCTCGGCCCGGTGCTCCGGCTCGAGAGTGCCAATCAGTTCCGGATCGCTCGCACGCCGGTTGGAAACCGCCGCCGAAGATGAGCCGGGGTACTGCACAAGCTCGTCGAGGTCGCCGCGTGCGGCGTCGAGCAGGATGACCCGTCCGGCCCAACCTCGCCCCGAACCGCCGGATAGCCGCGCAGAGCGCTCTGCCTCCTCAGCCAGATTCAAGGGGCGGGTTGAGACAACGACCAGGGCGGCTTCGCGAAGCGTCGCCGGCGGCAGCGCATCCAACAGGGCCGAGAACGTTCCCTCGGTCGAAGGACGAAGCACGGCGAGCTGTTCGAGCAGCTCGTGGAGCAGCTTCACGGAGGAGGGCCCTTGGCAGACACCCGGTGTCGCGCCGGTCCAACCGAGGAGGAGCCTGCGCCCGGGCCGCCGGCACGTCTCGAAACAGACCGTGGCGGCGAATTCGATCGCTCGCTCCAGCGCATCTCGCTGCACCGGCGAGACCTTGCTTCGCGGTAGCCACGTGTCCAGCAGGATCGCGAGGTCCTGCTCGTTTTCTTGCTCGAACTCCTTGATCATCGGCTTGCCAAGGCGGGCGGTGGTTCGCCAATGAATCCAGCGCGGGCTGTCGCCGGGTCGATAGTCGCGCAGGCCGTGGTATTCCTGCTGCTGGGCCGACCGGTCATGTCGCTGCCCGCGCTGGGTCTCGGTCGCCTGCCGCTGTATCACGTGCCACCGCCGGGTGAGCTGTCCCACGGTCGGATAGACGATGAGTGGCGCCGACGCTTCCACGGTAACGCGTCGCTCGAGGAGGCCGAACGGAGCGCGTGTGATCAACTCCAGCGCGCGAAAGCGATAGTTCCCGCGGCAAGGACTGATGCCCTGCCACCGCAAGCGGGCGCGGTCGCGGGGGCCGACGCGAGCGAAAAAAACCTGCGGAGTAGGAGCGCTCTGGCCGGCCAGTGCGCGGTCAGCGGGCGTGAGCTCATCCTCGACGAACAGGGCGAGCGCGGCGGTCCAGGCCCTTTCGTTCTCGAGCGTATAGTCGATGCTGAGAGGTTCCCCGGCGAAGACATAGGGGGGCGCCCGGCGTGAGACCTCGAGACGCCGAAGCATCGACGCGCTGGCTACGAACGATGCCACGATCGGCCCCGCCGTCAGCCCGGCCACCAAGAGAATCAGATTGATCTGCTGGGAGTACCCGGCCAACAACAGTCCGATCGAGACCAGGACGTAACAGGCGCCCTCACGGGTCCAGACCAGCCGTTGCGTCGGCCAGAGACCGCGCCACAGCCAGTGCGCCAGTCTGCCCAGTCCGCCGCTAGCTTCCATCGATCGAGCTGCTACCTCTCAGGAGTTGGGAACCGGCGGTGTCTTCCGTCGCTCATCGCAGGGGCCGTTTCAAGCGGGGACCCGGATGCGGTCGACCAAGTCGCGAATGATCGCCTCGGCCGCGCCAAACTCGCCTGCCTGAAGGAACGACTTCCCCACCACCCGGTGCGCGAGTACCGGCACGGCGAGCGACTTGACGTCGTCCGGCACGACATAATCGCGGCCGGACACAAGCGCCAAGCTCTGCGCGGCACGGTAAAGAGTCAGCGCGCCACGGGTGCTCACGCCGACGTGCAGCTCATCCCCTTTGCGCGTCGCATGCACAATGTCGAGCAGGTAATCGACGACCGACTCGTCGACCCGGACGCTTCGGACAGCCCGTTGCAGGAGGAGAATGTCTTCACTATTCAGGACGGGCTGGAGCGTCTCCACCGGCTCCCCGGACCGGTGGCTCGACAGCACTTTTCGCTCCTCGGCACGTAGCGGGTATCCCATACGCAGACGGATCATGAAGCGATCGAGCTGGCTCTCCGGCAGCACGTAGGTCCCCTCGAACTCATAAGGGTTCTGCGTGGCCAGCACGATAAACGGGGGGTCGAGCACGAACGATTTTCCCTCGACCGACACCTGCTGATCGCTCATCGCCTCGAGCAAGGCACTCTGCGTGCGAGGCGTCGTGCGATTGATTTCGTCGGCCAGGATCACGTTGGAGAAAATCGGACCTTCCTTGAAGACGAACTCGCCGGTTGCTGCCTGGTAGACGCTCGATCCGAGGATATCCGAAGGGAGCAAGTCGGGGGTGAACTGGATGCGGCGAAACGAACAGTCAATACTTGCGGCTAATGCGCGTGCGAGCAGCGTTTTGCCGACACCCGGCACGTCCTCGATCAGCACATGCCCCTCGGCCAGGAGCGCAACGACCGCCAGTCTAATGACTTCTGGCTTGCCCAGGACCACCAACCCGACGTTATCCAGCAGCTTCTGGAGGAGCGGCATGAGCTCATCCACCGCAGGGGCGGCTACATCGGCGATCGGGGGCGAATTCATACGGTTGTTTCCGAGGCATAAAGTCGTCGACCCGGCCCGGACGCCGGTCTAAGGAGACAGAATTATAGTCGACCGCATCCCGGATTCCAACCGGCAGCCCGGCGGCCGGCGCGCGCGTCGCCCTCCCGGTACTGGAAGGTAGCGGGAGGGCGACCACGAGTGCGCGGAATGGTGTGGCGATCAGCTCACGGAAAGTTTGGCCTTGCCAAACACGGGGCCGGTGTAGACCTCGAACGAGGCGCCACTCGCGTAGTACACGAGAACCTCGTAGCTACGGCCCGCCTCATCCTGGTAGGGCTGGACGTAGAGATGGGCGGTCGTGGCGCCCGACGTCGTGACGAGCGCCGCGGCGTCGGAGCCGTGCGGATGCGGTCCATTCTGGGGGTTGTACTGCCACTCTCCCCCGCCGTAGCCGAAAACGTCGACGTAAGAAATCGTCTGGGCGGACGGAATCCCGGTCAAGAGGAGGTCGATGTCCTGGTAACCATCGGGGTGTGCCGAATTCAGGCCGCTGCCGACGAGGTCGACTCCATCTTGGCCCAGCGACTGGACCGACAGCTTGGGGAGCTGATGATTCGCGTACACCGGGCCGGTATACAGCTCCGTGTGGGATCCCCCCGACAGATAGACGACAACCTCATACGAACGCCCGGTTTCATTCATGTACGGAGAGACATACAGGTGGGCCGAGGAAGCGCCCGGCATCCTGACGAGCGCCGCGGCATCGGAGCCGTGCGGATGCGGTCCGTTCTGGGGGTTGTACTGCCACTCGCCCCCGCCGTAGCCGAAAACGTCGACGTAAGAGATGGTCTGAGTGGCCGGGATCCCGGTCAAGAGGAGGTCGATGTCCTGGTAACCGTCCGGTTGCGCCGAGTTCAAGCCGTTGCCGACAAGGTCGACTCCGTCTTGACCGAGCGCCTGTACGCCGAGGTTGGCAGGGGGCGGGGCGGGCGCTACCGTCACGTTAGCGGTTTTGCTGATCCCGCCTGCGCTGGCGGTGACCGTGTCGGTGCCGCTCCCCGCTGCGGGGGCGGCGTAGACCCCGTTTGGGCTGATTGTCCCCCCCGCGCTACCGGTTACGGACCAGGTAAACGCAGGTTGCGTGCCGAGGGCGTTGTTGAACTGGTCTGCCGCCGAGGCCGTGAAATTCGTGGTCGAGCCCGCGACGAGTGACGCGGACCCGGGAACCACGCTAATGCTGGAAAGCGTTTGCACCACCGTTGTCGAGACCGTCGCCGTCGCGGAGCCGCCGGTTCCGCCCGACACTGTGACCGTGAACGTGTACTGACCCGCGTCGAAGAACGTTGCTGTGGTCGTGGCCGCTGCGGCGGAGCCATTGGCGCTGAAGGTGGGGCTCGCTGCGCCGGCCGGCTCGCTGGTCGTTTGCCACTGGTAGGTGTACGAGGCACCACTTCCCAGCCCGGCAGCCTGAGCGCTGAGGACCGTGGTCGTCCCGGTCACCGTGGAGGGCGACGCCGTCCCGGAGGCGGAACCCCCCGAGGAGACAAGCCCGTTGATCGCGTTGGCCGGGCTCACGACGCCGCCGGTGGCCACAAGGCCTTGCAAGGCGGCGACCGGTTGGACCGTGCTGTCGAGCCGATTGATGATTTGCGAGTACGTAAAATCGGGCCTGACGGCGGCGATGACTCCCGCGACACCCGACAGGTAACCGGCCGCGAACGAGGTCTCGGAGCCGGGAGTGGCGACGGACACATGCACCGGCCCGTAGTTCGAATCGGTTTGCAGGGCGTCGGTCGTGGTGTTGAAGGACGCCGTGACGATTTCGTTCACTAGGCCCGCATCGTACCCCATGGCCGCGGGCTCGACAGGGAAGGGCGATTCGATGTCGATGTCTTGATTGCCGTATTGATGGCCGCCGATTACGTTGCCGTTATTACCGGCGGCGACCACGACGACCGACCCCTTCGTCTGTGCGTAGCGGATCGCCTGCGACAGCGACATATTCGGGTGTAATGTGTCCTGGCTCGACGCCACGAAGTCGTTCGCGGCCGCGAAGCTCAGGTTGATCACGGCCGCGCCCTTGTCGGCGGCGTAGCAGATGCCGTTGATGATCGAGTTGATGTCGAGCTGGCCGGAAGAGTTCGTGTCGCGGATCGGCAGGATTTTTACGCTCGCTCCGGCCGCGCCCGCCTGGCTGGTCGCGGCCTTGATGCCCGCGACTGTGGCGTCCGTCAGCGCCGTGCCGTGGCCATTATTGTCGCCGACGTTGGTGCTGCCGTCGTAGGCGTTGTACGCATCGGCGAGATCGTAGTAGGGGCTATCGTTAACATACGATGTGTCGCTCGGGGTCAGGTCGATGCCCGTATCCACGAGAGCGATCAGCGTGGTGAGGAGAGACCGTTCCTCCAGGCCTTGCATCGTGAGCAAGGTCCGCCGTCTGTTCGTTTTGCGTCGCACGGGCGCCATCCCATAAGTGGTTGCCTTCCCTGCGGACAGTTTGGTCCTGGATCTCCGACAGGACCAACGAACTCGGTTCCAACGAGAATATAACACACGTCTTGACGAACCCCTCAATCATGGAAAAGGAACCGGGTTCGTGGTGGGATTGGGGGCACTAATCCCGATTTTCCACGATTTCAGCGCGACCGTCACCGGGGTCGGAGGGGCGGACACCGGCGGCGCGGCCGTGTTAGAATGACGGTTCGGTACGCTCGTGAGCGACTCGCAGGCGAGTCTCGCACGTTCTAATCTCTCTTATCCTTAGTCTGATTCCGCAAGGGAGCCGCGCTCGCGGCTTCGGGAGCCGTGTCTCATGAGAAGCCGTAGCCATTTCACTCCCGCGCAGGCGGCCTGCGGCGTGGGGGTATGCCTCCTTCTGACGATGTCGGGGTGTGGGCCGTCGAACGTCACCGAAGACCGTGGAAAGACCGCGACGGTGGTCCCAGCGCCCGTGGATCAGCACACGACGTCGAGCGTGCCCGCCGCGAACGCTGCCGTGACGGGCGACCGCATGGCCAACGTCGCACCGGAGCCGGTCACGCTCAGCAAACAAGCGACGACCAGCCCGTTCCGGTTCGCCGAGATCAGCAAGGAGGCGGGGGTGGATTTCGTCCACTTCTCCGGCATGACCGACAAGAAAGAGTTCCCTACCGCCAACGGTTCGGGGGTCGCCGTCTTCGACTACGACAACGACGGCTTGCTCGACATCTATTTCGCGACGGCGACCCTGTTCCCGGTCGGGTCCGTCCAGAAAGGGCCAAACCGGCTGTTCAAGAACCTGGGAGGGAACAAGTTTCGGGACGTGACCGACGCGTCGGGGCTCGAATTCCGCGGGTTCTGCCACGGGATCGTCGTCGGCGACGTCGACAACGACGGCGACCAGGACGTTTTCCTGTGCAACTACGGCCCGAACGTGTTCTACCTCAATAACGGGAACGGGACGTTTACCGACGTCAGTAAGACGGCGGGAATCGACCGCGCGGGGTGGTCGTCCGGTGGCGCGTTTCTCGACTACGACAACGACGGCGACCTCGACCTCTACGTCGCGAACTATGGAGTATGGAAGTACCCCGACGACAACATTTTCTGTGGCGACGCCGAGCGCCACGTTCGCCTCTACTGCTCACCCCGCTCGGTCAAGACAACCAAGCACTTCTTTTACCGGAACAACGGCGACGGCACGTTCACGGACGTCTACGATAGCGTGATCACGACCCTCGACCCCGAGACGAAAAAGCGAAAGCCGAACCCTAGGGACGACGGTCACGGCTTCGCTGCAGTGACCGCCGACCTCAACGGGGACGGCTTGATCGACATCTACGTCGCAAACGACATGAACCCAAACTTCCTCTTTATCAACCTGGGCGACGGCACGTTCGACGACGCAACCGAGTCGTCAGGCGCAGCGTACGACGAGAAGGGGCAGGCCCAGTCCGGCATGGGCGTTGATGCGGAGGACGTCAATGGGGATGGCCTTCCGGACCTTTTCGTCACGAACTTCGCCAACGAATACAACACGCTCTACATCAACAACCGCGGCGGATATTTTATGGACAGCACGCCCTATTACGGGCTCGCCGCTGATACCATGCCCTGGGTCGGCTGGGGGACGGCGATTGTCGACCTCGACAATGACGGGTGGCCCGACAATTTCGTCGCGAACGGTCACGTTGATGACAACCGCCGCTTGCTCAATCAGCCGGTCGATTACGAGGAGTTTCCGCTCCTGTTCGTCAACCTCAAGGGGAAACGCTTCCGGCTGGCGACCCGCGACGCCGGGGAGTATTTCGACACGAAGCACGTCGGCCGCGGGGCCGCGTTCGGCGACCTCGACAATGACGGCGACGTCGACATCGTCGTCAACCACAAGGACCGGCCGTGCGCCGTGTTGCGGAACGACACCAAGAACGACAACCGCTGGATCCGCCTCGACCTTCAGGGGACGAAGAGCAACCGCGACGCCATCGGCGCGCGGGTTGAGGTCGTCGCTGGCGACCGGACGATTTACCGCCAGCGGAAGGGCAACTACAGCATGCTCTCGGCCAACGACCCGCGTCTGCTGATCGGCGTCGGCGCTGTCGCAGAGGTGGAGAAGGTCACCGTGCACTGGCCGTCGGGGCGGACGAGCGTTCTGGAGCACCTGAAGACGAACCAGGCTCAGAAGGTCGTCGAGCCGAGCGACGACGCTGCGAAGCGCTGAGGGCCGGGATGACAGTCTGTTCGCGTTCGCGAACCGCATGCTCGCAGGGCCGGCCCTATGCGCTGCAAGCGGTTTTTAAACGACCGGCTTAGAGCCGGTTGGCCCCCGGTGCCGAAGGTCGCGTCAGGCCGACCGGGGGCATCGCCCTGACGGGCTTGACCCAGCCACTCATGCCAGAGACTGTGCGCAAACCATCCGAAAACCGCTCTTGAGGGCAGCACCGCTGCGCTCACGGCTTGGCGGTGGTGTCCGCGCCGTCTTTGCTCGATCCTTGCGCGACCCAATCCACGCCCTGAATGAACAGTTTGGTCAAGCTCGGGTTCGTGATCGGGTCATATTTGCCCGGTCCGAAGTCGCGGTGCCCGAGCGGGGTGTGAAACACGCGTCCTCCGCCGTAGGTCCGCACCCAGGCGACGGGCCAGGTGCCCTTGTCGTAATCAATCGTCGCCAACGGCTGCACCTCGGGTAAGATCTGCATGTGATAGTAAAGCTCGTCCTGGAGCTCGAAGTCGCTGAGCCCACGGGTTACGGGGCTGGACGTGTCGGTAATCTTGACGATAAACGTCCCCTTCTTGGTCTTGCCGTCGGGTAGCCCGGTGTGGGAATAGATTCCGCCGAGCATCTGCTTCCATTCGGGCAGCCAATCGGGTGGCGCGTTGTCAGCGCCGTGGATGGAGACGTAG
>JARLIH010000476.1 GCA_031291845.1 Isosphaeraceae bacterium | reverse complement strand
GCGTGCCGAACCTCGTCAACCTCCTCCGCTGCCTGAGTGACAACCTGGCCCGCACAGCGCTCGGCTACGAGCCACCCACTCCCCTGCCTCGCGACGGGCTGTATCACCCCGACGCCGCCGATGGCCTGACGCTGGACGCCTGGCGAGAACGCTTCTATCGAAGCGACCGGCCCACGGTCGGCGTGCTTTTCTACCGCGCCCACTGGATGGCTCACAATGTCGCGCCGATTGATGCCTTGATCCGGCATTTCGAGGCCCGCGGCGCCAATGCACTGGCCGTCTTCTGCTACAGCCTGAAGGATGACCCCGACCACGAGGGGGGTGTCCCACCCGTCTTCCGCCAGTTCCTGCTGGACGCGAACGGCAAGTCCCGGGTGGACGTCGTCGTCAGCACGCTCAGTTTCACGGTAGCCCACCTCAGCGAGGGGACCCACGTCGAAGCGTCGGGAACGGTCGTCGACCTGCTCGACGGGCTGGACGTGCCCATGTTGCAAGCCGTGCTCTGCACGACCAGCGAGGCCGAATGGGCTGCGTCCTCCGCCGGACTCACCCCGCGAGACACGGCGATGAACGTCGTGCTCCCGGAATTCGACGGTCGCATCAACACCGTCGCGATCAGCTTCAAGGAAGAGGCGCAGTTCGACGAACGCCTCGGCACGGCGGTGAAGGCCTACGTCCCGAAACCCGACCGCGTCGATTTCGTCGTGCGGCTCGCGCTCAATTTCGCGCGCCTCCGAAGGACGCCGAACGCCGAGAAAAGGGTCGCGATCCTCTTCGGCAATTATCCCACGAAGAACGCCCGGATCGGCAACGGCGTCGGTCTCGATACCCCGGCCTCGGTGCTGAACCTGCTTCGGTCGCTCCGGGACGCCGGTTATCTCGTCGAAGACCTTCCGGCCGACGGCGACGAGCTCATGCACCGCCTGATCGACGGCTGCACGAACGACGACGAGTTCCTCACCGACGAACAACTCCGTGGTGCCGTCGGGCACGTGAGCCTCGCGACGTACGACGCCTGGTTCAACGAACTGCCCGCGACGTCCCGCCGGGCGATGGTCGACCAGTGGGGCGTGCCGCTGGGCGCGGTTGGCCGGATCGACGACACGCTGGCGATCCCCGGCCTGCGGTTCGGCAACATCTTCGTCGGCATCCAGCCCCCTCGCGGGTTCGGGGCCGACCCGATGGCCATCTACCACAGCCCCGACCTGCCGCCGACGCACCACTACCTCGCCTACTACCGCTGGCTCCGCGACGAGTTCGGCGCCCACGCCGTGCTCCACATGGGCAAGCACGGCAACCTCGAATGGCTCCCGGGCAAGGCCACGGCCCTGAGCGCTGAGTGCTATCCCGAGATCATGCTCAGCGACTTGCCGAACGTTTATCCTTACATCATCAACAACCCTGGCGAAGGGACCCAGGCCAAGCGTCGCGGGCACGCCGTGATCATCGACCACCTGATTCCGCCGATGACCCAGGCCGAGACCTACGACGACCTGGCGCGACTCGAGCAGTTGCTCGACGAATACTATCGGATGGCCTCGCTCGACCCGTCGAAACTGCCCCACATCACCGGGCAGATCTGGTCGCTCGTGACGAAGAACAACCTCGATCGCGACCTGAAGGTCGAGCGCTGTCCCGAGGCCGATGAGTTCGACGGGTTTCTTCAAGAGATCGACGGTTACCTGTGCGAACTGGGCGATGCGCAGATCCGCGATGGGCTGCACATTTTGGGAGAGCCGCCACAGGGAGAGCAGCGCGTCGGGTTGATCCAGGCGATGATGCGGCTGAGTAATGGAGAGGTTCCGCCCCTCCGAGAAGCGGTCGCTCGCGGCTTCGGAATCGACCCGACGATCCTCGCGCTCGACATGGGCTCCATCGCGCCCGGTGTCGAGCACGGGATACCGTCGCCGGACGTCCCCACGGTCTCTCGGCTCGGCCCCCTCGGATTCGTCGACAAGCCCACTGTGACCGTGGGGGATGTTGTCGAGCTTCTCGACAAGTTCGGCTCCGACATCATCAGGGGGCTCGTCGACGCGGGCGAAGCGAGTCTCCACGGCGCGAACCCGCTCTTTGGTGCGCGCGAGCCGGAGGTTCGGCCCTGCTTCGAGTTCGCGCTCCGAGAGATCATCCCTCGTCTCGACCGTACCACTGACGAGCTTACCAACACCCTCCGGGCCCTTTCCGGCCGCTTCGTCCCCGCCGGCCCCAGCGGCGCTCCCACGCGAGGAATGGCCCGCATCCTACCGACGGGGCGGAACTTCTACAGCATCGACATCCACACGATCCCGACCGAGACCGCCTGGAAGGTCGGCGTGCAGGCGGCCGAGCGACTGATCGAGAAATACCGCGCTGAGAACGACAGCGCGTATCCTCGTAGCGTCGGCATCGTCGTCTGGGGCACCAGCACGATGCGGACGCACGGCGACGACATCGCGGAGATCCTGCACCTGATGGGCGTCCGGCCGGTCTGGGTGCCCGAGAGCCGCCGGTTGAAAGGCGTCGAGCTGGTTCCGTTGCACGAGCTGGGGCGTCCTCGCATCGACGTGACCGTGCGCATTTCGGGGTTCTTTCGCGATGCCTTCCCCAACGTCGTCGCCCTCATCGACCAGGCGGTGGAGCTGGTCGCCGAGGCGGACGAGAACGACGAACAGAACTACCTTCGGCGCCACGTCGGTCGCGAGCTCGCCGCGCTCGTCGCGTCGGGCGTCAGCGCGGACCAGGCCGCCCGTCAGTCGCGCTATCGCGTGTTCGGATCGAAGCCCGGCTCTTACGGGGCGGGCTTGCTCAACCTGATCGACGAGCGGAACTGGAAGTCGGACGCGGATCTGGCGGAGGTCTACATCAACTGGGGCTCGTACGCCTACACCGCGCAGGAGCACGGCGTCGCCGCTCCCGAGCCGTTCAAGCGCAGGTTGTCCCAGGTCGCGGTCGCGGTGCAGAACCAGGACAACCGCGAGCACGACATCTTCGACAGCGACGACTACTTCCAGTTCCACGGCGGCATGATCGCCGCGATTCGCGCGCTGACCGGCGAGAATCCGGCAGCCTACTTCGGCGACACGGCAAATCCCGACCACGTCCGCGTGCGCGACCTGGCCGACGAGGCCCGCCGCGTGTTCCGCTCACGCGTGGTCAACCCCAAGTGGATCGCCGGCGTCATGCGCCACGGTTACAAAGGGGCGTTCGAGATGGCCGCGACGGTCGACTACCTCTTCGGTTACGAGGCCACGGCCCAGGTGATCGACGACTGGATGTTCGAGGATTTGAGCCAGGCTTACCTGCTCGACGCCAAGGTGCAGGACTTCCTCCAGGACAAGAACCCCTGGGCCCTGCGCTCGATGGCGGAGCGACTGCTGGAAGCGGTCGACCGCGGGCTGTGGGAACAACCCGACCCCGAGACGGTCGAGAGCCTCAAACAGATCTACCTGCGGAACGAAAGCTTGCTCGAGAGTCGTTAGTAGAATTCGCGTTTTCATTGATTCTCAAACGAGAGAGGATGCCTTATGCTGTTGTTCGCTCATCACATGGCCGTGGAGCTGTTCGGCCGCGAGTTCTCGCCCCACGGGGTTTTTCAGCACGTCTGCGCCTTCGGCGCAATCGCCCTGGTTCTCGCGACCTCAGCCTACGGGACATGGAATCTCGGCAGGGAGCTGATGAGGAGTCTCGCCAACCGCCGACGCGAGGCGGGGGAGCCGCATCGCTTCACGTAAGCTCATTCGCTGGCAGATCGTGATCGATCGAGAGTGCTTGAAGTGACCGATAAGATCCTTGAAGCAATTCGGTGCTGGTCTGCGCCCGATTGGTCTGCTCTCCGGCAGGTCTGGGCGGGGCTGAGTCCGGCGACGCAATCGCCGCCCCGTTTTGAGTCGGCGGAATTGAACCGAGCCCAAGCCGGCTTGCTCTTCGAGCGCGTGGTGCTCGAGGCATTTCGGCTCGACAAGATCTGTGGGCACCACGCCTTTTCCCCGTCAAAGCGCGAGCAAATCGACGGTCTCGTGACCGTTGGTTGGCAGGGGTTTCTGGTTGAGTCGAAATATCGAGAGAAGCCAGTGGCGATTGACCCCGTCTACCGGCTCCATGTCCTGGTCCAACACCGGCCGGCCGGAACACTTGGCCTCCTTTTCTCGGCATCCGGCTTTACAAAGAGCGCCGTATTGTCCGCGGGGCACCTCAATCCGATTCGCGTTCTTTTATTCGACGGGGTGGACTTGCAATGGGCGCTCCACTCCCCCGGCCGTATGATAGCAATGGTCAGGAGAAAGTGGGCGTTCGCGCTCAAATTCGGCAGGCCTCATTTACCAATCGCAGCACTTGACGGAGAGGGTACGCCGCTTGCCATATCGCTCGGGTACTTCGAAGAGGACTGGACTGATGGCTTCGCCCCAAGTGCAATTGCTCGCGGAGAATCTTCCGGAACACCGCTTCCTGGAGGCGATTTTCCTTGAGGAGAGACGAGCTGGACTGGTCACCGTAAGCTCGTACCTTCTTCCCAGCACGGCCCTCGCGGCCGCCGAGCTGTATTTGCTGCAGGATCGGCAGCGACCGATCGCTTTGGTCCTCAACTCCGGCACAAAGGTTCCCGAGCAAATCGAGAGAAAACGCGCCTCCTTGCAACGCGTCCTTTCAAGAATTACGCCGGAACATTGGCTCGTGGTCTTGGCAATTCCCGACGTAGATTCCTGGATTATGGCCGACCCACAAGTCCAAGAGAGGATGGCCGCCGATTTAGCCTTTCGCGAAAGTCGGGACGAACGGTCCGCTCGGATTGCAGAGCTTGCGCGTACGCATCCTCTCGACAGGAACGCAATCGGTCAAGCGCATCCTGAGTTTCGCGATCTCGTCGGTTTTATCGAGCAACATACGAGCGTGCATACGCAAACGCTCTCTCAGAATTGCGAACCCTGACATGGGGCGGTCCGCAATCAGGCCCTTGCGACACTTACAGCGATCCTTTGCCTACGCCTGGGCTGCGCCGACGACCTGCGTGGGACTGACGGCCGGGGCGCTCACGCTAGCGTCGGGTGGGCGCGTCCAGTATCGCCAGGGGACGCTCGAGTTCCACGGTGGCTTCTCCACGTGGCTTGCCACAAAAAATGGATTCGCCGCGATGACCTTGGGGCATGCGATCATCGGCCGCGACGCGGAGAGCCTGGACTACTGCCGCGCACACGAGCAAGCACACGTCCGGCAAGTCGAACGCTGGGGATTCGCGTTCATCCCGGCCTACCTGCTCGCCAGCGTCTGGGCGTGGCGACGGGGACAACACTATTACCTCGACAACTGGTTCGAACGCGATGCCCGCCGCGCCTGCGGGGAGCTTGAGTAAACACCGGCCGAGCACGAGACCGAGGACTCATCGAACATGCCACAAAATGGAGAGACCGCGACGCCGCCGCCGGGCGAGCTCGAGCACGTCGAAACCCACTTCACGGCGAGCGAGTTCGTCCGCGACATCGTGATCGGGATGTCCGATGGGTTGACGGTGCCGTTTGCTTTGGCAGCGGGGTTGTCGGGGGCGGTGCATGTCACGCATATCATCGTCACCGCGGGGCTGGCCGAGATCGCGGCAGGGTCGATCGCGATGGGGCTGGGCGGTTACCTCGCCGCGAAGAGCGACGCGGAACACTACGCCAGCGAGAAGCTGCGGGAAGAAAGGGAAGTCGCGACCGTTCCGCACATCGAACGTGCCGAGGTGGCCCAGTTGTTTCTCGAATACGGGTTGACCGAGTCTCAGATCGAGCCGATTCTCGACGCGTTTGAGGCCCGGCCCGAGGCGTGGGTCGACTTCATGATGCGCTACGAGCTGGGATTGGAGGAGCCGAATCCGCGCCGAGCCTTGAACAGCGCCGCAACCATTGCCGGTGCCTACATCGCCGGCGGGTTCATCCCGCTCGCCCCTTACATGATTCAAAAGGACGCGCGCTCAGCCCTCTTCACGTCCGTCGGTGTGACGCTGCTGGCGCTGCTGGTGTTCGGCTACGTCAAGGGGCGATTCACCGGCACGCGCCCCTGGCGCAGCGCGTGGCAAACCGCGTTGATCGGCGGTATCGCCGCCGCGGCGGCGTTCCTGATCGCGAGTGCTTTTTCCACGCCGGGGTGACATGCGGATGACAGCGCGGATCGCCGAACAACGTTCCGATCAGGTTTTCCCTTTTTCCGCCGTTGTCGGCCAGGAAGGGATGAAGCGCGCTTTGATCCTCGCGGCGATCCACCCGGGGCTCGGCGGCGTGTTGATTCAGGGCTCCAAGGGGGCGGCCAAGAGCACGGCCGTGCGCGCCTTGGCCTCGCTCCTGCCCGACATCGAGGTTTGTCCAGGCGATCCATTCCGCCGGGCACGCGGCGAGGACGTTCCTGGCTGGCCGCTGCCGGAGGGGGCTGGCTTCGAGCCGCATCCGGTCGCGCTCGTGAACTTTCCCGTGGGCGCGACGGACGACCGCGTGACCGGGAGCCTGAACCTCGAACGGGCGCTGGCGACCGGCAGTCGGGCCTTCGAACCCGGCCTGCTCGCCACCGCGCACCGGGGCATCCTCTACATCGACGAGGTCAACCTCCTGGGCGATCACCTGGTCGACCTCTTGCTCGACGCCGCGGCGATGGGGGTCAACCACGTCGAGCGCGAAGGCGTGACCTTCCGGCATCCGTCGCGGTTCGTGCTGGTCGGCACCATGAACCCCGAGGAGGGGGAGCTCCGGCCGCAATTGCTCGATCGCTTCGGTCTCGCGGTCGAGGTCGAACCGATGAACGACCCGCGCGCCCGCGCCGAGGTCGTCCGGCGCCGGCTCGCGTTCGAGACTGACCCGGACGGCTTCCGCCAGCGCTGGGCCGAGGCCGACCGCCGCGAAGGCGAGCGGATCGTCGCGGCCCAACAACTCCTTCCCTCGGTCGTGGTGCCCGAACGCGTCCTCGACTCACTCTGCGCCCGCTGCGCCCGCGAGGGCGCCGACGGGCTCCGAGCCGACCTGACCATCTACAAGGCCGCAACCGCCCTGGCCGCCTACGAGGGGCGCACGACGGTCACGCTCGACGACGTCGATGCCGTGGCCGAGCTCGCGCTGGCCCACCGCCGAACGAAGCCGCGGCAGCCGTCGCCGCCGCCACCCCCGCCGAACGGTCAGGGCGAGCCGGACAATCGAGACGGGCGTGCCTCCAGTGCGCCGCGAACAGACGCGGGCGGCCGATCGAGCGACAGCTCCCTCAGGGCGGAATCCTCGGGGCCGCCGGCTGGTGACGACGTTCAGCCGCAATGGATTGCGGCGTCCGAGCCCCGAGCGTTGCCCTCGGATGCGTTTCGCCCGGCAGGGCCGCCGATCGGCCAAGCGCCTGGCCGGCGCGGCAGGGCCTCCGTACCGGACCGGCGGGGTGTCTTTGTACGCACGTCGATACCGAGGGGACGGGCGACCGACCCGGCCGTCGGCGCGACCCTTCGAGCCGCGGCCCCGCTCCAGGCGCTGCGAGGCCGGATCGCGCCGGGGCCGATGATCGTGCGGCCGTCGGACGTACGCGACAAGGTGCGGTTGCGTCCCGCGCGGCGGCTCGTCCTTTTCGTCGTCGACGCGAGCCGCTCGATGGGGGCGCGTCGGCGGATGGCCGAGACCAAGGCCGCGGTGCTTTCGCTGCTCGTCCACGCGTATCAGAAGCGGGACAAGGTTGGCCTGATCACGTTCGGCGGCACGAGCGCCCGCTTGGCGCTCCCCCCAACGCGCAGCGTGCGGACCGCCGCGTCGCACCTGAACGCGCTGCCGGTCGGCGGAGCGACGCCGCTGGGGCACGGGCTCGAGCTCGCCGGCCGGATCATCGACGCGACGCGAAAGCGCGAGCCGGGAGTGGCCTCGTGGGTCGTGCTCCTGACCGACGGTCGTGCGAACGTTCCGCTCAGGCCCGAAGGCTGCGCTGAAACGGAGTCGCTGGGGCTTGCCCGGCGGCTCGGACAGGCGGGAGTCCTGGGCCTCGTCATCGACACCGAGGCCGGCCCGGTCCGGCTTGGCCTGGCGGGCCGGCTCGCGGAAGCGTGGGGCGTGGACGTGCTGGCGCTGGACGACATGGGCGACCGGCGGCTGCCGGAGGCCGTGCGCAGGGCGCTGCTGGCGGGCTGACTCCGCCCAAGTACCAATGACACGGAGTGATCGCCGATGAGCGACGAGAGTCCTGAAGCCCCGCGACCCGACCCCAAGCGGCGGCACGGCCTGATCATCGTCAATACCGGGGACGGCAAGGGGAAGACCACCGCGGCCCTCGGACTCGCGTTCCGGGCGCTCGGTAGCGGCTTCAAGGTCTTCATGGTGCAATACATCAAAGGGAAGTGGAAGACCGGTGAAAAGAAGCTGGCCGACCGGCTCGCTCCCGATATCGAGATCCGCCCGATGGGGGATGGTTTCACCTGGGACACCCAGAACCCTGCGCAGGACATTGCGACGACGCTCAAGATCTGGGACGTCAGCAAAGAGGCCATCAGCTCCGGCCGTTATGACGTCGTGATCCTCGACGAGATCAACGTCGTCATGAAGCTCGGCTACCTCGACCCTCAGATCGTGGTCGACTTCCTGAAGACGCGCGACCCGCGCCAGCACGTCGTGCTCACCGGCCGGGGCGCCCCACCGGCATTGATCGAGGCGGCCGACATCGTCTCGGAGGTCGTGCCGATCAAACACCCGTACAAGGCCGGCATCAAGGCCCAGCAGGGGATCGAGTTTTGAACGGCAAACCCATCGGCGACGCCGCACCTCTGACGACGAAGGTCAAGTCGCAGGCCCAAATCCTGCTCTGCAAGGGTTGCTGTTGCGGCCAGACCGACCGCGGCCTTCCCGAGGTCCCGGTCGAGCGGATCAAGGCCGCCTGGAAATCCGAGAAGCTGAACCGTGGCGTCCAACTGACGATATCGGGATGCCTCGGCCCCTGCGATCTGCCGAACGTCGCGGTGGTCGTCACGAGCACGGGCACTCAGTGGTACGGCAACCTGGACGGCGACGCTCACTACGACGCGTTGATCGCCTGGGCCCGCTCCAGCACGGCGAGCGGAGCGGTGGCGCCTCTGCCCGAAGCGCTCGAAGCGTATCGATTCGAACGCTTTCCCGACGCGATGCCAGAGGCCGACTGAAGGACCGCCGTTGCGCTGCGGAAACGCGATCGGCCAGGTCGCTGAGGGGTCTCGAAACGAACTCCCTTGCGATCCGACCTGAATGACCCCGGCCAGCGATCGATCGCCGCAAAAAACCGACTTCATGCTTCAAGAGTCCGATGGCCAGGCCAGCGAGCCGCACCTTGCCCACCTTGCTTCCCGTACCGGTTGGGTAATGACCGTCGGTCGGGTCACAGGCGCGCTTGCCTATTTCCGTCGAATCGCTCTCTTGCGCGCCCGGCAGCAGGCATGAGGAGTAACGCCACATATTCCCGGCCTGAGCCCGAAAAGTTGCCAATGGTTGAACCACGGTTGCTGGCACCTTTTCGGTTCCGGTTGTGGACGTTTCGTCGGGCAGGATGCCTCGGTGCCGGTGCGTCCGTCTCGTTCCGGCAGGGGGACGCCGAGCGTCGAGAGCGGTGACTCCGGTGCTCCAAGTCCAGTGCCATCTCGGGACAAGTGGCAGGGAATTGTTGAGATTTTTGAGACGGTCGCATCGCAACCGGGCGCTCCTCGCGGTCGGTCATACGATCCCGAAGCGTCAGCGAGGGGTCGTTCGATCGTTCGTCCAGGTGTCTCACTTGCGTGTTCCCTCGCTGGCGCTCCGGGTTGGTGTTCAGGCTCCCGCCTCGGCGGGATCGGGACCGGCTGGCACACCCGTCCGGTAACGGCGCCAGAGCGTCAGATTCTTTTGGAGATTTCGGCAGTGCCCTCGTCCAAATACTGTGAGGACTCAGGCAAATTGGGGTGACTGTGTGCGACGCCGGCGGTCTTTCGGAGGTGAGGGGGCAGTGCGCTTGCGGCTCCGTAGGGCGCGCGACCCGGCGGCCGTCTCACAGGGGCGCGTCCCGGACGTCGGGAAACGAACCTTGCGCGAGGCGTGTCGAAGCTGGGTTAAGAACCTCCGAATCTACCTGCCCAAAGCAATCGGCAAGGTTGCGTTGGGATATGGGCCCCGGCATAATGAGGGCATTCGGATAGCCCCCCTCTGGACGGTGAGGCCGGGGGGCATCTTCAGGCTCGACCCGAGGTTTCACCGGACGGCTCCCTCGTGGGCCGCACGCGCGAGCTGGGTCGTATCGTTTTTTGAACGTCATTCCGAGGATTGTGACGGTATGTCCACGCCCTTGATGATTGAAGCCCAGGGGCTGACCAAGCAATTTGGTTCGTTCCTGGCGGTCCGCGACGTGACCTTCTCGATCCCCCAGGGACAGGTGGTGGCGTTCCTCGGCCCGAACGGCGCGGGGAAGACGACGACCATGCGGCTGTTGACCGGTTTCGTCGCCCCCACGAAGGGCGCTGCCCGGATCGCCGGCATCGATGTGCAGCATGACCGGATCGCCGCATCGGAGCATCTGGGCTACCTGCCCGAAAACGGCCCCCTCTACCTCGACATGACCCCGTATGGCCTGCTCCGGTTCTTCGGTCAGGCCCGCGGCCTGAAGGGGAGCGCCCTGAATGGCAGCATCGACCGGGTGATCGAGCAATGTTCGCTCAGCACCGTTGCTCACAAGCCCATCGGCAAGCTCTCGAAAGGGTACAAACAGCGCGTCTCGATGGGACAGGCGCTGTTGCACGACCCCGAAGTCCTCATCATGGATGAGCCCACCAGCGGGCTCGATCCCAACCAGATTCGTGGCGTCCGGGCGCTGATCAAGGAGCTGGGCAAGTCGAAGACGGTGCTCGTCTCGACCCACATCCTCCAGGAGGTCAGCCCGATCGCCGATCGCGTGCTGTTTATCCACGACGGCAAGATCGTCTTCGACGGCACACCCCAGCAGATGCAGGCTGAGGGGCACACGCTCGAAGACCAGTTCCACCGTCTCACCGCCCAGGCGGTTTGAACCCCGGCCCACCCGCGGATGAATCACCCGTATCAACGTCGTCACCACGGCATGCCGCAGTCGATCGTCACTCGCCACGGTCGGCGCGCTTTCGAACACTCTCCGCTGGACCTGTTGAGGAACTAACCAGGTGACCACGCTTCAAGAAAAACCCGCCAAGGCCCTGCCCGAGAAGTCGCCCGCCCCGCACCACGGTCCGCCGATCAATTTCCATGTGATCCGCGCTGTGTTTGATCGCAACTTCGCGAGCTACTTCAGCAACCCGGCCGGGTACGTCTTCATTTTCCTGTTCGTGCTCGTTTGCTCGTTCGCCGCGTTCTGGCAGCCCGAGTTCTTCGCGCGCAACCTGGCGAACCTCGACACGCTCAACCGGGTCATCCCCTACCTGCTGCTCTTCTTCATCCCGGCCATCACGATGAACCTCTGGGCCGACGAGCGGCGGCAAGGGACCGACGAGCTGCTCCTGACCCTCCCCGCGCACGATGTCGACGTCGTCCTGGGCAAATACTTCGCCGCGCTCGGCATTTACTC
>JARLIH010000475.1 GCA_031291845.1 Isosphaeraceae bacterium | reverse complement strand
GATTACCAGTCTCCACCTTACGCCCGATCGATCCGTCTTCCAAGTCGCTCGATGAGCGGGCCACTTCGCCGAAACTCAGGAGTTTCGGTCCGGCCCGGTCAAACCGAAATAGTTGTGCCCACACTCGCCGTTACCGACAGCGAGGCGATGCGCGGCTCACACTCCGTGGTCACAGCCTGGGCGGAGGACCGGCTGGTCGGGCTGGGCAATACACTCTCCGATGGGCACCTGGTCGTCTACTACCCCCACCTGCTAGTGCACCCCGACTTCCGCCGCCGTGGGATCGGCGCGGAGATCCTGCGCCGGCTGCGACGACGGTACGAGACCCTCCACATGCATATCCTGGTCGCCGACGGGCGGGCGGTCGGGTTCTTCGAGAAGTGCGGCTTCGCGCGGGCCGGCGAGACGCAGGCGATGTGGATTTATGCCGGCGGCGAGCATTGAGTCCGCTTATCAGCCGGTGCCCGGCGAACGACGCATTCAGATACCCAGCCATGCGGGCCACTTCGTTCACCGTCAGGATTCGGGATAGTGGCCAGGCACAAAACTTAGGCGAATAACATAGTCGCGGCAGCAGTTTTGAGTTACAGACCGCGTCCCAAGCTACGCAGTCTGCTCACATCTATGCATGGCCAGAATCTTGCACGCGTTCTACAGGCCAGGCGGAAGGCGTTGAGTCTCGCTCAGAAGGATCTCGCGGTAAGGCTCAAGACGAGCCAGGCTCGTGTCGCGCGCATGGAGTCGGCATCGGCCGACGTCTCGCTCGATCAGATCTTTCGGGGCTTCTACGCGGTCGGCGGAAAGTTGACCGACCTTTGCGAAGGCGCTCAGCGAACCCCTCCCGCGCAGCGCACCGCGGCCCAAGCTGTGGTGCCAACGGGCAAAAGGATAACCGTCCGGCCAGCCAAGGGTAAAAAGCCGGTGGGCGAACCCACGGGTCTTTAGGGACGAACCCGTATCAGCGCCTTGGCGAGAACCGTTCTTGTCTCAGCCACCGGGGGTCTGGGCACAGGATATTCGTCGGCGACCGGCGCAGCCCATGGGCGCTTTGCCGCTTCTTCGTACCGGTACGAAACGTCATACTCGCGCGCGGTGTAGCGCGCTGCCGAAATGACCAACGCGTAGTCCGCCTCGGAATCGTAAAGCTCCTGCCACCATGTCGTCGAGGCGCCTTGCGGCACTGTCACGAGAAGAAACCAATCGAGGTCACTCACTCCGAACGCGCGGGCTTCCCGGCGATGAAACCTTGCGAGTTCACGAAACCGCGCCGCCCGGCGATCGAGCATGGTGGCCGCCGTCATCGGAACAGCGGCCACAGCGACGAGAACCATCAGCGTGCGAAGTCGGAATCTTGGCAATCGCATCGATAGGGCCTCCATGCGTCTGAGTTGCGCTGACCACCGAGTCTACCCGCTCCGCTATGCCGTTCCATGTCCGGCCTCGGACGCGCGGCTGGGTTCCATGCCCATCCGGGCGTTTGTGCGCGCAGGGCCTCTTAGCCCCGGTTGCGGCTGTTGAGTTACATACCAGGACATACCAACTGTGCAGCACGGCGCCCCCTGGCGACTCGACGACGCCCGCCCCGGATTTCGCAGCACCGCAAGGCGCCCGTCTTCGGCCCGTCAACACACACGAACCAACGGGCGCCTGCGACCGGTCCGCGACTTCCTCGCCTGCCGGTTCCGTCCGATCGAGCGTCGAATCGAATGGCACCTCTTGACGTCCACTGTATAATTGTACCGTTCGAGAGGTGAGGTGCGTCGCTCGCGACGCTGCACCTGACGAACGGAATGAGCGTTTCGACCGCAATGGAGGATTCGTCGACCAGGGTGGCTCCGTGTCCGTCCGATAGCGCGAATCGTCGAGCGTCGGCGGGATACGGCGGGTGACCCCAAGAGTTCGTCGCAGTCCAAGGACAAGTGTCCGGGAATTCTTCGGAAATTTCGGATTGTTCGGCATGCGTTCGCAGCTTGGTGCGCGAAACCGGGGAAGATGGATCGACTGATAGAAGCAGCGGTGCGTCCTGAGTCTGGGGGGCGAGGTTGCACTCATGACCGAGGTTCTCAGGGAACGGCGGGTCGACCATCACCAAAAACACCAAAAACACCGAAAACCCAAATGCAGGGAAACCGGCAAACCGGGGGAGTTCCGGGTAACGGACAGCATCAACACGACCTAGGAGAGAACGAGATGCGAGGGCTCGCGGCTTCGTGCGCGAATTCAAACGGGACGGAGTCGGCGGGGGCATCGCGTCAGGACGGTTACAATGTTGCATGATCAGGGTGTTCGGCACGCTCCGGGCGGCACGCCTGGGGTATTCAACGGGCGTCGTCGAACCGTCAGGGACGTGCGCCACGCCCAACGAAGTCTCCGGGGCGTGCGACCCGGATCAGTTGACGACCGACATTGCAATCGTGCTGCGCGTCGTGGGTTTCTGCTTGACGGGAAGGCGGACGGGGTTGTAGATTTGCTTCATCACAATTTGGTGCGCATCTTATCCAGAGTGGCTGAGGGACGGGCCCTGTGACGCCACAGCAACCGGTTCACCATCACGGTGAACGCTGGTGCTAACTCCTGCCCAGCGCCCCCGGGCGGCCTTTTGAAGGCTCCGGGTGTCGCCGATGGGACAGATAAGATGGTCTGCGGTCGACGGCCAGTTCCGGTTGTTCGTCCGTGGCCTTTCTTATTTGCACCTGCGCCTTGGGCACCTTTCCGCCTTCTCTGGAACAAGACGCAGCCGAGCGCTCCGCGCGGATTAATCCGGGGCGTGCTCGACCTCGTGACCTTGCCGGATCGACCGCAACCGCGGAGAGCCGGCTGGGGGATTCAGGAGAATCGCCGGTGTCCGATGAACTCGTCAGCGGCCTGAAGTGCCGCCTCTGCGGCAAGCTCTACCCCAAGGAAGCCCTCAACTTCTGTACCGACGACTTCGGGCCTCTCGAGGTCGTCTACGCCTATGACGCCGTCGCGGCGACCTTGAGCCGCGAGGCGATCCTCGCCCGCCCCCGCACGATGTGGCGCTACCGGGAGCTGCTCCCCGTCGACGGCGAGCCCACGGTCGGCCGCCACGTCGGCTGCACCCCCCTGGTCCGCGCCGACCGGCTGGCGAAGGCGCTGGGGGTCGAGGAGCTGTACGTCAAGAACGACGCCGTGAACCATCCGTCGCTGTCGTTCAAGGACCGCGTCGTGGCCGTCGCGCTATCGAAGGCGGTCGAGCTGGGCTTCCAGACCGTCGGCTGCGCTTCGACGGGCAACCTCGCCGGCAGCGTCGCCGCCAATGCCGCCGCGGCCGGCCTCGATGCTTATGTGCTCATCCCGGACGGCCTCGAACAGGGCAAGGTCCTCGGCGCCACCATCTACGGTGCGAAGGTCATTGCGATCGAAGGAAACTACGATCACGTCAACCGGCTCTGCTCGCAGATCGCCTTCAAGTTCGGCTGGGGCTTCGTGAACGTCAACCTCCGCCCCTTCTACGCCGAGGGGTCGAAGTCGATGGGCTTCGAGATCGCCGAGGACCTCGGCTGGCGCGCCCCCGACAACGTCGTCGCCCCGATGGCCGGCGGCAGCCTGATCGGCAAGCTGTACAAGGCGTTCAAGGAGTTCGAGCAGCTCGGCATCATCCGCGGACCCGTCGCCACCAAGATGTTCGGCGCCCAGGCGACCGGCTGCAACCCGATCTCGAACACCGTGAAGACCGACGCCCTCAAGGTCAAGCCGGTCCGCCACCCGAACACGATCGCCAAGAGCCTCGCCATCGGCGACCCGGCCGACGGCTACTTCGCCTCCCAGTTGATCCGCGACACCGGCGGCTGGAGCGAGGACGTGGACGACGACGCGATC
>JARLIH010000474.1 GCA_031291845.1 Isosphaeraceae bacterium | reverse complement strand
GACGGAACGCCGTGGCGCCGGCCTCGACCCGACGGCATCCCCCCGGAGCTCGCCGACGAGTTCCGTACGACCTTCCTGGGCGGTGGCGTTACGCAGCTCGCAAGCGTTGCCAAGCTCAAGGCTCAGTTCGCACTGAAACAGTACGCGATCGCCGGCGTCGTGGCCGCCGCAAGCGCCATGCTTGGCGACAACCTCTACCAGTTTGCCCGGGCGCTGTATGCCCGGTTTATCGGTCACTGACACCAGACCCGAGACGACGACGCGTGAATGCCACCGCAAGCCGACGAACAACTGATGCGCGAGCACGCCAGGGCCGAGGCCGAACGCCGACGCCGCGCGCGACTCCGCGAGTTCCCGTCTTACGGCGATTGGTTGCCGCTGGCTTCACCGGAGTTTTGCTGGTCATACACGTGGCTCAGGCACGTGCAGGGTTACTACGACCAGGTCACGGCCGGGTTGATTCGCAAGTTGATGGTGTTCGCGCCACCGCAACACGGGAAGTCGGAAGGCGGAACGATCCGCTACCCGGTCTACCGGATGGAGCGCGAGCCCAAAACCCGCGTCATCATCGCAGCGCACAGTCAGAACCTCGCGAACAAGTTCTCACGCAAGGCCCGGAAGATCGCCAGCCAGCGGTTCAAGCTGTCGCGCGAGCGAAAGTCCGTCGGGGAGTGGGACACGGCGGCCGGCGGCAGTCTCCGGGCCGTCGGTGTGGGTGGATCGATCGCCGGAACGCCGGGCGACCTGATCTTCATCGACGATCCGGTCAAGAACCGGAAAGCCGCCAACTCCCCGTTGATCCGAGAGACGGTCTGGGAGTGGTACTGCGACGACATCGTCACCCGGTGCCAGGAGTCCGGGGCGATCGTCCTGCAAATGACCAGGTGGCACGAGGACGACTTAGCCGGTCGCATCCTCGCATCGGAGGACGGTCCCAACTGGACCGTGATCAAGCTGCCCGCGCTGGCCGAGGAGAACGACCCACTCGGCCGGGCGATCGGCGAGGCGCTGTGTCCCGAGCGGTTCTCACGCCAGACGTTGGAGAACCGGCGGACCGTCCTACGCAACTCGTTCTGGGCGCTCTTCCAACAGAGCCCGAGACCGAAGGAAGGCGGGTTCTTCAAGCGCGAATGGTTCAAGCACATCATCGACCGATTGCCCGAAGACGACCCCGTGGTTGCCCGCGTGCGTTGGTGGGACTGCGCAGCGACGGACGCCGATGGGGACTGGACCGTCGGCGTGCGCATGGCCCGCACCAAGTCGGGCAAGTTCATCGTCGAGGATGTGGTGCGGGGCCAGTGGGAGAGCGGCAAGCGCGACTCGATCATCCGCAAGACGGCCGAGTCCGACCCCAAGGGCACGAAGTTCTGGCGAGAGCAGGAGCCCGGGTCGAG
The DNA here is from genome assembly GCA_031291845.1 of Isosphaeraceae bacterium. Lineage (GTDB taxonomy): Bacteria > Planctomycetota > Planctomycetia > Isosphaerales > Isosphaeraceae > DAIDJG01. The sequence continues at coordinate 27,623 of JARLIH010000474.1, read as the reverse complement.
CGGAGTCGACGCCGCGAAAGCGTTCGTCCGCTTGCTGGTCGGGTACGCAGCGCAGTACGCGACCTCGACGGGCTCGAAGGAAGACAGGGCCGACGCGTACGCGTCTCAGCTCTCGATCGGCAATGTCTGGCTTCTCCGGGGCGCGTGGGTGCCCCGCTTTATCGAGGAGCACTGCGAGTTCCCGACCGGGTCACACGACGACCAGGTGGACGCTTCAGCGGGCGCGTTCAATCAATTGGCCCGCGGCCGGAAGTTTGAGGTGTCTTGATGCGAGAAGAACACCAAGAGGCCGGGTGGGAAGACGACGGCGGCGCGGTTCCCCGCGACCCGCACCACACGACGTACACGCGCGACCAGCTCGAAGACCTGGCCGCCTCCGTTCTGCTCGAACCAGTCGACGACGAGAAGGACCCGACGGCCAGTCGGACTTTCTTCACCGATCAGATGAACGGGCCGTATCGAGCGGCGCTCCCCACGAGCGATATCGAGTAACGCCATGCTCCGCGACACTGACCACAAGCCCGTGTACGAATTCCTCCGCACGCTCGAAACGAAGGGCGTGCCGGGGGGATTCAGTGGGTACGGCGGTCAGTCCTACGCCGGCGCGTTCGGCAACTCGATGTACCCGTTCGTTAACCAGTACCTCCCCGGTGCTCAGTACGACTACGAACGCGAGGCCGGGGACCTCTGGCGCAACGGTGTCATCGGCATCGCCATGGGCTGGTTCGAGCGGAACTTTCCGGAACCGCGCATGCACGTGTGGACCGGCCGCGGGTCCGACCGCGTCGAGGTGGAGAACCACGAGGCCGTCGAGAGGATCTGCAACGCGAACCCATTTTACGACGGTGACACGCTCTGGATGGGGACCATCATAAGCTGGTTCGTCGACGGCAACGCGTACTGGCTCAAGGGTCAGACGCTCGACGGCAAGACGATGCAGTTTTGGTACGTCCCGCACTGGCAAGTGTTCCCGCGCTGGGACCAAGACGGCAAGAAGTTCATCACCCACTATGACTACATCCGCGACGGGATCCGAACGCCGCTCAAGCCATCCCAGCTCGTGCACTTCAGGAACGGCATCGACCCCAACAACTACCGCTACGGCTGGTCGAAGCTGAAGACCGTGCTGCGCGAGGTGTGCACCGACAACCAGGCCGCGGGGTTCGCCGCCGCGATCTGCCGCAACATGGGCGTGCCGGGCTTCGCCCTCATGCCCGAGGAGAAAGACGACTACGTCGAGAAGGACCAACGCGACGAGATCAAAGACCAGTGGCGCGAGGAGTTCACCGGCGAGGGCAGGGGCGGCCTGCTCGTCGGGTCCGGCCGCTTCAAGCTGGAGAAGATCACACTCACCCCGGAAGAGCTGACCCTCGACAAGATCCGGACCGTCCCTGAGGCACGTATGTGTGCCGCGGTGGGCCTCAACCCCCAAGTGCTCGCACTGACCTCGGGTGAGAAGTCGAAGACGTTCGCGAACTACCCCGAAGCACGCGAGGCCGCGCTCGAGGACTGCCTACGTCCCACCCAACGGGCGATGGCCAAGCAGTTCCGCCGGCAGTGCCCCGAATTGTTCAAGCCGGGCGAGCACTTCGGTTGGAACTACGACGACGTCCCCGCGATGCAAGGTGACCTCAACGCCAAGGCCAAGCGCGCGGTGGTCATGTACCAGGGCGGACTCGCAACGCGCAACGAAGGTCGCGCTATCGGCCACCTTCCGCCCACGAAAGACAAGGGAGAGGAGTTCCACGTAGGACCGCCAGTGGGCGGCGCGGAACCGGGGCTCGCCAACAACAAAATCGGAGGTAAAGACGAGTGAGCGACCAACCGCGTTGCGACCGCTGCAAGTTCTTCCGGCCGATCGCCGCGCTGTACGCCAAAGGCGACCGCGTTGGCGAGTGCCGACCCGGGGCCGCGAGCTTCCGAGGCGTGGCACACCAGGGCGAGGGCTTCTTGCAGCTCTGGGGCCACACCCGCGCTCATTGGGAGTGCGGCGCGTTTGTGGCCGCCGAGGGCGTCCAGCCGTTCGCGGAGCGCGACCAGCCTGACAGCGACCCCGACGCCCGCGAGTTCCCGCCGGCCGACACCTCGAGCGCGCCGCCCGTGGATGTAACGGGGCCGGGGGCTGAGCCGACGCCGACCGTCGAGCAGACGCCCCCGGCCGAGGCCGACGTCACCGCGTTACCGGAACCCGATAACACGCCATCGCAGGCCGAAGAGCAGCCAAACCAGGCCGAGGAGCCGACGACAACCACGCCAGACCAGACCGTCGCCGACCCCGCAATCGTGCCTAACACGACCGACCAGGCGGATACCTCGAGCGCGCCGGCCGCCAGACCAAACCGTCCCGTCGTCAAGGGGAACCGCCGATGAACCCTCTGACCACACGCATCATCCCCTTCGAGTGCAAGAGCTCAGCCGGCGACGACGCCGAAGGCTGGACGTTCGAGGGTATGGCGTCCCCTTACTTCAACCTCGACTGGTGTGGGGACATCGTTGAGCCCGGGGCGTTCGACGAGGACATCGCCCTTACTCGCACCGAGGGCAAGGTGCGGAACGAGCATGGGGTCACGACGGGCCGCCTGATCGATGCCACGGCGACGTTGTCCGGACTCGAAATCAAGGGCCTCATCCTCCCAACATCGGCCGGCAAGGATCAGTACATCCTCGTCAAAGGCCGGGCGATCACCAAGCTTTCCATCGGGTACACGGTGCTCCGGGCCCGCTACCTCGAAGGCGAAGACCAGGTGCTCGCTTATTGGGAGTCGAAGGGGTACACCCCCAGTCAAGACGACTTGCTCATCATGGGCAAGTGTTACTGCGTTCGAGTCATCGAGCGGTGCCGCGTCCACGAGGTTTCGACGACCTGGCTCCCGATGAACGACTCCGCCGAAATCACTTCGGTGAAGAGCGCGGACGCGCCTGCGCGTCTCACCTTCGCCGACCACTCCCAGCGGACGCTTGCCGCCGTCGAGGAGTTCTGTGCGAGGGCCGAGGGTATCCGAGCGCTGCGTACCGCCGACGGGCGGGAGCTGGGCACGAAGGCCCGAGGCGACATTCTCCAACTCAAAGCGAGGCTGGAGACCCTGTTGGTGGCGACGGAGCCACCGACGGACACCAACTCCGAGGACAAAGACCAAGCGCTCTTTGACGAGTGGCTGGCACTGGAGACGCGCCTTCGAAGCGCGGGCGTTTGATGGCAACGAAGCTCAAGGACCTGCGCGGCCAGATCCGCGCGAAGCGTGAAGAAATGGACGGCTTCTTCAAGAAGACCGGCGACGGCGGCCGGCCCGTGATGACGGCCGAGGACAGAGATAAGGTCCGCGCTCTGCACGCGGAACTGAGCACGCTCGGCACCGAATACGACAGCGAGCGCGAGCTCGCCACGATCGAGAAGAAGAACCGCCAGGCGATCGACGCCATGAACAAGGTGCGGGTCCCCGGTTCCTTCGAGGGCCGTGGCGGACGCTACAAGGGCCGCATCGGTGGCGACGGCGCGTCGCTGAACGACACCGTCGGCTTCCGGTTCATCGAGTCGAAGTCCTACAAGGGGACCTCGAACAAGGGCGGCGGGCGCGAGTGGGGCGTGAAGTTCCCCGACTACGAGACGAAGACGCTCTTCCAGACCACCGCGGGCTTCGACCCATTCGTTCCCCGTCAGCCGTTCATCTCGCTGAGCCCGCAACAGCAGCCCAAGGTGGTTGACCTGTTGCCGACCTCGGAGACGACGTTTCACAGCATCAAGTGGATGCTCGAAACGCTGTTCACCAACAACGCGGCGGCCACGGCGGAAGGGGCGCTATACCCCGAGGCCGCGCTCTCGTTCACCGAGCAGCTCAGCCCGGTCAACAAGATCTCCGTCTTCCTGCCGGCGACCGACGAGCAGCTGGAAGACGCCCCGCGGACCCGGGACCTCTTGAACAACCGCCTCACGCTGATGCTTCGCCAGGTGCTCGACCAGTACCTGATCAACGGCAACGGCACCGCCCCCCAGCTCACCGGCCTGCTCACACTGGCCAACCGGCTCACCCAGGCGCTGGGCACCGATCCCGCCCCGTCGGCCTTGTACAAGGCCATGACGAAGATCCGGTTCACCGGCTTCTCGGAGCCCACCGGCGTCATCATGAACCCCCTCGACTGGCAGGGCATCAAGCTCCTCCAGACGGCCGACGGGCTCTACATCTGGGGCCACCCCTCCGAGGAGACGGTGAACCGCATCTGGGGCCTGCCCGTGGTCGTCACGACCTACTGCCCCCAGTCGCACGCGATCGTCGCCGACTTCATGGGTCAGACGGAGCTGATCTGGCGGAAGGGGATGGAATTCCTCGTCTCCAACTCGCACGCCGACTTCTTCCAGCGCGGTCAGCTCGCCATCCGAGCCGACATGCGTGCGGCGTTCATCTGCACTCGCCAGACGGCGGTGTGCGAGGTGACGGGCCTGGTCGCTGGTTAACCCTTCACCGGCGATCGCCGGAACGAATTCGTTGACGAGAACCCCGGGGGTGGGACGAACGCCCCCACAACTCGAAAGGCCAGCATGGGCATCATCGCCGCAAAGAACGTCATCGCCGGGTCCGGGACCGGCGACCCGCTTCGAAACCCAGGCGCGCCCGTCGCCGGCGCCGATGAAGTGCAGACCATCACGGGAGCGGCCACGGGCGGAACCGGCGCGCTCACGTTCAACGGACAATCCACCGCCGCCCTGGCGGCTACCGCGTCTGCAGCCACAATCCAGGCCGCCCTTGTCGGACTATCCAGCATCGGCGCGGGCAACGTCGTGTGCGCGGGCGGGCCGCTCGGCACGGCCGGCGTCACGGTCACCTTCCAGGGGGCCCTGGCGAACGCCCCGCAATCGCTCATCACGGTCGGGGCTGGCTTCACCGGAGGTGCCGTCACCGTGGCCGAGACGACCCCCGGCACGACGGCCACCTTCGCCGGCATCGCTGCCGTCGGGGCCCTGATGATCGACACCACCAACGCCATCCTCTACCAGAACACCGGCACGCAGGCCGCGCCGGTCTGGACCAAAGTCGGGACGGAGACGTAAGCCGTGGTGTACGCCGATCTCGTCACACTCTCTGCCGCTCAAGCCGCCCTGTCCGACCTCGACGCCGGGCAGCTCGCGGACCTACCGGCCTGCCTTTCCGCGGTATCGCAGCACCTCAGCGCGCGGTACCGGCGAGGCATGGCTGCGACGACGATCGTCGAAGAGCACGAGATCGGCATGAACCGCACGCTCCGGTTCAACCACCGCCCCGTCATCCAGGTCTTGAAGGTGGAAGCCGACCAGGTCCCGCTGCTGAGAATCAGCAACACCGGCGCTCTCGTCACCGAGGCCATCGTGACGCTGAACGTTCAGGGCGAGGCCGACGCCCTCGCCGCAACGGGCATCACCCTCACGAGCACGACGATGGGCGTGGAAGCGACGCCGATCGTTCTGACATGGGCCACGTACCCCACCGTCGACCAGCTCGTCGCCGCGATCGTTGCCGCCGGAGGGGGTTGGACCGCTGTGAAGGCGACTAACGGGACCGACGTCCCCGACCTCGGGGTTCGCCCGACGGCGACGATCCTGCCCGACGGCGGTGGCCGTTCGGCGATTGGTGTTGGCGTGCAGCTCTGGGCCTACACCCGCGTGCTCAACGACTGGGTCTTCAAGAAAAACGAGCTCGTCGTCTTCGAATGGCGGTCCGCGGGCTACCGGTTCCCCGACCGCACTTGGGGCACCGACAACCGCACGACGCGCTTCCGCACCACGTATCTGGCCGGAAACCTCACCGTCCCGGCCGACGTCCAGCGCGCGACCATCCTCACGATCCGCGACGTCCTCGACCGGACGAGCCGGGAAGGCGGTCTATCGAGCCTCCGAGCCGAAGACTACTCGCTCGTGTTCGACACGATGGGTGGGATTCCCGCGGCCGCCAAGTCGCTTCTCTCACGCTACCAGGATCGGGGGCTATGAGCGCGTTCCCTCACCAGGTCGACGTCTACCAGCGCGACGACACCGCCACAGGCCGACGGGCTGGCGTCAAGCCAACCGCCACGAAGGTCGCAAGCGCGGTCCGTTGCGGCGTACACGAGCTCTCTGCCATGCGACGCGCTGCGTTCGACCGCGAGCAAATGACAGTCTCGCACACCGTGCAGTTTCGGACCGCGCTTGCGACCGATGGCGGGGAACCCCTCGCGCTCGACAACTCGCACTACCTCGCCTACACGGACCCGGACACCGAGGCCGTACGCACGCTGAACGTCAAGGGCTACAAGCGGCCGAGTCACCGAGGGCTCCCCTACGTCGCTTCGTGCGAGGAGGTGGCGACGTGATCGGCATCCCCGCACCACGGCCCGCCAGCCCCGAGTACGACGCCCTGAACAAGAGCGCGGGCACGCTGCCGGCTGGCACGCCCGTCTGCGTCGACGCCACCGGAATCGGCGTGCAGCCGGCCGGCGCTCTTGGCACCGCCAACCCGGCCGTCGGTCTCTTACGGCAGAGCTGCGCACCCGCGGCCGTAGCGACAATCGTGACGTTCGGCAACTTCAAGCTGGCCGACTGGACGGCCGTCACGGGCACGACCACTCTCGCCGCGCGGGCGACGTACTACCTGTCCGAAACGCCCGGACAGCTCACGACCACGCCCCCATCGGCAGCTGGCGACACGCTCCAAATCATGGGCGTGGCAGTCGACCCCTACACGTTGGACCTTGACCCGTCGGTGCCAATCCTGATGTCAGGAGGCATCGGGGGCGGGACCGGAGGTGGAACGTTCACCGTCGATGCGACGGCCCTTCAAGGCTACCCGATCACCACGACAGTACCAACCGCGGGCAACGTGCTGACCTTTCAGAGCGGGGAATGGGTTCCAGCCGCGCCGACGGCCGGCGGGGGTGACCTCATGATCGGCGGGTCGATCACTGGCGCGACGTCTGGCGACTTACTCTTCGTCGGCAGCGGAAGCGTGCTTGCTCAGGCCGCAATCACCGGGCTCATAAAGTGGTCAGACACCGGCCCAGAGGCAGCCGTCGCCGGGACGGATTACCTTGCGCCCGGAGGCAGCGGGGCGGCGCTGACGGGGATCACTGTTTCACAGGTGGAAGGAGCGGCCCCACTCGCATCGCCAGTCCTAACCGGAACGCCGACGGCCCCGACAGCGACCGTTGGCACCAACACAGCCCAAATCGCGACGTGCGCATTTGTGCTTGCCAATACATACGCCGGGGCCGTTTCGAGCGTTTTCGGTCGCACCGGAGCAATCGGCGCCTCAACCGGAGACTACTCGGTCGGCCAGATCACCGGCGCGGCTCCTCTTGCATCGCCGTCATTCACCGGCACACCCGTAGGGCCAACGCCAAGCACCGCGGACAACAGCACCAAGCTCGCGACGACGGCTTACGTCCAGGCTCAAGGCTACACGACCGCCGCCGCGGTCGCGTCCTATGTCGCCAGCCAGGGATTTCTGACTTCGGCACCAGTGACGTCCGTCGCCGGGCGAACCGGCGCAATCACTCTGGCCGTGGCCGACGTTTCAGGGGCGGCGCCATTAGCATCGCCAGCCTTTACGAGTTCGATTACCGTCGGAAACGGTCTTACGAATCAGCTCGCAGCGCTGATCTACTCTTCCGGAAACTGCATCATTACAACATATTCACAATTTTACTTTGGAACCAATCAAGGGAGCGGACCGACCTACTACGGTTTCATGAGCAGTGCAGGCAATTGGAGCTTCGGCAGCTCCTCGGCGCCCCTGGGAACGGTTTCTGTTTTCACGACCGCCAACGCGACCAAAGGCCTCGTGATCCAGGCCCATTCCGCAAGCCAGTCGGCACCACTGGCAGCACTTCAGGGCATCTCTTCAACTTCGACCGCCCGCGACGTCGGCTATCTCGATGCTGGTTTCTCGACCACCACGGACGCGAGTTACAAGGGCTTTGTGCGCCTCTGCGCTCAGGATTACAACGCCACATCCGGGGGTCGCGAAGGTCTTCGCGTTGGGACCGACGGCACCCAAGCGCTCCTCGGCCTGTTCGGCTCTCCGGCCGTCGCCAAGCCCAATGTTACCGGCTCAAAGGGTGGCAACACCGCGTTGGCAAGCCTGCTAACCGCGCTCGCCAATCTCGGACTTATCACCGATAGCAGCACGTGAGAACAAACACCATGAACACACAGCACGCTAACTTCATCAGCAACTACACAACGGCGGTCAACAGCCTCCTCGACGCCCGCGCCGCGCTGAAGTCGCTCCGTGAACAGTACACGGCGCTCGGCCTGGGGAGCGGAAACACCCTCTTGACGACCGACGACTTCGCAGGGTCAAACGCGTATCTATCGCCAGCCGCCATCACATCCGCCCTGGCGACCATGGACGCGCTCGAAGCGATCCTGACCAACTTCTCGGCAACGCCGCCGACCCCGACAGCCGCTCTGCAAGCATTGCTTGCGTTCCGGCCCTGACGTAGCGATCCGACCCCCGAAACTTAGTAACACCTGCAACCTCCGAGGAATCAATGGCACTCAGAAAACCCCTTGTCGTCGGTGGCGACGGCCGTCCCCAGCAGCTTCAAGCCGGAGACACCCTCACGGGTCCTTTCGCCGAAAACGAAACCCAGAACTGGACCAACGGCGACTCGGCCGGCCACTCGATCGGCAACGTCGTCTACCTCTCTGCGGGTGACACGGTGAAGAGAGCCCAGGCGAACGCCGCGGGCACATCCGGTGCCGTTGCGATCGCCACAGGCACGATCGCCGCGGGTGCCGTCGGTGGCTACCAGACCAACGGTACGCTGTCGGGCCTGACAGGGTTGACCGCCGGCGCAACGTACTACCTCGACCCGGCCGCAGTGGGCGGCATGACGACCACGTGCCCCACGACCGTCGGGCAGCTCGTGTGCATTCTGGGTATCGCCGTGTCGGCGACGGAGTTCCTCATCCGCATCCGCGAGCCGATCCAGCTCTGAGACGCATTGACCAGATCGACGTGGACCGGAGAGTGACCGACGATGGCAGTCCGAATCCCGCTCGTGCTCGGCAGCGATGGCCGACCCGAGCAGCTCCAAGCCGGAGACCAGCTCGACGTGCCCGCACACTTCGGCGCCACCGGCATCGCCACCGACGGCGCCACGGTCACGTTCGACATGAGCCTGTACGACAAGTGGGAAGTGACGATCGCCGGCAACCGGGCGCTCGCGGTCACGAACGTGCGGCCAGGCCAGACGTTCGAGATCGCCATCAAACAAGACGGCGTTGGGTCGCGGACGGTAACTTGGTGGACCGGCATTCGCTGGCCTGGGGGAGCCGTGCCCCCCCTGACGACCACGCAGGGACAAGAAGATGTGTTCTTGTTCCGTTACCGCGGATCGAGCGACTACCGCGGGTTCGTCGCTGGCCAGAACATGTGAGGCACCGTACATGATCGTAAGCGGATGGTGCACTTCCGCGGTCAACACTCATGGCTCCGATCTAATTCCATGGTCGAACGTCGCTAACGCTGAGGGAGCGACGGACGGGAACTGTGCGTTAGTTTCGTCGTCGATGGGGCCAACGGATTTCACCGATACGCTGGGCTTGTCCGGCGCGACGACAAGCGTCCCGATCGGGAGCACGATCACTGGGTTTGGCGTCACAATCTACCGATTCGACAATACTGGCGGCTCGAAAGACGACACGCTGGTCGTGTCGCTCACAGACGGGACGAACACCTGGACGGTCAGCACGTTCTCTGGGTCGGTCTGGCCGTCTTCTATCGGTTCTGGAGACTCCTTCGGCGCGACGGCCGGCAGTTCGGGATTGCCGGGGACGATGGTCACCGCAGGCTCCACGCTGAGCATCGGATGCTCGATGGTCGTGAACGTCGTGTCCGGCCACTTTGGTGTCACCGCGAACGTCGACTCCATGGCCTGGGGAATCACGTACACACCATCCACTGCACCGATGGGTGGGCCGATCATGATGGCCCATCTCCGTCGCCCAATCCTCGTGCCCAAGTTGCACCTCGCACGACGGCGGTTCCCCGCAAGGTGGCCTCGATGAACGAGCTTCAAATCCCCTACACGGCTGGTCGAACCGTTTACGCCGTGGTCTACAGCCACGCGCAGGCGTGGAACGGCACCGCGTTCGAGACGCTCGTGTCGGCACACCAGCCGACGTACGCGATCGCGTGCACGGAGCAGGGGTCCGGGAACGGAGTCTACGCCGGCTCAATGCCCGCCATTCCCGCGGGAACCTACTCCATCATGTTCTACGACCAGGCCGGGGGATCGCCTGCGTTCAGCGACGACGTCGCCGGCGTCGGCTCGATTGAGTGGGACGGCGCGATCGAGGTATCGCTCGCCAGCCGGGCCCCAGCCGCCACGGCCCTTTCCGCCGCGACGTGGACCGACAGCAAGGCCGCGAACCTCGACGCGCCCGTGTCCGGGGTCGCCCCGGGCGTGTGGACCCAGACCAACCGCACGCTCACCGACTTCGAGTTCACCGTACACGCCCAGCTTGCCAGCTACGCGACCGGCCTCGACCCCGCGACGCTCCTGCTCGTGAACCCGGCCAACAAACTCCTCACCATCACGGGCGGCTACATCCAGCTCGACATGACGCAGGCCGTGCCGTTCCGCAACCAGGACGGCAACGGCACGCCGAACGTCGGAGACGCCCTCCAAGGGGCTTGGAGCGAGGCTTACGCCGCCGAGCAAGAGACAGGCACCGGATACATCAAGCGCATGCCCAACGGCACCAACCCAGCGCGCACGTTCGTCCTCACGCTCGACGCCAACAGCAACCCGATCGGACGGAGCTGAGCCATGCCCGGACTCGTCACGCGTGGACTGGGCACGAAGCTCCAAATCACCATCACGGGTGGCGGGGGCGGCGCGACCGGGAACTACGACACCGGGCCGGCCGTCGACTTGCTCGACGCGATCCGGCTCTACTTCGAGTCGATCCCAACTCTCGTCGCCGCGGTCCCGGGCGGCCTCTACACGAGCGGAGCGGGCGCCAAGACGTCGAACACGTACGTCGTCGTGCAGGATACGAGCGCTCGCCTGGAGTGGAAGTCCGACGTCAGTGAAGTCCACGACACCCGCGTGCGTTTCAAGGTCTATGACGCCGACCTCGACGTTGCGGGGACCGTCGGCGACAAGATCCACGGCGCGTTCCGAGGGCAGACCTTCACGTGGACCGGCGGAAACAGTAACCACTTCGTGACCGTCGATCGCAAACAGGTGAAGGCCCCGGGGCACAGCAAGGGGATGAGGAGCTACGAGTTCTATTTCCTCGTCGAGTTCCAGACGCGCGTGAAACGGAGTCTCTCCGGTGGCTGACCAGGATTACACGCTGCACTACAAGGCCGATAACACCGACATGCTGGCCAAAAACCAGCAAGTCGTTTCGTCGCTCCAGACGGTGGATACGTGGCTCACGACCGTGAAGGCGAAGGCCGGGGCTCTGTTCTCCAGCATGAGCCGAAGTGCGTCCACAGCCGCGAAGAACAACCAGGCCGTTGCAAGCTCGCTCAACGCGGTGGCGACGGCGGCCGGCGCAGCGCAGACGGCCGCGAATAATCTGAATGCAGCCAACGCCAAAGTGAAGGTGTCGACGTCAGGCGCGTCGAACGCCATGGGCAGTTTCGCCGCTCAGATGGTCGCGCTACGGGCTGCGAGCACGATCATTCACACGATCATGGAGGAAACCGAGAAGGTCGAAGAGCACTGGCGGAAGCTCGCCGAAGACGCCAATAAATTCCGCGACGCGCTCCGCGAACTGGCCAGCATGCGAGGTGAATCTGGCTCGAGCAACAACACCATGGCCGACGTCAACGCCCTGGCGCTCAGCGTCGGTGTTGTACCCGAGAAGGCCAGAGACCTCGCCCAAGCCTACGAAAACTACGGGCCGTCGGTTCGGGATAAAGGGCACTACCAGCCCAACAACGGCCAAACGAAAGAGCAGCTCGAAGCTGACGTCGTCGCGATGACGGGGCGTGTCGCCCGGGCCCGCGGCGTCGATCTGAAACAGGCGGGTGAGCTGGCCGGGACCATGGGGCTCTTCCACACGACCCACAACACCGAGGAGGCAGCCGACAAACTCGGCGGTGCGCTGTGGGGCATCTCGCTCGGTAGCACCAATTACAACCAGGCCGTCCCCGCGCTCAACAAAGCGATGTCGAAGCTTCTCGACCCCAAGGAAGCGGCCGCGGAAGGCGCGGCCCCCGGTCGGATCCAGTCAGGCGACGAAGCGGGCGTGTACCTCGGCGTCACGACCTTACGCACCGGCGGGCGGGCCGAGGTGGCGGCACACCGCATGGTCCAAAACTCGCGGCTCCTGAACCCCGACACGTCGACGGACAAGGGACGGGCCGGCGCGGCAGCGCTCGAAGCGGCCGGCATCACCAAAGACATGGACGACATCCAGAAAATTGTCACCCTCGGCCGGTTCTTGAAACAGGAGAAACAGAACCCGCTGGAGTGGCTCGAAAAGAACAAGCTCGGCACCGTGGCCACGCGCGAGGGCATGACGGCCACACTCAAGGATTCCGAGCTCCTCGACCAGCGAGTCAAAGAGGTGCGCAAAGGCGGATTCGGGAAAAAGGAAATCGAGCGGACCAACGCGTTTTTCGCCACCGACCGCACCGCCGACGCCAATCGCACTGCTGCGGTCGCGGGAGTGATCGACAAGACGCAGGGGGTCGAAGGGGAAAACTTCGAGGTCGCCTTGAAGGCGGCCGAGGCCCGTCGACGGCTACGCGACTCCGATTACGACACCGTTGGCCAAAACGTGATGAATCGGATGTTCAGTCCGTTCAGCTATCTGATGGGTGAGACGAGCGGCAACACATACGCCAACGAAAATCATCACATGTACGGAGCAATGCCGAGACTCCAGTCCGAGGCGAAACGGGTCGGTGTCGACCTCGATAAGTACCCGAACCTCTCCGCGCGCGAATACCGGACACGCTCCAAGGCGTTCGGTGAGGCGGCCGAGGAAGTGAAAGCCCGCGGTGGCGACCCGTTTGGATTGGCGGAAAACGAAGCAATGGCCAAACGCAAAAACGAGTCAATACGCAACACTGACTTCTCCCGCAACGCTGTCGGCGGGGGCAACAAGGCGCTCCTCGACGCGACCAAAGAACAGACGAACGAAATCAAGGGCCTGCGTGGCGACATGCGGCACATGGTGGGAGGCGGCAACCCGCCACCCCCGCGTCTTCCCGGTCTCGGTGTGGACGCTCCCAACGGCGGCCCGGGCCGCAAGTGACACTCAAACGAGGTTCGACGATGGAAACCCTAAACGATACTCCGCGCCCGCCCGATATGCCCAGCGTGTGGCCAGATCCTGACGACCGGCGTCGAGGGTTGGTCCAGGGTGTCCCCGTAACGATGGGCGACCGGGTTTGGCTGCTCGCTGAAGGGGGAATCTCCGCAGGCGTGGGGCCGATCCGAGATCGCCTGTACGACTACATGGTCACTCGGCAGACGGTACGCATGGGCGACGTCTTTCAGACCGCATGGTCGCTTTTAGCGGCGAACTACGACCTCAGCGAGGACGAGCTCTCGACCCTCATCTTCAGTGCCGACCAGGGCGAGCTGGTTGACGCCGTGCTCGACGCGCTGTTCGGCCCCGAGAACCCCCGACGCGGGTGGACCGAGTGGGCGACGACGGCGCTTTTGGCCAACGGCCTCGACCCGACGAAGATCCCGGTCCGGTCGCTCCACGGCGTGCTTGCACACCTGGTGATCAGCGGGCGAGCGGCGGCGCCGGACGCGTTCATCGGGTCTGCGATCCACGCGGCCAAGCGGCAAAAACTGGGGTCGATGTGAATGGCGGAACTAACCGCGATTATCGCCGCGGTGAAGCAACACCCCCGCACCTTCGACTTCACGAAGGACACGCTCGGGGAGTCGCTTTGCCACGTGACGGCGATGGCGATCATCGCCTTCATGGGTTCCGAGATCGACCCGGACGGCAACCCGTGGCCCGAGCTGTCCGAAGCCTACGCGGACTGGAAATCGACCGTCGCCGCGGGCGAGCCGATGGCTGTCCTGTACCGCCACATGCGGACCCTCGACCAGATGGAGGGCCTGCACCGTATCACCGCGACCACGGTCGACCAGACGTACGGCACCGACGAGGAAGCCCGCAGTCTGGCCGAGTGGTTCCAAGAGGGCAGCACGAAACAGAACCGGCCACCGAGACCGTTCTACGCGTTCAATGACCTGGCAATCAACAACCTGAACGACTGGTGTGACCAGCACTTCGCAGCGGCGTTTCGCTGAGCACTGGCACCGAAGGGGAGGCATCGAAGACGATGGACTCGAAACTGAAGATGGACTGGACGGGGGTCGTATTCGTCCCCGGGACCGGTTCGACGTGCCCGATCGACGAGGTGAAAGACGTCACCCCGCACGACGGCGGCAGCCCCGAGCGGTGGTACGCCGACGCAGCGAAGTACCCCAAGGGCCTGCGCGTCGTCAACAAGACGACCACCGTCAAAATCCGCTCGGGAAATATCGCCGCGCTCCGCGCGGTCCCGGCCGACACGTTCGGCACGCTCTCGTTCACGCACAACGACTACCTCAACGGGTCTGGCTCCGGGGCGATCGTCTACACACTCGCCGACTGCCAGCGCATCGAAATCGACGACGGTGGCGAGAACAACAAATTCGGCGAAGGGACCGTCACCTTCGAGGCAATCTCCCCGGACGGGGTCACCAGCCCGCTCACCTCTGTCGTCACCCCGTAAGGGACGCCCATGGCCACCTTCAACGGCATTGACATGGGGATCGTCATTGAGAAGATCCCCGTCGTCAACCCGATCGAACGCCAGATCAACACGTACCCCGGCGTGAACGGCCTCCAGATCCTCCAGGGAGGCACGCGCGGGGGCACGATCATGATCAAAGGCGTGCTCGTTTCGGACTCCGTATACGACCTGGAGGCCATGGAACAAACGTGGCACGAGGCCGCTGCGTCCGGCGTCATCGGGACTTTCGTCGACGATGTCGGCGGGACCTACGGCAACTGCCTCTTCATAGTCTTCCGGCCCGAGGGCCAGCGTTCCGACGCCTGCGTGATGTACACGATCGAGCTCTTGCAAATCTTCTGAGACGCCAATGCCCGCGCTAACCGATCCCTGGATTCCCTCGACGAGCTCCTACGTCGCGCCGTTCTCGACGGTGAAGGTCTACCGGGTGACCGGTACCGGTTCGAGCATGTCGTTTCAGGAGCTGCCCAACGTTCAATGCCTCGTCGTCGAGGAACACGAAGGGGCAGCGCCCAGCTCCGCGCTCTTCCGGTACGTGTTCGACAACAACAACAGCCGGGCGCCTCAGTCAATCGAGCAGGCCCTATCGACGTCCGTTTCTCTGCCTCTCGCCGTGAATGTCGGCGACCGGCTGGCCGTCTCAGCGACCAAACCCGACGGGTCCTATGAGTGGCTGTTCGACGGGTTCCCGCTCGCCTGGGGATGCCACGTCGCCGAGAAGGTCGAGGTGGTCACCATGCAGGCCACCGGAATCGCCAAGCGGCTGTGGGATACCCCGATCGGCGGCGCGATCTGCCGCAACGCCGACCAACCGAAAACCGGTTTGGACGTCGTCACCGACCTGGTCGCTCAGTTCAACCCGCGCGGCAAGCCCAACGCCACTCCCGCGAACGCCGACGCCAACGCGGGCGGGTCGGGGACCTCGGACATCTCGTACCCGACGTTCCTTGACCCCTACGTGACGCTCAAGGACCCCAGCAACGGCGACAAGCCGTATCAGCGGACCTGGGACATCGCCATGGCCGCGCGGCACCTGATCTTTGCGAACAACGACGGGACGTACGTCACGAACCCCAAGGGGTCCGACCTGGACGCGCTGTTGGTCTCGCGCGAGCCTAACGGGAGCGGCACTTACGACCCGACGGATTCCAGCACGTACACCGCCAAGCCGATCCCCGCGGCCGACACGCCGATCTCCGGGCGCAACCTGGTACCGACGCTTCAACACCTGATCGGTGACTACGGCTTCGGAATCAACTTCCCCCTCACGACCGACAGTAACGGCAATCCGACGACGGCCCTGAAGCCCTTCCTCAAGCAAGCGGGTACACCCAAGTCGATCTACCTGCCCGCGCGTGGCAGCAACTTCGACCCGACCCTCTGCAACATGGCCGAGGGTTCGTTCTCGCGCGACCTGGCGGGGGCCGTGAACCAGTGGACCATTGAAGGGGCCCTGAACCGTCACGAGGTGTCGCTCGTGCTCGCCCCGGGGTTCCCCGCGCAGGGTTCGGATGTGACCACCCTCGGCAAGTTCTCGACGACGGCCACGGAATTCGACGCCAGTAGCAACGACACCCACAACGCCTATCGGCTCTGGATCTTCGACGAGACCGGAGAGAACCACTACCCCAACGGCAGCGCGACGGCCAGCACGACGATTCCCTCCCTGGACGACATCTTCGGCGCGCCCATGGGCGGCGGGGGGGGCGGACCGGGGACACCGCAGTACGTACACCGTCGCCGGCCGCCCATTGGCACGCTCTTGGCGAAGGACGGGACCGGCCAGCGCATGCGCTACAAGCTCTCGATCTCGACCGACTACGCTGGCACCTACCCCGCGGTGTGGGACGGCACCGGGACCTGGCAAGAGGTGCATGGCGGTTACGAGCTGCTCAAGGACCGGCTCGGCATCTGGGTCAACTGCCAAAACCCGAACGCCTGGAAGATCGGCAAGAAGACCGAGGGCACAGGCCCGCTCTCCTCTGGCGTAGTGAAGGCCGTCGAGTGCATGGCCGCCGCGAGCACGGCCAACCCCGCTTTCTTCCTGAGATTGACCTGCGTCGTCGAGGCGGACAAGCGACTCAGCTACACCGCCGCGAAGGGAGCGACCAGCCCACTCACGCAAACGATCGAGCAGCGGATTGACGCACACGACCGGCTGCGTGTCGAGATCCAGGCCAAGTGCTCGGAGTACAACACCACGGGCAGTGATCAGAAGCTGCGCGACGATACCGACCTCGCCACGGCCGAAGCGCTCGCCACCCGGATCGCCACCGAGTGCGGCGTCTTCGACGGCGACCCGGTCGAGATCCCGTATCTGACGCGCTACTACGACATTGGCGACCGAATCGACCAGATCAACGGCCGAGGCCTCGGCTTCCGGACCGACACCGGCACGGGCAGCACAGGGGCCGTGCTGCCCGTCGTCGTCAAGCGCCGGTTCGAGCTCCTCAACGGCCAGCGGACGACGCTCTGGCTCTCTGATGCCGGACTCGATCGCCGCAATTTCAAACGGAAGGGAGTCCGCAAGCCCGTGGCCGCCAAGGCCGCAGCGCCCGCCCCGGCCGTGCCGATGCCGCGCGGGACGTCCAAGCGCGATTGGGAGAAGACGGAGAACGACCCGAGGTACAACGCATGACCGTCGCCGCCAGCGAAGCGCAACGGCTCCGACTCGACGACACCCGGATGGCCGATTCGCACACGCGCGCCGAGCAGGCCCCCGACGGCTGCACGGCGATCCTCGTCTGCCAAACGACGAAGGTCACGACGTACCCGACGTCGGCGAAGGCGTACTACGCCGTGCAGGCACAGCTCGTCGGGGGCACGGAGACCGAGGGCTCGGCCGGCAGTTACTCCTCTGACGGCACGAGCGTTTTCTACGCGCTCAACCTCGGCAGCGTCATCCCACCCCAAGGCACGATCGTGGTTTGTTACTACGTCGATTATCGATGGGTGTTTCGTTACGACGGATGACCAATGATCGACCTCGACCGCGAACGCGAACGCCGGCTTGCCGTACAGCCCAGCCCCGCGCGCCTCTCGCTTGACGGTTCCCCCGCATTCGTCGGCCAAGTGGCGACCGTCACGCCAAACATCAAGGCCGGCAAGTTCCTGATGGCGACCCCCCAGCTCGTCGGGGGCACGGAGACCGAGGGCTCGGCCGGCACGTTCGCAGCGCCGGGAAGCACGCAGATTCCGGTGCTGCTGATCGGGCCGAAGACGCCCGTGCAGGGCGATTATGTCATCTGCCAATGGGCCGATTACCGCTGGGTGACCGAGTATACCGGGAAGGGGCAGCAGCAGAGCGGCTGCTGCAACTGCATCCCGACGGTGCTCACCCTGAATTCCGACCTGAGCGTCGGGGAGTCGTCCAGCATCGGACTGGGCGGCTGGTTCAGTGATGCGGAAAGCGCGCTCACGTTCACGTACGGGCCGTCGCCGGTACGCTCGATCGGGGTAGTCGCCACGGGTGGATTCGATCCCGCGGGGAACGTCTTCACCTATACGGAGACACCCGACCAAGGATGGTGGACCGAGCAGAAGACCCGCACGGTGGGGACGAATACGTACACCTACTGGTACTGGATGATGATATCGGGATGCGGCATCTCGATCGTACTTATTGAGACGGGCGGCCCAGTCTATCCCACATTCGCAACGATGGTGGGTGCCGGGGGCCATTACTTCTGCACGTTGCTACACAGCACGGTCACCCTCGACGCCGTATTCGTTTCTGGTGGTTATGTCGACACGTTTGCCGAGATCAGTGCAGCCGTGCCAAAGGACTGCGACGGCTTCAACGTTCCGTTCTGGAGCTTCGAGTCGGTGATTCTCGGGACCGTCCCCCCTGAAATCACCACCATCTCGACTGACACGCTCGACCTCGTTAGCGACGGCGGCTACTACAACAGCTACTACGGCGACTGCGTCCCGACGGGCGATATCGAAAACGGCACCTCCCACAACATCACGGACCTCCAATCATGAGCGGTCCCCCGACAAGCCCGCGCGAGCGCCTGATTCCAGCTCCTCCTGGCACTCCGCACCACCGGCCCGGCTGGTGGCGCCCGCGCACGGTCGATCCTGCATCGACGCGGCTCTTCTACCCGCGCCGCACGCCCCGCGGCACGCCCCGTTGCGCTGTCGTCGTCGTGAGCCACAACCTCGGCTGCTACCTGGCTGAAGCGCTCGAAAGCGTCCTCGGCCAGACGTGGCGAGCCCGGGAAATCGTCGTGGTCGACGTCGCGAGCAGCGACGACACGGCCGACGTCGCCGGACGGTACGCAGGCGAAGAGGTGCGCTACCTGCGGATCGACGACACGCACCCTCACGACGCCAAGCGGGCCGGGTTCAACGCCACCAACTGTGAAGTCCTGGTCTGGCTCGATGCCGACGACGTGCTACCGCCCGATTACCTCGAGCGAGGCTTGCCACTTTTCCAAGATCGACGCGTCGGCATCGTCTACAGCGACGTGCAGGAGTTTGGCGAGACCAGCCATCTCTGCCAATTCCCGGACACCTTCGATCCCGACCAGGTAGACCGGAAGAACTGCATGCACAACGGGTCGATCGTCAGTCGCATGGCGATCCTGATCAGCCAGGCGCTCGACCACAGCCCAGGGGTGCTCACCCACGACGATTGGCGCCTCTGGCGTCGAGTCGTCGGCGCGGGCTTCCGCGCGGCGAAGCAACCGGCCGTCTACCGCTACCGTCGCCATCCCGGGCAGCTCTCTCAGGTGAGTGTCGACGCGAGCTACTACGACCGGGCTGGGCTGGCGGACGAGACCATCACCGTGTTCGTCCCGCTCTCCGGGCGCGATGCGGCATGGGAGTCGCACCTGCGTCCGTGGCTCGATACGCAGCAGTGGCCGCGCGACCAGGTGCGTCTCGTGCTGGCCGACACGTCCCAGCGCGACGACTTCCACGCCAAGATACGCACGTGGGCCTTTGAGTCGGGTTACCCCGACTTGCGGCTCTACAAGCAAGCCGTCGGCGCGGAAGGTCTTAACGGCAGGCCGAGACCGAACGATGGCGGGGTGGAAGTGAACTTGGCGATGCGTCGAATCTACGCCCGGATGGCCCGCGAGCTGGCAACGCCCTACGTGCTCGTCATCGAAGACGACCACCGGCCGCCAGCCGACGCCATCGAGAAGCTGTTGCGCGCGATGGACCCGGACACCGCCGCGGTGTCGGGCATCTACCGAGGCCGGTCCGCCGCTGGCGAGTACGTGTGCTGGTCGCAAGCCGACCCCAGCGCGATCCACCCAGCCGCCGGACCAGCGATACCGATTAGCGGCTCGGGGTTCGGGACGCTCCTCTTGCGGCGGGCCTGGCTACGGGGAGAGACGTTCGTGGCGCGTCCCCGCGAACCCTATCCCTACGACATCGGATTCGCCGCGCGCGTCGGCGCCCGAGGTGGCGTCTGGAAGCTCGCGCGCGACGTGCTCTCAGAGCACTACGGGGCACCACCATTGCCACCGATCACCGCCGACGCGCCGCCTGCCGTCATCGGCCCGTCGGCCGCGGAACTCGAAGTCCTCGCGATCGTCGGCCAGTGCTCGCACGCGCGGGTGTGCAGTTGCGCCCACCGCGGGGCCGTCGAGTGCCAGCCCGGGGGCAAGAAGGCAGGGCAGACGGTGCACCCGAGCGTGTGCAGGGCGTGCTTGACGGGCGCGAAATAGACGCTCTCCAAAAAAAAATCGCAAAGTCGCCTTTGAGAACTGTTGACTTTGCGACTTTGATACGCTATTATTCGGGTGTAGTGATCAACGCCACCCCGAACGGAGACGCGACCATGACGACCCTCAAGCGAATCTGGCGAGAAATGGACCTCTTCGACCTCTCGCTGCTCACCAGTGCCGTCCGCTTCGTGTTCGACCTGGTCGACTGACCCCGAGCCCCTGAGAGGAGATGAGACCGATGGACGCAATCGAACGCCTCGAACACATGCACACCGACGGCACCACGGACCGGCACGTCTTCTTCAACCCGGAGACCGAATATTACGAGGTGTGGGGTGAGGAGTGCCTCTACACGGCGGCCGGTTATGAAGCCGCCTTGAAGCTTGCTGCGAAGAGCTAACGAAGTGGGGCCGGGAAGGTGCTGTAACACCCGCCCGGCCCTGGTGACCCTGCCCCGAAACGAGTTGCTACGAGTTGGAGCCAGATCAGATGACCACGTTAACAGACCGCAAGACGCCCGTCGAGACGACCAACGGCACGCTCGACGACGCCCCGAGGCTTCGGCAGGGCGTGCCCGCGGGCCCCAAGCCCCGGCCGAGGCCGACCCAGACCGGTGTGCACGTCGATCCGCACGAGGAAGCCGCGCTGTTCGATGTGCCCTACGCCAGCGACAACGAGGAGACCGAGCTGCCCGACGTCGGCCCCGACGGATTCCCCGAGTGGTACGACAGCTACGACCGCTACCAGGCCCGCATGAGCCTCTGGCTCAACGGCCGCGGTCCCCGACCGGAGTGAACCGCCCATGATCACCGACAAGCAAAAGGCTCTGGCGAAGCGAGTTGCCCAGGGCCTCCGCGACATGGCCGACGCCGTCGAGGAATCAGTCAGCGACGACCCAGCGATTCGCTTGAACGCCCGACACGACATCGAACTCAACATGAGACGGAACGGCACGATCGCCAGCGAAACCATCGACCGCCCCGGCAACAGCCTACTGTACGACTACTGCCGTCACTGCAAAGGCGAAACGGACGGGACCGAGGACGTGCACGAGGAGTGCGAGGAAGAGCACGCAAACGCATCTTACATGGGAGCCTGAAGACCGATGCCCGAGCACACGCCCACACCCTGGCAGTCACACAACGACGAGTACGCACCCTTCGAAATCATCGGCAACGTCGACACCATGGCCGACGCGTCGCACCAGTTTGAGCCAGTGTGCACGATCGAAGAGGGACCACACGCACACGGAAACCGGACACTAATACTCGCCGCGCCAGGCATGTTGACCGAGCTTCGGCTCATCGCCGATTACCTCGAAGCCGCAGCACCGCACTTAGCCGGATCAACGATGACACCGGAAGCCGCGTTGGATCGAGTGCGACGAGCGCGGACCGCAATCGCCAAAGCCGAGAGCTACGTCATCTAATCCGACCGGAGTGAACCATGCTCAACCACCGATACCGCCGGCCCCCGAAACGATGGAACGCTACGGAGTGGCCGTTCTACCGACCCGGGGTGAATCCCGTCGCCCCCGAGACACCCCGGCGCGTGCTGGCGTTGGCCGTCACGTGGCTGAATCTCCGCGACAGCAACCATCCCGCCGCCGCCGACGCGCTCGTCCAACTCGAGCGCGCCCTCGAAGGCCCCGGCCGGAACCGATGGCACCGGGTCTCAGACGTTCTCGTCGGCCTCTGGGACGAGCGCGATCGGCCGACACGCCTGCGGATCATCCCCGCGTTCTCGCGACTCTACACGCGGCGGTTTCACCGGTAACCAGTTCGACGCCCTCAGTCGTCCAACCGCGGACCGCTGGGGGCGTCAGGCGTTTCAGGCTCACCATCCCCGCCCAACAAGTCACGCACGCCGACCGGCAACCCGAAGAGCCAGCCCCAGAGCATGACGCCGAGAATCCCGAGCAGGACGACGCCGCCCCAAAGGTCTCGGTTCATGTCAACGACGCCCCCATCGGCGACGGAAATAGTTCTCAACGTCGCGATCAATCTGCGCTTCTAGGGGCTCTAACTCTCTATTCACTTCTTCACAAACTTCGTCTGATTCTTCAAGTTTTCCATCGGCCCAATGACTTTCCGGATGTCCATTGGGAAAGGGCTTCACGCCCGGCCTCGCCAAAGGAATCAGGCGTCTCAACCCCCTCGCAGCGGCGTGGGTCGCGGGCGTATCCACGTCGTTTTCGAGAAGCCTTATAAAAGCAGGCAACTCACCAATGTATCCCTCAAGAATAAAACGTTCAATGTTTCCACTTGCACCCTTTAATCTGTTCAGCATTACGGCTTCCCACTCGTCTTGCGTGAGACTGGCAATCCACCTCTCGCCACCAATCCCCGGGTAAACCTTCCTGCCAGCGCTCATTACACTGCCAAAAAACACGTGGTCAGCGGGGTCTTGAACACGTACCGCTTCACGATCGACGGGAACAACGTCAACCGAAACAGGATCGACCGGACGAAGCACGAAGACCGCGGCTACGAACAGCATCACGAGTAGCGCCGTTCCGGCGAGAACCTGCACGCTCACCCACTTCCAAAAAGGCTCACTGCATGGCAAAGGAGGCGGACCCTTTCCGGACCGCCCTTGCCCACCACGCTCGTCTGTCTTGATTCCTAAATCCATCATCAGCGCTCCAAAAACCGTTTGACGCGGCCTAGTGTACAGGTTAGTGTACAACTGCGATCGCCACGCGAGACCAGGAACGAGGGCCACTGATGAAACCAGCGACGACCAGGGAGTACGCGGAAACGGAAACCGCACGCGTTCGCACACGGATGCCGATGTTTCTCTGCCGCCGGTTCATCATGGAGAATCCCCAGCAACCCGGGGAGTTATTCAGCTTCGAGCTCTTGTGGATGCCGATTGGCAGATGGAGGCGATCCGCATACCTAGCGTCGGGGCTTTGGCGTGCCATCGCGATCGGCCCCTTTGTGCTTGCCTACCGGGTCTTTTGTTGAGGGCGTCCGATTGCTCGCACGAGAGGCACGTTCCCTCCGATCCTCAACCACGTCAAGATTCTGCTCTGCGATCGTGCGAGCCACAACAGGTTGATCCAGCGATGCCTGTGCGTCGGCGGCCTCTCCGGACGCCGACGTCATCAACTCCGCTAGAACCGCGATCCCCTCGCGAATCTCTCGCTCTTGTTCCGCCTGGCTGAGCCGGCCGAACCTGGCTACCAGGGCGTTCAGACAGATTTCTCGCGAGAACGACCCGCCCTTAGCAACGCCGGCCAGCGGGCCCAGGTCGAACCTGCGCGCCCGAAAGCGGCTGACCACGTTGGCGAGCACTTCGGAAACCTCGCCTGTGGACCGGGCGGACAGCTTGAACTTATCGGTGAAGTCTTTCATACCGCCCATCGTACCGGCCGTATCACTTGCGACAACTAGCATTTCCGTGTTTGATCCTTTGCGACTTTGGAAATTGGCGACACGACTCTATTGACAACGGCGCCTTCGCAGCGTAAGAATCAATGTCGCCTTTGCGACTTTCATTCTTTCTGGAGAAGGACAATGCCAGCTCCGTCCAAGCGAAACGGCAATCCGACCGACGCTGTGAAGATCGGCGTTTACATTCCGCGTTGGCTGTACGAGGCCATGCGTAAGGAGGTGTTCAACGATAACTCCTCCCTTACCGCCATCGTCGCCGATGCGGTGTCAGCGCGCTACCCGGCCGAGAAGAAGCGTTACGAACGCCTCCAGCCAGTGTCCTGAGCTATTCCGCCAACCCCGCGGCAATATTCCGGTCCCGTTGACTTTTCGAAACGAGGAGCGAACCCATGGCCACAGCGCCAGCCCTTGTCCCGCAGCACTCGCCACCCGCCACCCTCCCGGGACCCGGCCGCATCCAGCTCGGCGGAGCGGGAGCCATGCAACAGACGATCGAGGATATCAATCAAGTCCGCGAGTTCGTCGGCCGCGAGCTCAAGCAAGACCTCGACTACGGCGTGATCCCAGGGACGAGCAAGCCGACGCTCCTGCTCCCCGGCTCACAGAAGATCCTGATGTACTTCAACTGCTACCCCGACTACGAAATCAGTACCGAGCACTTCGAGGGCGGCCACGTCGAGCACATCGTCAAGACGGTCCTGCGGTCCCGCACGTCTCAGTCGATCATCGGCATCGGGGTTGGCTCGGCATCGTCACTCGAAAGCAAGTACCGTTGGCGCCACGCGGAGCGTGAGTGCCCCGAGTGCGGAAAGGCCGCGATCATCAAGGGCAAGGAAGAGTACGGCGGCGGGTGGGTGTGCTTCAAAAAGAAGGGCGGGTGCAACGCCAAGTTCCAAGACGACGATCGGCGAATCACAGCACAAAACGTCGGTCGTGTCGAGAACCCCGACATCCACGACGTCCGCAATACCGTCCTGAAGATCGCGAAGAAACGGAGCCTTGTTGACGCGTCCCTTGGCCTCTCATGCCTCTCCGAGCACTTCACGCAGGATCTGGACGAGTACCCACCCCTCGGCGCGACCCCCGCCGAATCGGCTGACTCTCGGCCGGCCGACCCGCAACGCACCCCACCGCAGGCACAGGGGCAGAGAGAAGGCCAGCGTCCATCGGGTCAGCGCCAACAACAGCGGCAGAACCGACGGGAGGACAACCGGTCGGCCGAGCCAGCGAAGCAACAGCGCGCACCGCAAGCCGAGTCGTGGGCCACCTGGATCGTACGCGAGCTCAACAGCAGGAACACGGAGTTCGGCAACGAGCAGTCCATGGCCAAAGTCGAACCACAGAAACGCGTCAAAGAAGTGATGAACCAGTTCGAGGCCGCGAACCTCGTCGCCAGCGAGTGCCTACGGCAAGGCATCATCCAGCCGGCCCAGATCGCCCAGGAAAAGGACGCGTCAAAACGCAGCCGAACGAAGGTGCTGGAGTTCGTCGCAAGGTACTTCCACCAGTACCCAGACTGGGTCAAGGACACCGTCCTGGACCGCTTCCGCGAGAAGCAAGACGAGCACGCACGGCGTCTCGGGGTCTACAACCCCGACGCGGAGCCTGTCGACCAGGGCGACGACTCCGTCCCCTACTAGCCGCGAACCGCCAAATGTAAAGGGCCCCGACAGCCCAGCAAACCGTCGGGGCCCCGAGATCACGCTACTCAACCCGAGACAATCCTACGTCGATGAACACGACATGTCCAGCCGTCAATGCCAAATTAACCCAGTTCCAGCTCCGTGTCTTGGAGTTCTTCGAGCGGAACCAGCACAAGCTCCAAGGCGTCTGCCAGGCCACCAAGACGCTCGCTACCAAGTTCGGTGTGAGCATCAGCTACATCCAGAAGACCCTCAAGCGACTCCGCGAGCTGGGTCTCATCTCACGCGTCTGGGATTACGCGCTTCGGACCCGTCGCCGGTTCTTCTTGGGTGAGCCGCCCGAGCCTCCCCTGTTCGCCGACCAGACAGACGTCGAACCGCCCGCCGTCAACGGACTCCTGTCCGTTCAGTCAACGGACTCCTGTCCGTCGAGGAACGAACTCCCCCCAGACCCCCCTATAGAAGTCCCTGGTGGGGAATTCAAAGGGGAGGCAATCGGCGACGGACCCACGTCGCCGTCGCCTACTCCCTCGATTTCGACGGCGACGGAAACCCGGAAGGCAACCCCCCAAGAGATCCGAGAGGCGATCTCAAAGGCTGCTCCCGTGCTGCGCGTCGACGAGGCGTCCGCCCGCAAACGGATCGTCGCGTTAGCCCGGCAGTGGGGCCTGTCGTGGGTCGTCGCCGCGATCGACCGCGCGGCCGAAAAGCAGGCCACAGAGCCGCTACGCAACCCCGTGGGCTACGTCGTACGCACGCTCGAAGGGTTCGCGGCCGAGGGAGGCCCGACCATCTCTTCACCGCCCCCGCCACCCGTCAGCATCATGGAGCAAATCCGGCAATACGAGGCCGAACAGGAGGCGTTCATTGCGTCACTCGGCTGAGCCTTTCTTCGAAAACTTCCTGAGCGAGCACTTGGCGCGCCACCCCAAGGCCGGACTCCCCGTGCCCGGTACCCCGGATGCGAAGGTCGTCTACAAGACCTGGCTCAAGCTGCTCAATCAGATCGAGGGACTTTCCTACGACACCCTTACAACAGCCTCGGAACGCCTCGTCGCCGAACCGGCCTCGGAACGCAAGCACTTCACGACCCTCGTCGCGTTCGCACGTGAAGCGATCATTGCGAAGAAGCCCGAAGGCAAGCGCCAGGACCTAGCAACGCGAGAGGGAGCCGAACAGGCATCGAAGGGATGCGACCGTTGCGGCGGCATGGGACTAACGACCGTATGGCGGCGCCTCCCCGTACCAGAGCGCACGCCGGCGACCGTTGCGGCTCACTGCGTTTGCGCGCTCGGCCGTTGGATGCGGCGTTACTGGGAGCGTGACCCCGCAATGCTCCGTCGGATTCCCGACCTCGACGACGTGTTGAATGGCCGCTCGGTGTGGTTGGCCGAGGAGCCATCGCAAATCGAACGCCGCAACCACTATCGACCGTTCTGACGGGACCCGCCGCCGGCACGTCGCCGTTGGCTGAACCCGTTCCGTACCGAAGGAGTCTACGAATGCCCGAATTCAAGATCACTGCCATCGTCAACGGCGCGCTTCTCTTTGAGTGCGAAGCCGAGTCGCTCTGCGAGGCCCTGGAGATGGCCGTCGCAAAAAAGGCCAACCTCTTCGGGGCCAGCCTCGACGGGGCCAGCCTCTCCAGGGCCAGCCTCTCCGGGGCCAACCTCTCCGGGGCCAGCCTCTCCGGGGCCAACCTCTCCGGGGCCAACCTCTCCGGGGCCAACCTCTTCAGGGCCAGCCTCTCCGGGGCCAACCTCTCCGGGGCCAACCTCTTCAGGGCCAGCCTCGACGGGGCCAGCCTCTCCGGGGCCAACCTCTCCGGGGCCAACCTCTTCAGGGCCAGCCTCGACGGGGCCAGCCTCGACGGGGCCAGCCTCTCCGGGGCCAGCCTCTCCGGGGCCAACCTCTCCGGGGCCAACCTCTCCAGGGCCAGCCTCTCCGGGGCCAACCTCTCCGGGGCCAACCTCTCCAGGGCCAACCTCGACGGGGCCAGCCTCTCCAGGGCCAACCTCGACGGGGCCAGCCTCTCCGGGGCCAGCCTTAAACCGTCGACCATTCTAGAAACTGGTGAGACCTGGAAGACGTATCTCGATGAGGTCGTTCCCCAGCTCCTCACCGCGGGCGGCAAGACCCTCCAGGACATTCTCGACGCAGGCG
>JARLIH010000473.1 GCA_031291845.1 Isosphaeraceae bacterium | reverse complement strand
GGTTCACGGTGGCGGTGGTGTCGGCCCCGCTGAGCATGGCCCGGAAGACCTCCTCGATCCGGGCCCGCTCGCGCTCGGGCAGGAGCGTAGTCAGGAAGTCCCGGCCCAGCACCTCCTCCGCACGGTATCCGGAGAGGTCCTCCGCGTAGCGGTTGAAGCGGACGATGCGCCGGTCGGCATCGAGCAGCAACACGACCGCCGGCGCCCCCTCGATGAGGCCGCGGGCGAAGTCGCGCTCCCGGCGGAGCAAGTCCTCCGCCTGCTTGGTCACGGTGATGTCGAGCACGACGCAGATAAACCGGTCGGCGGTCGTCCCCAGCGAAGCGTAGCCGATCACGACGGAAATGACGGTGCCGTCGTCGCGCACGAACTCCTTCTCGTAGGGGGTGCAGGCCCCCCGGCGCTCGGCTTCGGCGATCCCCTGCTCGTCGAGGGGAAGGTACTTCGCCGGCGTCATCTCGACCCAGTGGATGGCGCCTGCCGCCAGTTCGGCGCGGCTCCGGCCCAGGATCCGGAGCAGCTCGTCGTTGGCTTCGAGCCAGGTGCCGTTGCGGTCGCTGACGCCGACGCCGACGATCCCGGCCTCAAACAGCCGGCGGAACCGCTCCTCGCTCGCCCGCAGCGCCTCCTCGGCCCTCCGTCGCTCGGTGACGTCGCGAAAGCTGGCCACGATGGCGCCGACGCCCGGCTCGTTCAGCAGGTCCTGCCCGACTGCTTCGATGTGCCGCCAAGAGCCGTCGGCGTGCCGTAGCCGGAAGCCGGAGACCACCGACTTGCCCCGCCGGCGCTGGGCGTCGTTGAGGAAGACCCGCACGGCATTGAGGTCGTCGGGATGAATGATCGGGTCGCCGAGGATGTTCGTGCCGATACGCTCCTCGGGCCGATGGCCGAGCATCTGCTCGATCGTCGGGTTCTGGTAGAGGATGGTGCCGTCGGCGTCGAAGGCCGTGATGATGTCGGAAGAGTTCTGGACCAGCAGGCGGTAGCGTCGCTCGGCGAGCCGGAGCGCCTCCTGCGCGCTGCGGTACTCGGCCACGCGCCGAAGCCGGGCCCGCAGGTCGTCGGGCGCGATCGGTTTCAGAATGTAGTCGGTCGCCCCCAGGCGGAGGGCCGAGATCGCCCCCTGGAGGTCGGAGTATCCCGTGACGATGATCACGGCCGCGTCGGGAGCGGCCCTCCTGAGCCGGGGCAGCAGGTCGTCGGCCGTCGAGTCGGGGAGCCTGCGGTCGAGGATGATGGCCGAGATCGTCGACCAGTCCTCCCGCTCGACGACGTCGGCCGCTGATCCGGCCAGCTCGACCTGGTGATCGTCCATCTCGAGGATGTCGCGCAGGTTGGCCCGCGTGTCCGCGTCGTCCTCGATCACCAGGATATGAAGGGGGTTGACTGGGTCCATCCGTGCTTACCCCGGCGCCTTGGCGAGCCGGTCCAGCGTGTCCAGGAGGCGGGGAACGTCGAACGGCTTGTAACAGGCGGCGTCGGCCCCCTCGGCCAGCACCTGCTCGACGAGCGCCTCCATCTCGGGACGGGCGCCGGTGATCAGCACGGTGCGGGAGTGCGGGTCCGCCTCGCGGACCAGCCGGAAGATCTCGGAGCCGTTGCCCCCCGGCAACTTCATGTCGATCAGCACGATCCGGAACGACGTGCCCCGGAGCTGCTCGGCCGCCCCCGTCGCGTCGTGCGCCAGGGCGACCCGATAGCCCCGATCGCGGAGGATTTGCCAGAGGTTCTCGCACAGGTCGTGGTCGTCGTCGACGACCAGGACTAGCGGCTGGTCTTGGACCCGGTCGACCATCTCCAGCAGCACGGGCAAGTCGACCGGCTTGGGTAGGACCTGCCAGGCGCCGGCTTCCAGGGCCTCCTCGGACGTGGTCCCACCGGCGTACGCGGTCACCAGGATCGCCACTGTCCCCGCGCGGAGCTTCTTGATCTCGCGGTAGAGCGTCAGGCCATCCATGCCGGGCATCCTCAGGTCCAGCAGGGCGATGTCGTAATGCTCCTTCCGCACCAGCTCCAGGGCCGTGGGGCCGTCGCACGCCGAGTCGACCCGGTAGCCAAGGTCGGTGAGGATGTCCGACAGGTTCCTGCAGGTATCTTCCTCGTCGTCGACGACGAGCACGCGACGTTCGTGCGGAATCGACATAGGACTACTCCGACTCTTTTTCGGCGGGGGCGGCCATCAACCTCACGGTGAAAACGCTGCCTCGCCCCAGCTCACTCTCTACCCGCAGGCTGCCTCCGCTTTTATCGAGGATCGCCCGCACGATGGCAAGCCCCAGTCCGAGGCCCCGTGCCTTGGTCGAATAGAGGGGCTCCAGGATCTGGAACAGGTCTGCCTCGGGGATTCCCACCCCCGTGTCGGCGATCGCCACCTCCAGCATACCGTCCACCTGGCTGGCGCTAATCGAGAGCTGGCCCCCCTGGGCCATGGCATCGCGGGCGTTGCGGATCAGGTTGCCGAAGACAATCCGGAGCTGGTTACCGTCGGCAAGCGCCTGCGGCAGCGACACCGGGAGGTCGAGCGCAAGCCGAATACCGTTGCCCGGGGGCGATGCCTCGAGCGCCTCGCGCACGCACGGTTCGACGGGCGTGGGGCGCATCGTGGCCACCGGCATCTTGGCGAAGTTCGACAGCGTCGTGATCACGCCGTCGGCCAGCTCGACCTGACGTTCGATCCGGAGGAGATGCTCGGCCCTCTTCTCAGGAGTCGGGTTGCGGGCGTTGAGCAAATAATAGACCGAGGTCTTCACCACGTTCAGCGGGTTGCGCAGCTCGTGGGCCACCCCGCCGGCCACCTGCCCGAGAGTGGCCAATCGCTCGGTGCGCTGGAGGCGACCCACGTATTCGGCCTGGTAGGCGTCCTCGATGATCGCCAGGTCGAGGTCGAGCAGCTTGTTGAGCGACCGGACCGACTCCGCGAGCTCACGGGGGCTACCGTGCCAGGTCTCTTGCAAAGCAGTGCACATGCCGGCCCGCAACCGCGAAAGCGCGACGTTGGTGAAGACCTGGTCGAGGCCGATCTCGACATGCCGCCAGCCGACTCGCCAGCGGCCCTCGACGTAGGCCTCATCGTAGCTCCCGCCGAACAAGTCGCGCACCCAACGGAGCAGCGTCGCCTTGAGCCGTTCGATCTGTTGCGGCCCGCCGGTGATGACCTTGCGGGCGTCGGGGTGACACTCGATCTCGGCGTAGAAATCGTCGATCAGGGCCGGCAGGTACGGTTCGAGGCGCGGGGCACAGGCCACGATCCTTCGCACGTCCTCTTCGTCCCACCCCACGTAGGCCTGCAACTCCCTGTACCGTTCACTGAGGCGCTCGAAGCCCATATCGCAGCCTCCCAATCCCCTTAGGGGCCAGCAAAAAACAAAAGAAGCCCACGCACCGCCGGTAGGCATTTGCGTGGGCTCTCAGAACCCAGTCAGTCGGCCCATTCATGAGCCGTCGAGCAACTTCAAGATGTTTTACCTCATTCGCGTCCAGGACGGAAGAGGTCACACCCGCAGATTGTCAGCCGCGCCACCGACCGAATGCCGGGAAATCGAGTTGACCGACCGGCGACACACGTGCTAATATTCGAACCGCCTCGGCCTCATGGCGGGTCCGAGCGATCGACGGCTAAGGTGGCCCCTCCCCGTGGTTGACCGCGTGGAAGGGGTTTTTGTTTTTCCGCCCACTGCCGTCGCCCCCCACGAGCGGGGTCAGTGAATCTGCGCTGATCCACCAGCGGTAACGGCTGCCGCATTCGCAAGACCGGTCCTGGCATGGCCATACCCGAGTCTTATTGAGGCGACACCGATGTTCCGGCTGGACGATGGCACGTGCGACGATCCTTCCCCGCCCGGTGGCGCGGCCGCTCTGCGGTCTGCCATCGGCCAACGCCTGCACGAGAGCCCCTACGCCGCGCTCCACGACGTCGAGTGTGACGACTGCAGGGCGTTCGTCCGCTTACGTGGCCGCTTGCCCAGCCAGTACCTGAAGCAGTTGGCGCTCGAAGCGGCCTGCGCTCTCTCGGGTCGACTCCCCATCGTCAACGAAATCGAAGTCACCGGGCATTCCCGCGTCGCGGTCTCGCCGAGCGGTCCGGCAAGCTGGCGTTCAACGGCGGCGATGACTTAAAAACGGACTTCCCTCGCAACGCGAATCCGCATCTCCATGCACATCAACGGAGGCAGACCCATGCTGGTTCTGAGCCGCAAAATCGGTGAACAGATCATCATCGGCGACAATATCCGCATCGTCGTGACCGGGCTGCGCGGCGGTCAGGTACGAATCGGGATCGAGGCGCCCCCGACCGTCCCCATTTTTCGCGATGAGCTCTTCCCTCGACCCGCCGACGCCGCGGCGCCGCACGGGACCGACACGGCGGCCAAGGATCCGGCGGCACTGCTCACCTCTTCGTGAGCCCATCAAACGTCGCTCACGGCTTGGGATCGAGGATGCGGCCGTCGCGGACGCGTTTGTGGCACTCGACGCAATTGATCGTGAGCCGGATGTAGGAGAGCGTCGCCCCGTTCAGGTCTTTGTCCTTGGCCCGCCGTTCCAACTCGTCGGCCAGGGAAACGAACTCGGCGCTGTACTTGACATAAGCCAGGTCAGGAGTCACCTTGGCGAGCGTCTGCTCGCCGATTTGCTTCAGCGAACGCGCATTGTCGGCCAGCGCGTCGAAGTCCTCGAAGGCAAGGCAAGTAAGCAGGGCCTGGGCACGTTTCAGCTTCTTTTCCATCTCTATCGCAAGGATCTTCCGCTGCGCCTCGGGACGGTCCTGCGCATCCAAGCGCTGAGCCGCGATCGTGCCCGCCACGACGGCGACGGCCAGAAGCAGGCCTATTACACCAGACCTCCTGGTCGCCAGCCCGCTGGGGAACTTTGCGTTGCGATACGACCTCACGTTGTCTCTCCAAGCTGACGGACTACCACGTTTGTGCATTTATACCGCGCAGGAAATCCTCGCCCCCCACAAGAGGGTGGCAGCGCAGCGGCCCGGTGAGGGCGAACCGGGACACGTGCCCATTCGGCCCGTCCCCCCGGCCGTTGTGCCGATCTCGGGGATCGCACTGCTAGAAACACTTGCTCTCTCGGGCGCGCTGCGTCCCCTTCTTCCGCAGAAATTCGGCCGCAAAACATGCGAATGAGCGCTCGCGCCTCACTTGGGCGAAAAACTCGAATTAGGGGCCCGGTGCCGCCTACTGGCCCTGGCGCCCCGCTTGCTTGTTGCCTCGTCCGATGTTGACCATCCGGTCCCGGATCGACGCCTCGGCGTCCTTGGCGTGCGCGCTCTCCTGGGCCGATCGTGTCTCTTCGGCCTCCAGGTCGTGCGTCGGCGTGGGCTTGCCGCCGTGCTCGGGGGGAACTGGGGACTTGGGTTTCTTCGACATCGAGATCTCCTCAGTAGTAAATTTTGAGAGTCTGTGACGGCGCTTGATGGCGCCTCATGCTGGGCTGGGAGCGCCGACGATCATGCGCAAGAAATCATGCCGGGACACGATCCCGACCGGCGCTCCGTCTCGTAAAACCGGAATGTGGTCGATGTCGTAACGAAGCATTTGCCGCGCCATTTCCTCCACCGGGGTGTCTTCGGCCGCCGTAATCACCTCGGAAATCATGATCTCCCGCGCCAGCGTCGTGCCCGCCTCCTGCCGGACCCGCTCGACCGCTTCCGGCGGCATCGCCGGGCTGAAGACTTGCGGCAGGACGAGCAACGAGAACGGCACTCCCCGCTCCTTGGCGGCGAAATCGGTCTCGGTGACGATGCCGCACATTTTACCCGCTTCGTTAACCACCGGCAGGCAGCCGATGCGGTTCTCGACCAGCGTCCGGGCGACGTCGGCGAGGCTCGTCTCCGGCCGCACGGTCAACACGGGTTGGGTCATCAATTCGCTTGCAATCATGTGACGCCTCCGTTCTGTCGGTCTCGTAACGCCGTCATCGCTGGCGATTCGCCGTGCCCGCGACGGCGGCCGGCTCACGTCCCGCCGCGCCGTTGGCCGGGACCTTGACCGTCAGGACCGGACACCCGGCCTGACGCATCACCGCCTCGGCCACGCTTCCCATCAGGAGCCGTCCCAGTCCGGAGCGGCCGTGCGACCCGGTCACGATCAGGTCGCAGCCTACCTCCTGGGCACACGCCAGCACCTCGCGGGCCGGGTCGCCATTGCGCAACTGAACGTCCACGGGAAACTTGAGGTCCGACCCCTCGGCCCGCTCGCGGACCGCGTCCAGCGCGTCGCGCTCCGTCGCGACGTGCGACATCGTCTCGCTCGGAGCACCCGGGACCAGCTCCGGCTCGACGACGTGCACAATGACCAGCTTCGCCCCGTGGTCGCGCGCCAGCCCCCGTGCGACCCGGAGCGCGGCCTCCGAATAGCGCGTGAAGTCCGTGGCGAGTAGAACCGTGCGAACCGCTCCCAACTTCGCTCCGGCCGAACCCGAACGCACGGTCAACGTCGGGCAAGGCGCGTGCCGCATGACGGCCTCGGCCACGCTCCCCATCAAGAGCCTGTCGACGCCCGAGCGACCGTGCGTCCCGAGCACGAGCAGGTCGCAACTCGACTCCTCGGCCATTGCCAGGATCTCGTCCGCGGCATCCCCCTTGCGAATCTGGTAGTCCACGGCGACCGGGCCGCCGGGCACGAAAAGCTCTCGGAGCCGCTCCATGGTCGGCGGCTCGGCCGGCACGTCTCTCGGCAAGAAGATCGGCACGCCCATCTCGCCATAACCGACGACCTGCTCGAGGCTGGGGATCGGCTCCTCCACGTACAGAACGATCAACCGGCTGGCTCCTTCACGCGCCAGGGCGCATGCCACGGCGAACGCGTCGCGCGCGGGCTCGGAGAGGTCGGCTGCGAACAGGACCGTCCGGAACTGGGGCAGTGGAATGCGTGTTTGAGACATCGGCGCGTCTCCTTTGTGTCAGTGGAACAGGAAGAGCGGCGCCGGGCTTTCGCGGATCAGGCTGCGGGTCACCGACCCGATGAGGAACTCGCGCCAGGCCGACTGGCCGTGCGAGCCCATGACGATCAGACCGGCCTCCAGCTCGCGGGCCTTGCGCAGAATGACCTCGGACGGATCGTACGTGGTCGTCTCCGCGTGCGCGACCGCCGGGATCGCGTGGAACCGGAGGAAGTCGCACGCGCGCTCCGCCTGCCGCGCCGCCTCCAGTCGCTCGCGCTGGACGGTCACAACATGCACCGTGCGTCCTCGTGCAAGCCCCGCCCCTTCGAACGCGTACAACGCGCGGGCCGCGGGTAAGCTGCCATCATAGGCAACGACCACCGACTGGCCTTCGTTCCACGACTCGGGGACGACGACAACCGGGCGCGGGCTCTCTTTCAAAACCCGTGTGAGGGTATCGTCGCGTCGCTCGCTGACTTCAAAGTGGAAGCGCGTCTTCTGCCCGATCATGATCAGGTCGTAGCGCTGGGCTTCCAGGGCGATCTCGTCGGCGGGGAGGCCGACGTCTTCCAGGACCTTGCACGCAACACCCGCCTCCGCGCAGCGCAGGGCGAACTGCTCCAGGAACTGGTTGGCCTCGCGCCGCGCGTCGGCCATTCGGTCGCGGTAATAAATCGGGTCGGCGTACGGCACGCCCCCGAGGTACACGGGCTCTTCCGCGGCGATCGTCGGCTGGTCGATGACCGCCAGGCCAACAAGTAGTGCATCGTCTCGGCGGGCCCAGTCGATGCCCAGGCGAATCGCCGAGGCGCTGTGGGGCGAGCCGTCGAGACCGACTAAAATGCTGCGCACCATCGTATGCCTCCCCCCGTCCTCGCGAGGACGACGCGTAAGACCTTCGAGCCAGAAAGCCGACTAAAGGCCGGCTGTCGCCGGTCCCGTGCAATGGTACTGGTCCACGAACGCGAGCACGTCTTCGATGGCCCTCTGGACCTGCTCCCGGCGCCACTGGCTCGGGGCGTGATCGAGGGCAAGCGACAACTGGCCCGCAAGGCGCCGCGCGGCGTCTTCGGGTGTTTCCCCCTCGCCGCGAATCTCGGGGAAGTTCTGATGGCGCACGTAGGTGGCGTGTGTCGAGTGGTGTGAGTGGTCTTCCGCGGTCACGGTCACTTGAGTGGGGTCGGGCATGGTGCGTTGACTCCTTGTCACTCGTCCACCGAGCGCAACAAAAAAGCCCCTTCCTCGCGATCGATCGCAAGGCGGGGCCACCCTAGCCGCTGCCACGTCGCCTCTCACGAGCGCCGGGCACTTCTTTTAGATTAAGCAATACCTAGGAAAAAGCAAGTCAGTCGTTTCCCGTTTTTTCTGCCGGCCGAGTTTCCTGGGATTTCCTCACACGGATAGGACTCAACGACGATCGGTTCCACGCCTTTTCGTATTTCACTTTCACCAGCGCGGGGTTTCGCGAGCAGTCTTGAGGGCCACTGACCGCGCCGTTGCAGGATAGCGCCCTCGCCGGGCGCACAACCACCGGCGAATGGGACAAGGCCGCCTTCTTGCTAACTTGCGGTCGTCGGCACACGCGCCTCCGGTTCAAGGTTTCGGACCGGCACCAGTGCGGTGCAGAACAGTTTGATTTGACGCTCCACGAAACAGCGCGCGGAGAGCGAGTGGCTCGAGACCGGTTCCATCGCGTCGAGGACCGGTTCCAGGTATGCCTTGGACTGTTGAAGTGTTGCCTCGTCGACCAGCTCCTTGAGCCCGGCGGACGTGTTAAGCCAGTTCCAGCGCTGCCAGAAACTCCTCTCGAACGCGGATTTCGGCTCGGCTTCGGTATGGGTATTGGCACGCTCGCGTATCCAGGCATTGCAAGCGCAGGCCACGAGGAATTGAAACCAAAGCTGCCGGAGCTCGATCACGCGAGGATCGCGCAGCAACGGCACACCTTCCCGGGCCAAGAGGTTATCCCGGGCGTCCCTGAGGGACCGCAGACCGATCCGGGCATGGTCGACGAACTTGGCGTTGAACCGCTGCCGCGCGAGGATGGATTGATGGTCGTCGCCGCCACCCCGATTTCTTGTGTTCGGCCCGAGGGTGAGCAACATGAGTAGTTCCTCAAAGTGGACCTGGGCGCGCAAGCGATGCAGCG